>CAJWGN010000224.1 GCA_913031035.1 uncultured Gammaproteobacteria bacterium
CCAAAAGAGTCCTGATGGGTTAGCTCAAGCATTTCATATAGGAGAAAATTTTATTGGTACTGATAATGTTGCTTTAGTTCTAGGCGATAATATTTTCTATGGAGAGAAATTTTCTGATAAATTAGTAAGCGCAACTTCAAAACATAATGGTGCTACGATATTTGGCTATCATGTTGATGATCCTTCAGATTTTGGAGTAGTTAGTTTTAACTCCGAGGGAAAGGCTGAAACTATAGAAGAAAAGCCCTCTCATCCAAAATCAAACTATGCCGTAACGGGATTATATTTTTATGATAACGATGTTGTTGGAATTGCTAAAAACATCAAGCCATCTCATCGTGGTGAACTTGAAATTACTGATGTGAATAATTTATATCAAAGACGGGGTGATTTAACGGTACAACTTCTAGGTCGCGGTTTCGCCTGGTTGGATACATGTACTCATGATTCATTGTTAGAAGCGAGTCAGTTCGTACAAACAATAGAGCATCGCCAGGGGTTAAAAGTCGCTTGTCTAGAAGAAATTGCGTTCCAGCAAGGTTGGATTTCCAAGGACAGTTTATTAATTCAGGCGGATAGGCTTATGAAAACACAGTATGGTGAGTATTTAAAAAAGGTAGCAGGTGGTTATAAGTGAATGTCATTCAGACTAAACTTCAAAATTGCGTAATTATTGAACCTAAAGTGTTTGGTGATGCGCGTGGATTTTTCTTAGAAACCTATCAAGTTGATAGATATGCGCGTGACGCCGGAATTGAGATGGCCTTTGTTCAAGATAACCATTCGCGCTCTTCAAAGGGAGTGTTACGTGGGCTGCATTTTCAGAAAACCAAACCCCAGGGTAAGTTAGTCAGCGTCGTCAGGGGTGAGGTTTATGACGTTGCTGTTGATATTCGAAAGGGCTCAAGTACTTTCGGGGAATGGGTAGGTGTTATTCTATCTGAAGAAAACAAGAAACAACTTTGGGTTCCGCCAGGATTTGCCCATGGCTTTGTAGTACTTTCTGAGATCGCTGATTTTGAGTATAAATGCACGGATTATTACGATCCTTTGGATGAAGGAAGTATTTTGTGGAATGATCCTGATTTAGCTATTGGCTGGCCAGTAGAGAATCCTATTCTGTCTGATAAAGACATCAATGCCAATAAATTAGCTGATCTAGAAGTATGAAAGTACTCGTTTTAGGGAGTAAAGGGCAACTTGGCCTTTGCTTGTATGATCAGTTGATTAAGACTGATTACCAGGTTGTTTATGCATCACGTGCTGATTTCGATTTAGGTGACCTGTATTCTTTAAGCAAAAACGTGTCATCAATTAAGCCTGATATAGTGATTAATGCCGGTGCTTACACAGCCGTTGATAAAGCGGAGGATGATAAACAAATGGCTAATTTAATTAATCACAGAGCAGTTGCCAAGTTAGCGAATGTCTGCGAGGCGCTTGATTCCTGGCTTATTCATGTTTCCACTGATTATGTGTTTGATGGAACAGCTACTAAACCTTATCGCGAGGATGATGAAACCAATCCGCAAGGTATATACGGTGGCTCAAAGCTTAATGGTGAGATAGCGATCACGAAGTCTGGCTGTAACCACATAATTATTCGAACGGCATGGGTATTCAGTGAGTATGGTAACAATTTTTTAAAAACAATGCTGCGGTTGGGGACTGATTGTGACGAATTAAGAGTTGTTGGAGATCAGATAGGTTGTCCGACCTATGCCCAGGATATAGCGAAAGCTATTGTTTTTATGTTGCCTCGTCTGGCTTCAAAAAAATCAGCTTCAGGAATATTTCATTATTGCGGTGATCTGCCTTGTTCTTGGTATGACTTTGCTCTGGGGATTTTTGCAGAAGCAAAAGCCTTTGGGTTAAGAATACCTAATAGTATTGTTTCCATTACTACAACAGAATACCCGACTCGCGCTACTCGACCTGCTTTTTCTGTATTAGAATGTTTAAAGATTCAACAGACTTTCGACATAGCCCCATCTAATTGGCGAGATGGAATAAAAATTGTATTAGGTGGAATATATAATCAAAGTTAATTTAATACGTCCAGTTTCTTAGATATTTCATTGCCGTAGAGTCGCTCTGCTATCCTCCTCTAAACATTGTCTTTTCTAAAACTTCGCCTCGTACCAATAAATTAAGTTCTGCACCCACCCTAAACGAACGACTAGTAAGCGACTGTTACCTAGAAGCTGCCTTGAGGTTTTTCCAGTCCCTTCACTATAGTACTGACACTCGTGGGATTTAGATTTTCTCCTATTTCACCATGGTGGGCCATCGACCTGAGAATATAGCCGCCAGTTCCTAAGATCTCTCTCCATAGATGTAAAACAGTTGCTAGGTCTTCACTTATGGGTAGTACTTTGCCTACCCCATATTGATCGGTTTTGGAAAAGTTTAGTTTGATAATAGGGTTTCCGCTTGGGGTGTTTGAAATATCTTCAAATTTGAAGGCGCAGAGTTCAGCGCGCCTACGCATCGTTTCATAGCCCAATCGGAGCAGTACTTGATTTCTTATACCTCTAATGCTGTTGTCGCAATTATCCAGTAGCTGGTTGAGTAGTATTTTAGTGAGCGGTGCGGCCTGTTCCTGTGCTCTACCAATTTTCCGGTGCATGCGTTTTAGGGCAAGCACTACTTCCGGGTCTTTGGTGGGATCGTTGTTTTTCGAGAGTTTTAGTATTGTTCCCAGGCTATTTATTCTTCGACGGATGGTGGCGCTTTTGTTTATATAGCTAAGATAGTCTACATAAATTGCCTTAGCATCTGCTGAAGCGGGAATAGGTTTTAGTTTATTGTTTGAACACCAGGTTTGGTATTGGATGAAATCAGACCTGTAGGCCCTGATGGTATTTTCTGCAAAGGCGCCATCAAATTTCGCTAAGATATCGTCAATCATGGTATTGTTACCTTTAGTTAATAAATCCACATAATGATGTAATATACATTGGTAATGATATATAAATGATCTCTACTAGTCAAATAAAGGCTGGCCGGTCTATGCTTAATTGGAGTGCTGCTGAGCTTGCGAAGGTTAGCGGGGTCGGCCCTGCTACCATTCGGCGATATGAGATGCAGAAGGGAATTCCTTCTGCTAATACGACTGTATTGATGATGATAAAAAAAACGCTAGAATCAGCCGGTATTGAATTTACGGGCGATCCCTTAGTTAATCCGGGCGTCACGCTACATGTGTCTAAATAAATGATGGGTTGTTGACATGACGGCATCAAAGGATATCAAACTACCTCAGCAGGCTAGTTATAGCCAGCTGCCTGAGTATATTGAACATGTTAATGAGATTGTGGCTAGCTATGATTCACCCAGTGGCGTTCTGGGTGAGTTGGTGCGTCAGGTGGCGGATTCGATTTGGTGGGTAAAGACCTATCAAAAAGATAAAGACCACTTAATTGTTATGACAATGGCTAACTGCTTAGTAGATCGTCGAAATGTCTTGGTAGGTCTCGAAAAGACCTCGTTGCGTGTGTTTGAGGCATTATTCAAATCATGGAGTGGTGGGATTGTTGAGCCTGAAGACCAGACTTATCTTGATAGTACATTGGGTTCAAAAGGCTATAATCTTACCTCGCTAAGGGCGGAGGCGGTTCGCAAGAGCATTAAAGAATTAGAAGTGATTGATCGCTTAATCGAACGCCAATTTAAGAATATGCGCTTAGTGATGCAGGCTTATGAGTCGGTTCGATTTGCGCCGCAACTGCTTAAAAAAATGGCGGTCGAGATCGAGCAGCTTATGCAACGTGTTGAGCAGACCTATGAAGATCAGCGTCGAGAAGTTAGTCGCCAATAGGGCGAACGCGCAAAAATCCACAGGTCCTTTGACGGGTGAGGGTAAGCTTCGCAGTGCAAAAAATTCCGCCAAACATGGCCTCAGCGCCTCCTTAGTATCGGCATCAAATGCTTCGCCAAATTCTCTCCCTGTTAATGTATACCTCACGCCTGAATTCCAATCCTACGCGCAAGAGTTAATCAATAGCGGTTACTCGGGTGCCCAGTCTCAGGCGTTAGCTGAGGCGCTGTCTAGTTCCCGTCAGGTGATCGCGGCAAAGCATGCGGCCTATACAGACAGGCTGAATGAAGATCGTCTGGGTAATATGTCGATTGAGGTGGTGGGGGAGTTTGTACTTGAACTAGACCAGCCAGGGTCTGGTGTCACTCAAGCGGAGCGCACTGCGATTGTTGCTTTGCTCGCTAAGCAGGTGGGAAAGGATAATGATCTTCCGGGCTTACTGTATGAGAAGTTCGAGGCGCATCGAAAATTAGTACGCTATGAGCAGCGGGCGTTTAATCAGCTGCGAAAGATCAGTTAGATCAAAAAATAACAAAACGAAGCCAAAGCGTTTAGCGTGCGATAAATACTGTTATCGTGCTTCAAGAGATGCTGTGTATTTACACAACCACTCGCCGAAGCCATTGGGCAAGATCAGTCTCATCAAGCTTAGATTGCGACAGTAACACTATTTTTTGCCCCACCTCCTCTACATCCCAAATCGCATGAATTCCATTTAAATCGAGAATGAGGTCCATCACCTGAAATGCCGTGCGTTTATTTCCGTCATTAAAGCAATGAGCCTGAGAAATAGCCGTTGCGTAGGACGCAGCTAGCGAATAAATATCCTCTATGAGGCCATACTTGAGCCGGTTATCTACTCTAGACAACGCACCTTCGAGTGACTTATCGCCAGCCATTCCTTGAAGCTCGTTTGGCTCTAACACCTCATCATGAATCGCTATAATGTGATCAACCGATAGAAGTAAAAAGCTCATTTGTCTTTCAGATAATCCAGTACCGGCTGAGTGATTGCCTTACGGGACTTAAGACTGTGCCTTATTTCTTCAATCGATGCCGTGCGATGTTGCTCCTCGGAGATAGCCTCAGCGGGCACAAAATAACCGACCAGGGCTGAGTTTTTTAAGACTGCCACAGGCTCCCCGCCTGATTTTTCTAGAACCTTGTGAGGCTCTCGCATCTCGGTCATGGATGCAATATTTCGGGTCAATAGC
>CAJWGN010000225.1 GCA_913031035.1 uncultured Gammaproteobacteria bacterium
CTCAGACTAAGGTTGAGGTGATTGCTACGACATTTACTAGCCCTGAGAATATTAAAATTCTAGTGGATAATGTTGCGTCAGGTGGCACGCCTGATATTGTTTTGATTGCCCATGGTAGCTTGCCTGATCAGGCGTTATGTGAGACTGATCTTGTAGTTTTAGCTAATACCTTGCTGGTCAATGGTACATCGGTATGCCTGTTAGCCGAAGGCTTTGCCGGGTTAATGCAGGCCCGTGGGACTGGTCAAATCGCGGTGTTTGGATCGGTGGCCGGCGACAGAGGACGTAAGAGTAATTACGCCTATGGCGCGGCCAAAGGTTTGGTGGAAACCTATTTGCAAGGTATGGAACATCGTTTTGGACGCAGTGAGATTATTATTAGCTTGATCAAGCCAGGGCCTACAGCAACCCCAATGACAGCTAACTTGGCTGCTACCGGCATCAAAATGGCAAATGTAGAGGCGGTAGCGGCCAACATCGTTTTAGGTTTATCTAAAAGACGACCAGTGATCTATGCTCCCTTCAAATGGGCACTAATAATGGCTGTGATCCGGATTTTACCTCGATTTATTTTTAACCGAATGGAGATATAATAAGAGGTTTTTTTCGAACGGCAACCAAAACACTTTTTTTACTTTGTACTCTTATTATTTTATTCTCCTCATTAGTGAATAGTCGGATATTTTTCTGCCGTTTCGTAATGGCTGGATTCTACATGTTTCATGATCTCCCCGCATTTTCTTTCTCCTCAAGACCGGCTTTATTGGAACGCTATGGTCCTCATCAACGTGAGGATCACGTGATTGGGAGCCGGGCGAATACCCCTGTTCTGTTGGATGATTGAGAACGCTGCGCCCAACTTTTGAAGTTTTTCTCTCTTGAGGATGATACTATCCCTAGTTGGTATAAGACGTGTCTGCAGGATAGTTGGGAAGCCCTTTCTCAGAATGGCGGGCAGAGAGTGCAGCCACGCATGACGGTCGCACAAGTATTTGCATTCTGCGCATGGCTTGAATGGTTCTTTTGTCATTTTTCCAACGAAATACGAAGTTATATCAATGCATAGTTCAACCAGCGCTATTGCCATTGGTGTTACTTAAAGCTGTTGCGCCTTCTAGGCTTTGAATATGGCCAGCTAAAAGCTTTAACGCCGGTAGCCTTTGAGACAAAGCAGGTCGATTTACTCGCCTCTTATAAGTTCCTAATGAGTAACCTGCCCACAAATGAGGCCGTTGATTTCGCAGTTTCCCTGTACACTAAACACTAAACACTAAACACTAAACACTAAACACAATCCGCCTTCGGTTGAGTGCGAAAGGGTTTAAACGCTGCCATTAAACCACTGCAGGTCGGGGGCGTGTCAAGATCTACGGCGCAGTTTGCTTTGAAAATTTCGACGTGCCCCTGTTGAGCCCACGATTGTGGACAGCAATAGTGCGGCGCAGCTCTTGGTTAAGATCGAGGCAAATAACTCCGAAAAATTCAATATTCACGATATCTGGGATTTTACAGTTCATCACAATTGCAAACAGGTTCGCAAGTGTCTACTTAGGTTGAACAATACTAGGTGTAATTCGCCTGCAAGCACTAAATCTAATTGAGCCCCTTTGAGCTATTATCCGGAAATAAGGCAACTCATAATCAATTTTATCCCTCCCAAAAGCAATTCGCAAACGTCATCCTCGCCTTCTTGCAAGACGTCATTCCTAAACACTGGCGCGACTCCTGCGGTCAGATCAGACGACTTCTACATAATCTCACGCAAAGGCTATCAGGGTTTCCAGCAAATTTGGTGTAAATACTGTTAGTTTGACATGTCTCGAAACTGCTCTTGTTTATAGTATGAAATGTCAAGCTGCGACCACTGCGCAAATTCGCAAGGCAATTTTTAGAGACAGAAAGAACTGCTCTGAGCAAGTGTTGTCAAGGCTTCTCATGGTCGCTATTTAGGAAAGGACGGCTGCTACTCTGGAAGGTACTCAAATGTTTCAACTGCTTTTTCTAAAGCTTTTACTTCGTCAGCTCGACCCGCTTTTAAGTTAGGTTTTCACAGAGTATCGCTTCCAATTTGTACTTTGCTTGAGCGTCTTAATATTAACGTCGTGTACCATGCCTTAGAAAGGTAATTCCAGTGAGGAAACAATTAACTAAAATCGATATGCGCTCATTCAAAATAGTACTTCCAGGCGGTGCTGGTTTGGTGGGTCAGAACCTTGTGGCACGATTGGTTGCCGCTGGGTATAGCAACTTGGTGGTGATAGATAAACACACCAGAAATCTTAGTATTTTGCGCTCGCTGTACCCAGAGCTTACGTTTATCGAAGCGGATCTTGCAGTTTCGGGTCCTTGGATGGAATCTTTCAAGGGGGCTGGAGCCGTCGTTACATTGCAGGCACAGATTGGGGGCGTTAAATTCGCTGAATTTGAACGGAATAACATAATTTCAACGTTGCTCATTCTAGATGCAATAAGAAAAAATGGGCCGATGCGACTGATACATATCAGCTCGTCAGTTGTTAACTCCGCAGCCGATGATTTTTATACGCGCAGCAAGACCCTTCAAGAACAAGACGTGATAGCCAGTGGCTTGCTAGTCACAATCTTGCGGCCAACCCTGATGTTTGGTTGGTTTGATCGCAAACATCTGGGCTGGCTTTCCCGCTTTATGAAAAAAGTGCCGTTCTTTCCTGTACCGGGAAATGGTCGTTACATGCGCCAACCGCTCTATGTCGGTGACTTTTGCGGTATAATAATGTCAAGCCTTCATAATGATGAGCTTCTGGGAACTTTCAATATCTCTGGTTTAGAAAAGATGGACTATATAGACATAGTTCGGTCGATCAGGTCTGCAAACAATTTACATCGTCCTATTGTGCAAATTCCGTACTGGCTGTTCTATGGGCTATTGGCTGCTTGGGCATTGTTTGATAAATGCCCTCCCTTTACGACACAGCAACTCGCCGCATTGGTCGCCCCAGATGAATTTGAAGTAATCGACTGGCCAGGCCTGTTTTGCGTGCGTCCTACGCCCTTGCAAGATGCATTCGAAGAAACTTTTAATGATCCAATCTATAGCAAAATTGTATTGGATTTTTAATGGAAAATCCAAAACGCATTGCTGTCTTAGGCGCGGGGCCAATGGGACTTGCTGTTGCATATCAACTGGTCCGCGAGGGTTACATCCCGGTAATCTATGAGGCCGACGATCGTATTGGCGGTATGACCGCGTCATTTAATTTTAACGGCCTGGAGATTGAACGCTTCTATCATTTTCACTGTATTTCTGATCATGCTTTTCTGCAGGTCTTGGCAGAGTTAGGGATCAGCGATAAAATGCGCTGGCGTGAAACAAAAATGGGCTATTGGTTTCAAGGCATATTGCAGCCTTGGGGTAATCCAATCGCTCTGCTGACATTTAGTGGCTTAGGAATGGTTAGTAAATTACGCTATGCGTTACACGCCTTTTACTGCACCAAGCGGAGTGATTGGCGATCACTGGATAAAGTTGAGGCCACCCATTGGATTCGGACTTGGGTGGGCCAAGATGCATGGGACGTATTGTGGCGACGCTTATTCGAGTACAAATTTTATGACTACGCAGAAAGCCTTTCCGCCGCTTGGATCTGGAGTCGCGTGCGGCGTATTGGCCGTTCGCGCTACAGCCTTTTCCGCGAAAAGTTAGGCTATTTGGAAGGGGGTTCCAAAACGCTTTTGAATGCTATGCAGGCAGATATTGAGGCCCGTGGCGGGAAGTTTTTGTTAAACACTCCTGTAAAACGGGTACATATCCGTGATGGTCTTATCAAGAGCGTAGAGACCAATGAGAAGACAGAGGTCTATGAAAAGGTGATCAGCACAGTACCGTTACCTTATGTGTTGCACCTTATGCCTGATTTGCCGGAGGATGTTTTAGCAAAGTTCAAAGCGCAGAAAAACGTTGCTGTCGTCTGTGTGATCGCAAAGCTTGCCAAGAAAGTGAGCGAGAATTTTTGGGTAAATGTCAACGATCCTGATATGGATATTCCAGGTTTCGTGGAATATTCCAACTTACGCCCTTTAAACAATCACCTCGTATATGTGCCGTTTTATATTCCGAGCGATCATCCGCATTATGCGAATTCCGACACTGTCTTTATAGAAAAAGTCCGGCGCTATTTAAAGAAATTCAACCCCAATCTTTCAGATGATGACATCATTGACATTCGAGCTAGCAGGTACCGCTATGCTCAACCTGTGTGTGGCCCTGGCTTTCTTGAAACGTTGCCCCCTGTAAAGCTACCCATCAAGGGGCTTTGGGTCGCCGATACCTCTTATTATTACCCTGAAGATCGAGGCATATCTGAAAGCATTTCCTTTGGCCGAAACATAGCGCGAGACGCCGTGAAATGATGTTTAACGATAATCAATTTAACAGGTTTCTGATTGCCGGTGGTATTGCTGCGGTAGTCAACTTTATTTCGCGAATATTTTTTGGGCAATGGGTTGGCTTCTCTTGTTCGATTGTTTTGGCATATCTGTTCGGAATGTTGACAGCCTTTCTTTTGACTCGAGCATTTGTGTTTAAGAAAACGACCCGCAGCCTTGGCGGCGCGGCTTTGGGATTTACGCTTATTAATATTTTGGCAATCTTACAAACATGGTTGATTACAGTATTTTTGGCACAACTCGGGTTGCCTTGGATTGGCGTAATCAGTCATGCTGAAGAAATTGGCCATGCCGTAGGGATTATGATTCCTGTTTTGACCAGCTATTTAGGCCACAAACATTTTTCATTTCGCGAAGAAACTGGGGGTTAAGCTGACTCTGCCTGAGGCAGGTGGAATTGGAGCAGCCCCTAAGAATGGCCCGCCACAACCGAATGACGTGCTAGAGAAATCAGAAACATCGCATCCATCTCAGACATGTTGAAGTTCTTCAATACTGAGGGGCTTTGTTGCATAAATGGTCTGATGGGATTCACTGTATGAATCCAGCGTGATAGCTGAGTGGGATGAGCAGTTG
>CAJWGN010000226.1 GCA_913031035.1 uncultured Gammaproteobacteria bacterium
GTTCCAGCGCAGCCAAGCCCATTCCCAGTAGTTCTACTTTGTCCAGCAGCATTTTGTCGAGGCTGTACCATAATGATGGGGAGGCGCAAAATAGAGTCGGCCTGAGCAGAGACAATATTTTTGGAAAAGTCCCTGACACCGACGAATTGAAACTGCATGGGCGCGATTGGCAACCTATAAGCCCCGTGTGGAATGCCAATAATTATTGCATGTCAGACATTGTTTCACATGGTAGTTCAAACTACAAACTTAGAGCGGTTGGTAACCGCAGTTCCAATGTGAACAAACGAGCCTCTTCCTGTCCCTTACCATGGGATGGGGTAGTGGCTACTGATGGTAAATTTTGTCTCAGTTCCCCTATCTCTGATAGATGTATAGTTGACCAAACCTCTGGAGATAAGTTAAGCTGCGATGATGTTCACTTCTCTCCAAAGCATGCGCATGAGCATGCTCTGGAAAATAGGTATGGTATGTGTGTTAATCCCCGTGCATTTTCTCTTGGCGCACCGAGACCGCTCTCATCCACTTCGTTGTAAACAATATACAGGCCTGCATTGGCGGACTGAATCCACGAAAACCGAATATTCGTGGCCACAACATCGTCACGGTCGTTGTACTGTAAAAGCGCCTGTAACAATACATTTGGGGTGAAGGAATAAGACAGACGGAATTTAGCTAAATTCACATCAAAATCTCCATTAGCAACAGGCAAGTCGATCTGCGAGTGATTCCAAGAAAATTCCGTGCTTAGTTTTTCACCCACCCGGTAACGAACGGTTGGCTCTATGTTAATCCTATCACCACCGAAAAAACCACCAATCCTGCTGTTTACGAAAAAACTAAGTGGCTCGCCTTGATTAGTAAAATATTGCAGCTGAGCTTCTGCATGCTCATACTCACCAGCCGCAACTGTTACACCCGGCACAATATTAAACGGCTCCTTTACACCTTCCTGAGTGAAGTTAACTCCGGTGTGAACTTCCATGCCGCCTAAAAATTCCCAGTGATTATCTACGTGGAGAAAGCCCGTCTCTTGAAAGCCATCAAAGTCGTAGTAGCTGCGATAAGAGATATGAGGCCGTAACTCAAATAAGTTGCCCCAATCAGTTGGCCGGTATCGCCTAAAAACACTTGCGCTGTATTTCTTATAAGCGGTACGGGAAAGAAAGCCGACCTCCGGGTTAAAGTTTTCTGCAACTTCCGCATAACCTGCACTTAGCGTCCAATCAAGGGTGTTGTAGGTGCTATTCACCGACATCGCATGGTCGTCACCGCTTCGGCCCGGTGTATCGGTCTTTGCTACAAAACCGCTGATTAGGGTTGTGTCGCCGATGCCCCAGCGACCATCCACGGCGTAGGTCCGATTGTAATCTTGGTTTTTATCACCATTAACGGTGCCATCGCCATCACGACCAACGTACATAAAGCCTAGGGTAGAGCGATTGCCAAGCTCCTGATTTACCCGGGCGACGGTGTAATCATTCGCTGCCGCCACCCCAGGTATGCCTTCCGAGCGCATGGCCAATAATCCAATATTGGTATCACTTCCTATCTTGCCGGTAAGTCTTGCACCGCCTTCAACGGGAAGCTGTGCACCGCCCGCGCCAATACCAATACGGCGACTGAAAAACATTTCAACTTCTCGCGCGTTACCGACGCCAAACTGCCCTGCGTTTTCTAAAAAGAACGGCCGTTTTTCGGGAAAGAACAAACTAAAACGGTCTAAGTTAACCTGTATGTCATCCGCCTCCACCTGAGCAAAATCGGTGTTGTAAGTTGCATCCAAAGTTAAGCTGGGAGTGATTGAATACTTTACGTCAAAGCCAAACTCTTCGTCGAGGTTAGTACCCTGAGCAATGCTGCCGCCACGCTCTGCCCGGGTCAGCGCATAAGGTGTCACCAATAGGTTCTGCTGTGAAGGCACATCAATACCCCCGACGGTGCCCGCTTCAGATACGCGATAAAGACTAAACTGGCGCTCGATTGGTGCCCAGTAGGCGACTTCGTTATTACGGCGAATATTACGTTGAAAATTTATTCCCCAGGTTTGCACATCACCGCCAATATAGCGCAGCGACGAAAACGGTATTTCCATCTCTGCACTCCAGCCATAGTCCCCAATCTTCGAGGCAACCACCCATGGAGCATCCCAATTCAAGTTGAAACTGCCACCACCGGAACCCTCATTAATCACCTGGCCGTCATACTCAATACCGACTGGATTGGTACCGAAAACATAGCCGCTCTGACGATCAAAAAAGCCATCGATGATTACTTGAAAGCTGTCGGTTTCGTCGATATTAGAATCACGCCGACTATCAGAGACAATGATTCCCTCAGGATTATCGTCATAAGCAATTACCCCGATGTAGAGAGATTCTTCTGAAAAACCAATAAAGACTTCGGTACGCTGAGTAGCTGGCTGGCCTTCATAGGGCTGTACTTGAGTGAAGCCGCTAGTGGGGGTAACTGACGCCCAAGCAGTGTCATCAAAAACATTGCCGTCGATAGCTGGAATGGTCGTTAAAGGAAAAGCATTTGTACTTGGCGCCACCGCCATGCTGGTAAGCTCTTGAGCAAAACTTGTTCCACAGCCAAAAACCGTCGCCAATAGTAATAGATGGCCAATCCTTCTATGGAAGCCTAAAATCACGTTCTTCAACTTCGTTCCCCTGAATTATTATGCTGACTTTTGTTGATGCAAAAAGTTGGCGGTTAACTTAGTAGAAATTTATCTTTTAATCAAGCGCTTAGCTTATTTTACAGGACTATAGGTGTGATAGTTTGTAACGGCTAACGCGGCTTAAAGGGGTGGTTTTCAACTAGTCGGACAGTATTATCAATACTCGCAAGTAGTATTTTTGTCCTGACTTATGCAGTAGCACAAAAGCGCGGATTACATTAAAAAGAACGAGGAACACAAACAGTCACCGGCGAGCATTTAAAGGTTGCTCTCAAAGAATTTTGAATTAATAAAGGTGTAATCGTAAGCCGCTTAAAACAAATAACAATCTCGGCAAAATGCCGAAAACCTAGGCCTCCCGTACCCCGGCGACTCCGTCACCGCCCATCACCTTTTTCTGGAGACTGACCCGCGGCTAGCTTGAGCATAAACGTCATATTTGGGCTGGGCCGTGCCTCAAGCACCGCGAGATTGTTTAAACTCTCTTTAGCTAAAATAGTAGCTACCGGACAAGGTAAGCCTTGCTCTCCCTTGTTTACAGCTTCGCCTATGGAGCTGATATAAAGGTTAGGATAGCGTTGGCGTTGTCATGAAGATTTTTAAGAAACCCAGTCGGGTCACCTGTCACAGGTCCGGGGTTAGCTTCCTACCAAGACAAATAGTTGCCCCATGCTGAGGCGTCTGTTCCAAACTGCGGGGCAGTAGACATACGTGCGGAAAGAATCGATATCAGGCCAATTAAGGTAATTTGTTTTCGGCTCATTAGAATTCCTGTAGGAAGAAGATTATTGCTCATCAGTCCTTAGACAAACGGCAGGTAGTAGATTCAACAAAGCATTTAGGGAAACCCTGATTTACAGCTGCTGCTATACTTTTTAAAAAGCGAATGAATCCCAATTCTCTTTAATCGACAGAGAAAATACTCACAAAATGCTGCCGTTGGGAAAGCCTATAAAAGGCGAATCTCAACGAGTATCCCGGAACAACTCCCTGCCGCAGTAAAAAATTGACAACATAGAGCAAATACCGAGCTTTATGCAGTGTAAGCTCTGCGTTCTATGCTTTTCGCCGCTGAACTAAAACCGTTACCATCGCCGTCGAAAATTAATCGTTAAGAAAAATAGCTGTAAAGTCACTAAAATAGTAAATCTCCAAGAGGCCACTCAACGATGCCCCTCGGTATTGTAAAGGAGAGCCACTGTGCTAAGAGTACCTTCAATCCTACTTCTCACCCTTGTCAATATGGCCCCTGCCCTTGCACAAGTAGCTAGCGTTGAGCGCGGACGTGTCACCTTTACCGCCGAATGCTCTCGTTGCCACGTGCCCACCGAAATGGATGCCAGACTCAACGCAAAATGGATAGGTCGCAGCGGTCAAGAACTCTTCGAACAAGTGCGCTCCACCATGCCAGCTGAAACCCCTGGCTCGTTGTCGAATGAGGAGTACTACGACCTAACGGCCTTCATTCTTGATTCTGGCAATGTCAATATCGAAGGGGGCACGATAAGTGTGCCTGAACTGGCCGCTTTAACGATTAATCCAGCCGCGATGACCGCCGATGTCAACGCTGGCATAAGCGTGCCCTGGGCCGACTATCATGGTGATAAAGGCGCCAATCGCTATTCAGCATTGGACCAAATCAACGCCAGCAATGTTGCCGACCTAGAAATAGCCTGGTCTTTTGACACGGGCAGTTTTGGGCCTCGCCCCGAAACCTATAGCGCGTCTACGCCGTTAATGGTCAACGGCAAAATTTATGCAACGGCAGGCGCTACCCGTAACGTTGTAGCCTTAGATGCAATCAGTGGCGAGCTCCTTTGGCTGTGGCGTCCAGAAGAAGGCGAGCGCTTTAACGACGCCCCGCGCAAAGGTTCAGGGAAAGGTCTTTCTTATTATAATGACAATGGTCAGGAGACCATATTTACCATCACACCAGGCTATTACTTAGTCGCATTGGATGCACAAACCGGCGACCCTCTGCCGTCTTTCGGTGCTGGTGGCTACGTAGATTTACAAAGCGGACTGCGCCGTGGCGTTGGCCGCGATGATCTCGATATCGGCATTTCATTTCCGCCCCTAGTTGTTGAGAATATAGTCATCGCCGGTGCCGCTCACGAGGGAGGAGGAGATCCTCCATGCAGCACCAGGCATGGAGGATTTCGTTTTGAACATATAGTACGCGCGTCGTGTGTGAAAAGCCGCGACACCCCGCCGCGACATGGAGACAAGTGCGGGCCTCAGGGATGGGATGTGCGGTCGAAGTCAGGGATCGCCTCGAGCTCTTCAGGGTAGTT
>CAJWGN010000227.1 GCA_913031035.1 uncultured Gammaproteobacteria bacterium
ATAAATGTGCGACGTTTCTCACTTTGAACAGTTTCATAGTCTGTCCTGTTGTTGCAGGTTCACCCTAGACATTCTAGGGTGATTGTAAGAATATCTTATTGTTCGTCCGGAATAGCATGTATAGGGGGGGGGGCAATGGAACCAAGAATCAGTCTGAAGGATTTAAACTTTTTCAGTTTTGACCTTAAGCTCCAATGGCGCGGGAGTGAAAACAAACTCACCATCTGAAGTCATGTAACCAACAAAGAGGTTTATATCAATTGCCGGTGATAGCTGACCTTCAAATAGTGTGAACTCAAAGCTCTGACTTAATTTTACGTCATCAATAAAAGGCACCAAGTCAGCAATATTTCCAGTGAACGGGATTAGCTCACCAGTAGAACTCAAAATCAGAAGCTGTGAGTTCAATGACAAGACTAAGAAAATATCGAAGGTCTTATCCAGCTGCGCCTCTTCCGGAGTGATTAAAACGCTGATCTTTAAAGAATCTGTAGTCAGAGCCTCAGCAGAGTAACCGCACTCACCGTTCTTGGTCATAGACAGAGCGAACCTCGCTGAGGAGTCGCCAGAGACGCTTCTGATACCCATTACCTCAGACTTAGACGACTCAGTAATAGTCTTGCCAAGAATCGACTCAATAGCCGTCTGCTCAGCTTCATCGTAAGTCAGTCCATACTTGTTTTTCACATCAACCCAATTGCGGATGTATTCACAATGATAGGCTGTGTTAGTAGGTAGCCACGCCGCAGGATCTCTTGAACCTTTCGAACGAATAGTACTTAGATCTGCAGCTATAAGAGCATGGGCGGTCGTTAGATCATTAGCATATTCACGCTTACGATCGGTTGACCAAAGAGCAGCTCCACTGACATGTGCTTCTTTAAGAGGTACTAAGTGATCAACGTCTAAATCACTCGGATTTGTAAATGATATCCCTGTATAAGGATCATTTCAGAGACCGGCTAAAACATAACAACCATTGAGAAGCGTCGGCGTGATAGCTGACTCAATCATAAGAACTTCATGAAGGGTGTTTACGCAATCACTGTCTCTGTCAAGCCAGTTTGTTAAGTAATCCGAATGGTAATAGTCAGGAAAGCCATTTGAAGCGACTCCTAAAGTGATCCAAACGTGAGTCTGAGAGCTTGCACCATCATAGTCAGTTACCCTCAGCGAAACCTGATTGACACCGTCAGCTCAAATAAGCTCAACGTCAACTCCGGTTCCCGCAATTATCCCGTTGACAAGGTCACGATCGATTCCCGCCGATGGTGGCTTGTTGACAAGCCACTCGTAAGAGACAATTTCTCCATCATTGTCAGAAGCGCTGCCAGATAGGCTCACAAGTTCGCCAGCAGCGTTGTCTGTATCCCCTATAGATCTATCGCCATCGATGATTGCAACAAGTGGCGGACTGTTGTTAGGCACCGGTGAGTAGACATTGATTGAAACGCTAGTTGACGAAGAGTCACCATCATTGTCTGTAGCTTTGAAAGTAACGGTGGTAGTTCCAACAGAAAGAGACAAACTTGCGCTTGTGCCGGTTGCAACGACTAATCCATTGATGAGCCACTGTGTACTAGCGATTGTTCCATCTGAATCTGAGGCTAACGCGCAGGCGTGAACTAGCTCGCTAGATAGCCCACTAACATTCTCGATAGTTACGCTGCCATTATGCGCCACTGTGTAAGCCCAACTAGTGAGACCGCCGCCTACAGAACCTATAGAAACAGTTGGAGCTTTGTTGGTGCCGAGAGCATCAAGCGCTGCTTGAGCTGCTTCTTGTGAAGAAAAGGACTGACCGTCTAGCGCACCTTAGTGGCAATGAAGAGTGCCTGTGCTCGTTTGGTTATGACATCCGAGAGAGTTAAGGCCGCCATCATGAGCGGAGAGATCACTAGATAGTGAACTTGCTATGAGTAGAGAAATGTTTAGGATGGCTGAGCGCATAGTGCTGACCTTTTTTCAATGATAGTAGTTAATCATAAGTCTTAAGAAATACTTCATAGGTTTTAAGCGCAATGGAACCACCCTCCGGACAGGTCCAGGCTGCGTAACTTTGCTAGTCACAATCCTGATAGTCAGACTCAAAGCATTTGGTAGCTATTCGTTGAGCTTCCTCGCGGCCAGCGGGTGATAGCTCCTCGGACGCGATGTCTTTCTCACCTCCTGCATATTGATGTCCTTGAGTTGCTGCAACTGAAAACCAAACATAAGCTCTGGTATTGTTTTGCGGAACACCCTCTCCGTTGGAGTACATGACTCCTAGACTGAACTGGGCATTCGCATTGCCTTGTTCAGCTGCCAAGCGATACCACTTAACCGCTTCTGCATCACTCTCAAGAATCCCGTATCCGTAGGAGTACATAACTCCTAGATTATACTGGGCATTTGCATCACCATTTTCAGCCACCAACTTATACCCTGAAAATCCAAGCAGCAGTGTGAAGAATGTAATGATGAGTAGCTTCATAGTCTGTCCTTATGAATATCTTATTGCTCGTCCGGATTAGTCTTTTTCACGTTTCATAAAACGATAATAAAAAATAACCGCCCCAGCGCCCCAAAATAAAAACAAGCCAAAAAAGTTAGCAAGGTATGAACCTGTTTTATTTAGAACGGCTTGTTTAGGTTTATCAGGGTCATAATAAATGGTGACTTGTTTACCAATGGGATAATTATTTAAATAGCGGGGTACGTCATACGACCATTGACCAAAATCGAGTTCATCACTGACATACATGTGCCCGCCAACTAAATAGCTGAATTCAACCCAAGGCGTCGGTGAGAAACCGGATCCGCCTTTGTATACTTTCGAAACAATAATAATGGCGTCTGTGGTGCGCCAATCACCCGATGAAACCATCAAACCTATGTCTTCGATGCAGAACCAGCCTAGGACTGCTACTAAAGTTATTAGAATCGAACAATTGGTACGAAGGTTACTAGACCAAGAGTCGGCCACTTTATTATTTAGTGTTTTTGATTTATTTAAATTATTTAACCTTTTTAACTTATTTAAATTATTTAACCTTTTTAACTTATTTGATTTGCGCATAAGGCCCTCCATTAGATTTAATCGAAAGTCTTGAAGTTGCTTGATACTTTTTTGCATGGATAATAGTGGAAACGCAATAATCTTTGGCGCTCAGATCAAATGAATCCATTTAAATTACTATTATAGTATGTATAACAGGTCCAGGCTGCGTAACTTTGCTAGTCACAATCCTGATAGCCAGACTCAAAGCATTTGGTAGCTATTTGTTGAGCTTGCCCAAGCAGGGTAGGTGTTAATCTTTTGGACACGCCGTCTCTAAAGCTTTTTGCGAGTTCATGTCCTTGAGTTGCTGCAACTGAGTACCAAACATAAGCTCTAATATTGTTTTGCGGAACGCCGTCTCCTTTTTCGTACATGAATCCTAGACTGTGCTGGGCAGCGGCACTACCTTGTTCAGCTCCCAACCGAAACCATTTAACCGCTTCAGCATCATTCTCAGGGACACCTATTCCGTAGCGGTACATAAATCCTAGATTGGTCGGGGCCTGCGCAAAACCTTTTTCAGCTGCTAACCGATACCACTTAACCGCTTCTGCCTTATTCTCAGGCACACCTTCTCCGAAGTCGTACATGAGCCCTAAATTGTACTGGGCAGTTGCATCACCTTGTTCAGCTAATAGCTTGGTCTCTTCAAATCTCCTTATCATAAGAACTTCCTGAAAATCCCAAGCAGCAGTGTGAAGAATGTAGTGATGAGTAATTTCATAGTAAGGCTCTCAAACAACGGCTATTACGCAAAGTGGCAACTATTACCTTTTTAATTTTTATTCACCTTAGAGTTTCTAATTTATTTTTACAGAAAATTTTTTATATCTAAACATCATCTACGGTGAATAAATGTGCGACGTTTCTCACTTTGAACAGTTTCATGTTTTTTAATCTTGCCTGTGAATGAGCTTAAAGGTATCGACAAGTTAACTCCTAGAATCGAGAAAAATCGCAATTTTCAACTGCTATACCGTCACTGCCTTTCCCCAAGACGCAAAGGCACGCTGTCTGAAATATCGATAGGTTTCTGCTGATACTAGGTGACGACCGAGATTAAATAAATTGTACACAGCTGCATGAGCACTCAAAAACCGCTGTGCTTGTGCCATTGATTTAAACTTGCGCATGCCCCGCTCTCTCACCCGCGTCGGCTCGTGCGACAACTCAGCTCTATTGTTGGCGTACTGGGTTGTATCGTAAATCGACTTTGGAATCAGCTCTCTATGAGCCACACCATAGCTTCTCAATTTATCAGTGACGATCTTTCTGGGCTCGCCTTTGTGTTTACGCAATAGGCGCTTGAAGAAGCACTTTGCGGCCTTACCGTCACGCCTCTTCTTTAGGAATACATCAACTATCTCTCCGTCCTGGTCAACGGCACGCCAAAGATAGTGCTGCTTCCCGTGGATCTTAACGAACACTTCATCAATGAAGAAGGTGTCGCCGTCGCCCTTGGTGCTTTCTTCTTAACCGTTGGGCGTACTTCGGACCGAGCTTGTTGCACCACAGGCGAATTGGTTCATAGCTTACGAAAATACCCCGCTCAGCCATTAGATCTTTGACGTCGAGATGATTGCGCGCTTCATCGCGCAGCGGCGCCACGCGATACTGGTTGCTACTGCTCCAGAGGACTCCCCGGAGACGGCACAAGCCATTGCTAGAGAGAACGCTGCCGCCGCTGAGAACAAGCTGGGACCACTTGAGGGCAAGCCATCCGCTTCGAAGGGCGAGTTACAGAATGGGGAGGCGGGGACCGACGGGCGGGTGGAGGGGACTGACTGCTGGGAGCAGGGGCGCTGCCCAGGAGTAGGCCCACCACTGGCATCGGTGATCTACGAGATCCCATTGCGAGAATGGGCAGATATTGCAGGCTCGAAGATCAAATTTGGCGACAAGTTCGCGGCGTTAGCCGAGCTTG
>CAJWGN010000228.1 GCA_913031035.1 uncultured Gammaproteobacteria bacterium
CACATCTATTTTGTGTCAGGCGGCTCCGAAGCAATTGAGTCTGCACTGAAAATAGCTAAACAATATTTTTTCGACAAAGGTGAGCCCAAGCGCACAAAATTCATCTCCAGACGGCAGAGTTACCATGGCAACACTTTAGGCGCGCTCTCGATTAGTGGAAATGTTTGGCGAAGAAAACCATTCGAAGGTCTGCTCAACCCGGGCTTTCATATTAGCCCTTGTTATCCCTATAGAGATCAGCGGCAAGATGAATCTCTGCCGGCCTATGGAGGTCGAATAGCGAACGAATTGGAAACCCTGATCTTGCATGAAGGAGCTGGCACTATCGTAGGCTTTGTGGCGGAAACTGTAGGTGGGGCAACCGGCGGTGTTCAGGTGGCTCCGCCTGGCTATTGGTCACGCATCAAAGAGATCTGCGATCAGTATGGCATCCTACTTATCGCCGACGAGGTGATGTGTGGCATGGGCAGAACTGGGTCGATGTATGCCTGCGAACAAGAGTCATTTGACCCTGATATTATTGCGGTCGCAAAAGGCCTTGGTGCTGGCTATCAACCCATCGGCGCCATGCTTTGCTCTGCGGAAATAGTTTCGACAATCAGCAATGGAAGTGGCGCATTTTTGGGCGGGCATACGTATCTAGGTCATCCAATAGCTTGTGCAGCGGCTCTTGCTGTACAAAAAGTCATTAAAGCCAATAACCTCTTAGATCGGGCCAATGAACTTGGGAGCATATTTCACCGCTGCTTAGTCGAGACATTTGCGTCCCACCCCCATATCGGAGACATAAGAGGACGCGGCCTTTTCTGGGGAGTTGAGCTTGTTGAGAGCAAAAATACTAAACAGCCCTTTGATGCCAAGCTAAATTTGCATCAACTTATCAAAGACGCGGCCCTAAGCCAGGGGCTTATCTGTTACCCAGGGGCAGGCACAATCGATGGCAGGGAAGGCTGCCACATTTTACTCGCACCGCCATTTATTATTACCGAAAAACAAGTTTTAGAGATATGCAGTAAGTTAGAATCATCTATTAGCCTTGCGATTATTAAAATAACTAATGACAAATAATACAGACCACAAAGTAATAATCGCTGTCGCTCCAAACGGGGCCCGCAAAACTAAACTGGACCATGGCAAATTGCCAATCTCGCCTGAGGAGCTCGCTACAACCGCTAGAGCATGCCAAGAGGCAGGTGCGGCAATGATCCACCTCCATGTGCGGGACGCGCAAGATCAGCACTCTTTAGACCCTGAGCGTTATCGGGCCGCAATCGTCAAAGTTAGAGCGCAAGTTGGGGACGAAATGATTATTCAGGTCACCACTGAAGCGGTCGGAAAGTACAAACCGGTTGAGCAGATGGACTGTGTAAAACAGTTGAAACCCGAAGCTGTCTCCATCGCTATTGCTGAGTTAATCCCAGTAGCTGGAGATGATCTGGAGGTGGCTCGATTTTTAGAATGGCTTTACCGAAGTCAAATTGCGCCTCAGTTCATTCTTTATTCAGAAGCTGATATTGAACACTTTACTACGCTGGTTCAGCGAGGCGTAATTCATAGCGATAACCCAAGTGTGCTGCTTGTGCTGGGAAGGTATTCACAAAACCAGCAGTCTGATCCGAAAGAATTATCACCCTTAATTGAGACCCTACAACCACATTATTCTTGGTCAGTCTGCGCCTTCGGACAAAGCGAAAGCGAATGTATGGCCAAAGCTATCGACCTAGGCGGCCATTGCCGAATAGGGTTTGAGAATAACCTGCTTAGTGAAAATGGCAACCTGGCCATCGACAATGCGAACCAAGTTGAATTCACTGCCGCCAAGGCAAAATCCCATGACCGCGGCTTAGCAAGCGCTAGCGAGGCACGCCTTATAATGGGCGTGCGCTGCTAACTGGGACAATAGCCCCTATACCGCGTTAAGAGCTTGCTCTAAGTCGGCTTTAATATCATCGATGTGCTCTATACCAATGCAAAGTCGAATCGCCTCAGGCTTCACGCCTGCGGCCAATTGCTCAGTCTGCGACAGCTGCCGGTGAGTAGTAGAGGCAGGATGACATGCCAAGGATTTAGCATCGCCAATGTTAACTAAACGCTTAATCATCCCAAGGGCATCGTAAAATTTAACGCCAGCATCGAAGCCACCCTTAACACCAAATGTCATAAGAGAGGCTGGAGTTCCTCCACAATATTTCCTTGCCATTGCGTTTTGAGGGTCGCTTTCCAGGCCACCAAAACTCACCCATTCTACCTTGTCATGACTTTGCAAATATTCAGCTACGGCATTGGCATTCTCACAGTGGCGCTCCATCCGCAGGCTAAGAGTTTCAAGACCCTGCATGATCATGAACGCACTCATTGGTGAAAGCGCTGAACCAGTATTTCGTAGCGGCACTGTTCTTGCCCTGCCTATAAACGCGGCCTCGGCAAACGCCTGCGTATAGACCACACCGTGATAGGAAGGCTCTGGTTGATTTAGTTCAGGATAGCGCTCGGCATTTTCAGCCCAAGGGAATTTGCCAGAATCGACAATCATGCCGCCGACAGTTGTGCCATGTCCGCCGACGTATTTTGTTAGCGAGTGCACGACAACGTCTGCACCAAATTCAATAGGATTACACAGGGCGGGAGACGCAACTGTGTTGTCGACTATCACTGCAACACCGTGGCGATGGGCCGCCTCACAGACAGGCGCAAGGTCAATAATATTGCCAGCTGGATTTCCGATAGTTTCGCAGTAAACCGCTTTGGTATTTCCATCAATAAGCTTCTCTATAGCTTGCGCAGAGTCGTCTTCAGCAAAGCGAACCTCTATGCCTTGGCTCGGCAGCATATGCGCAAAAAGCGTATAGGTGCCTCCATAGAGCTGCGGGGTCGAAACAATGTTGTCTCCGGCTTTTGCGATGGTGAGAATCGCGTAATTAATCGCTGCCATTCCCGAACTCACTGCGAGGCCAGCGATACCGCCTTCCATTGCCGCCATGCGCTGCTCGAGCACGTCGTTGGTCGGGTTCATTATACGGCTGTAGATATTGCCAGGCACGGCGAGGTCGAAAAGATCAGCGCCATGTTGTGCATTGTCGAACTCGTAGGCGACTGTCTGGTAGATAGGCACAGCGACCGACTTAGTCGCCGAGTCGGTTGTATAGCCTGCGTGAATAGCAATAGTTTCTTTTTCCATGGGTAACGTCTCCTAATGAGGCTTCGATAAATTCGAGGAGAAGTATATACCTTATGGGATACGCAGACAGAAGCATTGATCTATCCCTCAAAAGTCGCTACTAATAAAACGTAAGGAGGAAAGATTGAGTTCGATTGACTTACATTGCCAAAGCTATGGAGGCATTAAAATGAGTCAGCGTTGGTTTCCAACAGGCGAAAAAAAGGGGAGCTTAGCTCCCCGTTTTTATTCAAAGTCCTGCGTCTGTTTTAGAACTTGTAGTTGATACCCGCGAAGAGGAACCGACTAACATCAAATAGACCAGGGTATGTATTGTTGTTACCTGTTCCAGTACCTACGTTAGTAGATAGTGGCGCATCTTTTGCAAGCAGGTTGTTTGCACCGGCTCGAACTGTGATGTTTTCGGTAACGACGTAGTTTGCAGACAGATCCAGGTAGTTCCTAGTCTCTAAGTAGTCGTTCATCTGCTCATCGCGCTGCGAAGCCGCACCAGAGTCCAACCCGTATAGAGTTGTTTCGCCTACATGACGCCATGTCATAGCTACGCCTAAACCGCTAACAGGGGTGACCCAGTTAGCCAAAGCCCGGTGAGTATACTCAGGCGATGGAAGAGCACACTGGCCAGCATAAATATCCACACACTCGATAGCATCAGCACCTGCGAATGGTACTGAGTTACTAGTGTCTAGTATCGTGCCGGCATAGTCGAGACTGACCGCGCCCCAATTACCGAGGTCGAAAGAGTAAGCGATATTAACGTCAAAACCCTTAGTCTCAAGTGAAGTGATATTGGCATTTTGCTGACTAATACCAGCTAGGCCTCCACCAGGAGCTTCGTTGCTGAGCCAAAGTGTTCCACCAGTATCACGCTGAACTAGGCCGCAGAAAGTAGAAAACCCGGCGCCGCCCGCTATACAACCGTCAAGGCTAGATTGAGCTGGAATGCTACCAATTGCTTCTGTCACTTCAATATCGAAGTAGTCAACCGAAATAGTTAAGCCCTCAACGAAGTTCGGCGTATACACAACACCCAAGGTTGTGGTGTCGCCTGTCTCAGCAACAAGATTCGGGTTACCACCAGTGATCAAATTATACTGACCAGCTGGGTTGTCTTCGATACCACCGCTGTACTGAGCAGCTGTTGCGCCAGTTCGGGCACAGGCTGCCGCCGATGCGGCAGGTGATACACCCGGCGCAGAGGCGCAAGGATCGAACAGGCCGTTCTCTCCAGTAGAAAGATCAGTCAATCCCGTGTTTATACCAACATACAGATCGAAGACATTCGGCGCGCGAATTGCTCGTGATTGGTTAACACGGAACCTGACCTCTTCAGTAGGCGACCAGGTCGCTCCAACGAACCAAGTGTCAGCATCAAAACTGTTGCTCATTCCGTTGCCGTTGGTTTTGTAGTCAGAATATCGGTAGCCAGCAGAGATACCTAGCTCTTCAGCCATTGGCATTCCTGAAATTAACGGTATTGAGACCTCCATAAAGATCTCGTCAACCTCAATCTTGCCAGCTATCGGCAGCGTCGCACCGCCTGTGCCTGTAAGGCCGCGACCGCCCGAGATTTTAGAGATGTCGTCAGCCAAGCGTGAAAGCTTATCAGTACGAGTCTCAAAACCTACCAAGCCTGAAATGCCCGCATCCGCATAAGGGCTCTGGAGGCCAAACCTTGTGAGATCGCCTTCAACTGTGCCACCCAGCACAAGCTGCTCTGTCTCACCAGTTACGATGCCTGTTCCCTGAATAAAGTCTGTTTGAGCTGACGTTACCGCTGTGCT
>CAJWGN010000229.1 GCA_913031035.1 uncultured Gammaproteobacteria bacterium
TACGTTCGGACAGGATAACCGCTGAAAGCATCTAAGCGGGAAGCCCCCTTCAAGACGAGATTTCCCTCAGGACTTGATCCTGCTAAAGTGCCGTTGAAGACTACGACGTTGATAGGCTGGGTGTGTAAGTGCAGCGATGCATTGAGCTAACCAGTACTAATTGCACGTGAGGCTTGACCATATAATCATGAGTTTTATGACATATATGGAAGACAGCAACTATGAAGACTTTGTAACCAGGTTGTTGGAGAGTAATCTCTGACCCTTGTATCATAAGTTGGATTACAGCAACTCACATTAGAGTGGAAACACGCTGAGTAGTTAGCAAACACGAAACATCAAGATACAGTACGTCTATAAGTTCATTTGATTGTTAAGACATGTTGGGCCGTTCTCTATCCGTAAGGACTGAAACGTACTGACGCCAGAATTGCCTGACGACAATAGCAAGTGTGAACCACCTGATCCCATCTCGAACTCAGAAGTGAAACCGCTTAGCGCCGATGGTAGTGTGGGGTTTCCCCATGTGAGAGTAGGTCATTGTCAGGCATCATTTTAAGAAGACCCCCGTTACTGTAAAGTGCGGGGGTTTTTTTATGGGTGAAAGATAAGCTAACAAAGACGAGGTCATAGAGACTTGTTATTGAGCTTAGCTCAATCACTCGCCCCGAGGGGTCGCTCTTGTGCATCCCTGCACTCGCGACATTAGTGCATCCATGCACGTCGCCGCTTCGCGGTCTTAAACGCTGCGCGTTTGATCAGGCATCAAAATCAAACAGGTTCACCAGCAACTGGGGACACTCACAGCTTAACTATCTAACAGACACAGCTTAACTACCTAACAGACACGACGTTGGGCCTTAGTAGCATTCCTGCCATCCATGTTATCAACCGGTCATAGAGATTTGCTTATTAGCAAAACTAATATCCTCAGGCTCTCGGGTATTACAGAGGACACTCGCAGTTTAACAACTGACGACTGTCTACTGACGACTCTTTGCCGTCAGGGGTAACATATTACTAAACGTTAGATAGCTGGTGTTTTAGCTTTGCCGGCATTCGTGTAATTCACAGTTTATGTTCTGCGCTGAACTAAGCTAGCTTTTTTAGAAGGCGTTTGCCGCCTCGATAGAATATAGGATAAATAACAAAGCCATTAGTTTATATAACGACAGATAAAAACACCGGCAGCACTGCACCGACGGTGACCATCATCGCTAGCACACACCCCAGCGTCATTCTAGAGAGATAGATCCTGATCAATAGCGGCAATACCTAAGGCGACAACATGACATAGGATAAATACTTTTGTTGGCCTAGTTCCAATGTAGTGCTGTCGACAATCCAGACACCGATCCGCCTAAAAAGGGATTTGGCTCTAGGGTTATGTTGCTACAGGTTTCTCGATCTTTTGCTTCATTGGCTGCTCTTTTTCGTATTCGTCCTAAAGCTACCCAGGTCTGCATAGAAATTGTAAGTAGTCCCCACCAGTTAGAGAGTTCAGGGTTACTTGAGTCAGCAGCAAAGTAGTGAGTTGCCACCTCGCCGTTACAGTATTCCCAGTGAATGAGGGCAGTCGCTGGAATGCCCGAAATGACAGCAACGTTTTGTGTTTGGGTAATTACCACAGGTAAAATTCACGAGGGGGCGAGTTAGCAGAGTAGTTAGCCGAGCAGTGAGTCGTGTAGCTGAGTGAATTTACGCGTGTAGCAAGTTTCTTTTTAACCAGAGCATAATAAATTTTATGCTTTAATCCAGCCGACGCCCATGGCACATTCAAACTTATAAAAGGTTAGCTGTGAAATTAACTAAGGAGGTTTTCACAAACAGCGCGAACAGGCATGGGTGACTAGTCATTCGCTATAACCTTGTTTGTATGGAAAGCTGAGTCCCGTCGTAGTTCTGTGTTTGACTGTGCAGCCGGCGACGAGTTTGCCCGCAAGAGTTACTTGAGATATTTGCTGCGTTAAGAACAACTCGGCGATTCATTTGCTCGGTCGAATGCTCTATTATTCGATTTCTTTATCGAATAGATATTTGCGCTCTGTTTACCTGAAGTAGTTAAACTGCGCCTTGTCTGTATTTTTTGTCTCTAGGATAATCATGAAAAAGCTTGATCAAAGCCACCGTTTTCTTTTTGAAGAACACCCTATACGTGGACAGTACGTCACATTGGATAAATCCTGGCAAGAAATTGCCCAGCAAGCCGGGTTAGAGGGACGGGGATTAACCTTATTAGGAGAAGCTGTTGCCGCGGTCACCCTTCTTGCGGACACGCTCAAAATTGAAGGCAGCGTTACACTACAGATTCGTGGAACTGGACCATTAGGGCTGCTGGTTGTGGAAGCTAACTCAAAGCAAAAGATTCGAGGCATAGCTCGCCAAAGCAGTCCGATTGAAGAGCCAATGGATCTTCAGGAGGTTTTTGGTAGCGATCACCTAGTCATCACCATTAAGACTAAAGGTGCTGAGCCTTATCAAGGAATTGCTCCGCTTCGCGGCAGCAATTTTTCAGACGCGCTTGAGTATTATTTCGATACATCTGAACAGCTGGCAACCCAGTTCTGGCTGGCCTGTGACCGGCAGAACGTGAGCGGCATGCTAATTCAAAAAATTCCTGGTAGAACAAAAGACGATGATGCTTGGAATCGCGTAATACATTTGGCTTCTACGGTCACCGACGAGGAGTTAAAAACGAATTCTCTAGCAGATCTTTTACATAACCTTTTTCATGAGGAGGCAGTTAGACTTTTCGATTCTCGCGACATCGGATTTTCGTGTAGCTGCTCTCGTGAACGTACTGCCGCTATGTTGCTTACTTTAGGCAAAGCTGAGGCCGATGACATAGTTGAGCAAGAAGGGGCAATTTCTGTTACCTGTGAGTTTTGCAATGCTACCTATAATTTTGACGCCATAGATGTTGAGCAAGTATTTAGTGAACGAGAGGCAGTAACCCCGAGTGAAACAACACACTGATTAATGTTGGGTAGCACGCCATTTAGCGTGTGCTCAGGCGAGCCATAGGCATTGATACGCCACCGGTGAATACCACGCACGTCATAACTGATTCCGCTACCTTCCCTCACCAGACCAAAAAAGGCGAATGCGTGGTCGTCGTAGCTTTATAAAGGGCTCTCATTCCTCTCAAGCCAGGTCTTTCTTCGGCTACTGCTGCGAAAATAATATACGCTCGGCTACAAAGCCCTGATTGATAAGAGCTCGAGCTGCGGGCAGTAGTGCAACCGTTGTTTGGTTGTATTAGTGCCAACCAACCCTCTAGCGCCGAGGACAGTGAGAAGGCTCTCGGCGGCTCGCTGAAACTAGGCGAAGGTATCAAAATCATCCAGAGTCGCTACCAAAACAATTGCCTATCCAGAGGAGCCGGGTATACAGCCAGTAGCATTGAGGCTGCTGGTGACTTCAACATTTTGCAGTCCGATCTCCTGCATAATCGTTGCGACAGCTCGGGCTGCTCTAACGCTTGCCCAAAGGGGGAAATAATTCGGCCAATCTCAATCAGCTGCTTTGTAGAAATGGTTTCGGATGACTCTATATCAGCTAGGCCTCTAAAACCTGCTGGATCGCTTAGTGCATTTTCTAGGGATCGCCGTTCAATAGATGGTGATGAAATGCCAAAAAAGAAAAGCAGTAACAGTAGGGGTGTTGCTGGTCTAGTTTTCACATTAAATCGCGTTAAGCGAGAGAAATACAATGTAATAAATACTAAACGGGGTCAGGCAAAAATCACAGAATTAGTTTTACTCCGACCCCATCTATAGCTGTGCCGATCTATTGCACTTGATTTTTCATAATCTGAAATTCATAGAGGCACTGAGTCGATATTTTTCTCAAACCTGCGGCCCGTTAAGAGATTGGTATAACGGTTTACCTATTTCAATATCGATTTGCTGACGAGAGGATACAGGGATACGAAATCCGAGAGTGATGTCGACCTGCCTGCCGCCATACAGAGATGGGTCTGTCACAGGAGCAGGAAAAGGGAAAGGTGTCGGGATCAATAGCTCGGGGTCTATCCCGTCAATTTCTTGAATATAGCTATAGGACAATTTCAATGATGGCTTTATCCAAGTCATTGTATTCACCTGCAGCCATGAACTTGCGGCGATACGATTGCCTAGAGTGTAGTTTCTGTCATTCTCTCCTAATCGAATCTTGCCTGTAAGGTTGGCTCCCCAGCTGTAAGCATTGCCGCTGTCACTATAAATAAGGCCGATCGGCAAATCATATGTGCCAGACCCGAGTTGCATCGAAAAGGGAAGCTGCTGATTGCCTGGTGATCTCGGCGTGTCGCCTTCCTCCTCAATAGAGCCCACCGGTAAGCTGACGCCAAAGCTTACTTGCCACTTATCAGAAATTAAGTTTTGAAGATTGTAACTCCCAAGTAACACCACATCTCCTATGCCGTTAGATTCGATAATAAATCTTTCGTATCCGGGAACCACGCTGAAGTGATCTGTGCTCTGTTGGATAAACGGCACCACCATTTGCAGCGCTAACAGACGATTGACTTGATAACCTAGGGCATAGGATTCAGCTGTCTGATGAATTTGCGCCGGTACTATGGGGTAATTTTCATTGGATCGTGGTTCCAATCCTGGTTGAAACAAGACGTCTGCCGGAGACATCCTATTAGTCCCAACGTTAATGCCGTCGAATTCAGATCGCTGATATTTAACTTGAAGGCGCCAGCGCTTGGCATCTCTAGGAAGCTGATTGCTTATTTCTATTTCGCCAATTTCTGCAGAGAAAAGATCTTCAAGGCTTAGATCCAGCAGGTCGGCTGGTCCGTCCTGTGCGAGGCCCATTTGACATAAAGTCGACATTACAAATACCAATGGTATTTTATACTATTTGGGATGATTTACCTTACCCAATGTGGAATAGAGAATTTTATCGTTCAGATGATATGTTGCTTTGTATTTCTAAAC
>CAJWGN010000230.1 GCA_913031035.1 uncultured Gammaproteobacteria bacterium
CCGTGCAGAAAACCTTGGCTATTTTGTTCCACCAAGCATTATTCGTCACGTTCTAAAAGACAGCGAAGATGGCGAGCATGATGGCTTTCCAGATCTTGGCTTTCGAACTCAAACTTTAGATTCCCCAGCAGCAAAACTGGCCTACGGTATTGGTGACGATCAGCACGGCGTTTTAGTTATTAAAGTATTCGAAAATTCGCCTGCTCGCGGCAAGCTTAAAGAGAATGATGTCATTTTAAAAATTGATGACTATGAAATCGCCGATGATGGCAGCATTAAATTATCAAAAGACCTTCTCACCGACTATAAACATGCAATCGATCTACATCACACCGGCGAGGACATCGACATTACTTACTCCCGAGCTGGCAAAGTTCGCACAACCACACTTGATGCTGACCGAGCATTAGAAAGTTATAGCCTCGTTGCCGGTGAGCAGTTTGATGAAACTCCAAAATACTACATTTACGGTGGGATTTTATTCGTACCACTCAATATGAATCTTATCAAACGGTGGGGCAATGACTGGTCAAGGGCGGCTCCAGTTGCTCTCCTGCAGGCTCGAAATGAATGGAGTTCACCTGAACGCCGTGAACGTGTAGTTGCTCTACAAGTGTTGGCAGCTGACGTGAATTTAGGCTATCACGACTGGCGCAATTGGGTAGTGGACTCGGTAAACGGTGAGCCTATTCGCGATTTCGCACACTTTTCCAACATGGTGAAAAACACCGACGCCGAAAATATTGTTTTTGAGAATACTAACGGCTATCAAATGATCATCAACCATGCGGATGCCGTTGACTCTGCACAGCAAATCTTGGGGCAATATAGGATTCCAGCCGCCTACTCAAAAGAACTTTTTCCCGAATAAGGCGGCGACTATTTAACAGCTAGCACCTTCACCTGTTAGGCCTTTTTTTCAGACAGACCCTGCAAAACGAGCAGGGTTTTTTATGGTTGACTCAACCGTGCTAAAATCAGCGTCACTATTACAACGGTCTAATCAGGACTCCCATTCCTAATGTCCGACATCGCGAGTCTCATCCTTGCTGCAGCTCTGGTGAACAGTGCAGTCTTCATCCAGCTTTTGGGTGTCTCCGCTGTTGCCAATTTTAGCGAGCGTCTCCAACCGGCAATCGATATTGCCCTTTTCACCGCTGTTGTTCTTATTCTAAGCTCCACCATAAACCAGCTTTTGTTTTGGTTCGTTCTATCCCCGCTAGGCCTCGAAATGCTAAAGCTGATTGTGTTTGTTGTCATTAGCTCAATTCTCACTACGGTCTTAGCTATAATTGTTCGAAAAAATTTCAAACTCACTGCTCGTCAGCAGCCTATCGAATTTTATTTGGCAGGGATCAATAGCGCCGTTGTTGGGTTGTCATTGCTAAACTCGAGCATTACTCCTTCTTTAACTAACTTTTTCAATACTGTCGCTGTGAGCGCAGGCTCAGCACTGGGCTTTGCTTTTGTTCTAATAGGTCTTGGCGCAATTAAAATAAGACTAACCACTTCAGATGCTCCAGATGCATTGAGAAATAACCCTATTATGCTAACCAGCGCCGGCATAGCCGCGATGGGCTTTCTTGGTTTTACAGGATTATTCTAGTGGAGACCACCTTCGTCAGTACAACAATCGCCACAATCTTATTCAGCAGCATAGTTCTATTATTTTGCCTGTATGCCTTAGCCGTCGCTTACAATTCGCTTAAGCAACGGCGCGAGCAGAGTCATCTTTTTGTAGATCAAATCAATCAGTTATTGCCACAAATACAGTGTCGGCAATGTGGCTACGAAGGTCGCAACCTTACGCTCAAGCAATAAGCCAAGGCGAAGCGGTAAATCAATAAAGTAGAGCGAGCACGAGTTACAGGAAAATTATGAACAAGCTAAAGCGAACAGAGATATTTAGCCGTTGGCAATCCGAAAATCCAGAACCTAAGACTGAATTAAAATATAACGACAGCTTCGAGCTGCTTATCGCGGTAATGCTGTCAGCGCAGGCAACTGATGTTAGCGTCAATAAAGCGACGGCAAAACTCTACCCTGTTGCCAATACACCTCGAGACATTTATGACTTAGGGGTTGCTGATCTAAAAACATACATCAAAACCATTGGCCTTTTCAATACCAAAGCGGCTAACGTGATCAAGACCTGTAAAATTCTGATAGAACAATACGATTCCAATATACCCCAAACCAGAGAAGCTCTAGAGTCACTTCCTGGCGTCGGTAGAAAAACCGCCAATGTTGTTCTCAACACAGCCTTTCGCCAGATAGCTATGGCTGTTGATACACACATTTTTAGAGTTTCAAATCGAACCGAGCTAGCGCCGGGGAAGAACGTACTGGAAGTCGAAAAGCGCCTTATCAAACTAGTCCCAGACGAATTTTTACTTGATGCCCACCACTGGCTTATTTTGCATGGCCGCTATACCTGCATCGCTCGTAAACCACGCTGCGGCTCCTGCATAATTGAAGATCTGTGTGAGTATAAGAAAAAAACAGAAATTTAAACCCCCTCAAAATCCGTCGTATAAGAAATACGTAGGCACATCGCTTGCCGAAAATTCTTTATCAAGTAAGGAGCCAGAGTCACAGCTTAACTTCTGTAACAGGGTAATCTGGTCACCCCTTGCAACGTCTGCAGCAGTCACTTTTGCGCCATACTCAGCCAACGTTATCTTGCGCTCTCTTCAACAGCATTTCGAAATATTAGCCTTCCAGCTTAGGAGGTGTGGTTCGCAACATCGCAACAGCAGTTGGGTTGGCAAAGACAATACGCCCCTCTCCGTCTAGGCTAAGCATTCCCTCAGTATTTTATTATCGCCACGTAGGTTTTTTTGTATGGCGACTCAGAAAACCCTATTTGCTCTCTAGCATAAGGTGCTTTTGTATCTTTTCCACGAAGAGCTTTTTGTTAATGGGTTTATGAATTGAATCTACCGGGGCAAGTCTTGTGCTATGCAGCTTTAACTTAGCCTGAGCCAACTTAGGCGACATAAATATCACCGGCTTTTCAGAGGTGCGGGGGTAGTCGGCAAGTTTGTTGAGGACTTGATAGCCGTCAATCCCCGGCATATCAACATCCAGTATAATCAGAGCAAATTCATGGCGAGGTGCGAATTCTAGCGCTTCACTTCCTGTCTCTGCGATAATTGACGCAACATCAACTTTCTCCAACATTCCCATCAATTAAAATAAATTAATCTCATTATCGTCAACCAGAAGAATTCTGCTTTGATCTGAACACATACTGCCGTCATCAGAATTGTAAATACTTATCAAAGTATAGTCAGCAAACCTTGGACTTGACGGCAATTAGTGAAATTAACAGGGACTAATCCAACCCTAACTACGACCTTTCTGCGCCGCTATCCTAAGGCGAAGCGCATTGAGCTTTATAAAGCCGGCGGCATCAGCCTGATTGTAAGCACCCGCATCATCTTCAAACGTGGCAATACTTTCATCGAACAGTGAATCAGCAGACTCACGACCGACAACAATTACGTTACCTTTGTAGAGTTTGAGGCGCACTTTCCCATTAACGAATTGCTGGGATTGATCGATTAATCCCTGTAACGCAGTGCGCTCTGGAGACCACCAATAGCCGTTATAAACAAGTGAGGCATATTTAGGCATGAGCTCATCTTTCAGATGAGCCAACTCCCGGTCTAGGGTGAGAGATTCAATTGCACGATGTCCTCTCAGCATAATCGTGCCCCCGGGAGTTTCGTAGCATCCTCTAGATTTCATTCCCACGTAGCGATTTTCTACTATATCAGCACGGCCAATACCATTATCTCCACCCAGCTTGTTGAGTTTTTCTAACACCGATGCCGGGCTTAACGTCTCGCCATCAATGGCAACTATGTCGCCTTTAACGTAATCCAATTCTATGTAGATAGCTTGATCTGGCGCCTCTTCAGGAGAGACAGTCCATAGCCACATCGCCTCATCAGGCTCAGCAGCAGGATTCTCTAAAATATCTCCCTCATAAGAAATGTGGAGAAGGTTCGCGTCCATCGAATAAGGTGATTTTTTACCTAACTTATTCTCCACCGGTATTTTATGTTCCTCGCAATAAGCTAAAAGCCGATCACGAGAATTCAAATCCCATTCTCGCCATGGCGCAATGACCTCAATACCTGGGCTCAGTGCGTAAGCACCTAATTCAAAACGAACCTGGTCGTTACCCTTGCCCGTGGCGCCATGGGAAATAGCGTCAGCATTAGTCTCAGCAGCAATTTCAACTAATCTTTTTGCTATTAGTGGGCGAGCGATCGAAGTACCAAGCAGATACTCTCCTTCATACAATGCGTTTGCCCTGAACATAGGAAAAACATAGTCGCGAACGAATTCCTCTCGAAGATCTTCGACATAGATCTCCTTAATGCCCATAGCCTTAGCTTTTTGCCTAGCTGGTTCAACTTCGCCACCCTGACCAATGTCTGCGGTAAATGTGACTACTTCGCACTCATAGGTTTGCTGCAACCATTTGGCTATAACCGAGGTATCCAAACCACCAGAATAAGCCAAAACAACTTTGTTAATCCCTGACATGTATTTCTCCAAACATTGACGATTATTGCTTACTGAAGGTTTCAACAATCGGGGGGGCAAAGGAAAACTTTGAAAAACGTGCACGACAAAAGCACGCCCTCTGCCAAAAAGGGCGTATTCTATCACTAACGCGATTGAAGGTTAAAATAAGGTAAAGAATATTTACTTAACTGTGATCAGCCCGCTGCGCTGTAACATAACAATGTTGACTCGGCGATTGCGATTGCGATCAGCTTGAGTCTTCTCAGGACTCACAATTAGGTATTCTTCGCGCTCGCCATGGGCTCTGGTCGCAATGGTTTCTGGATCTATACCTTTCTTGATTAGGTAGTTTGTCACCAAGAACGCGCGCTCTTCTGATACCAGCAGGTTAT
>CAJWGN010000231.1 GCA_913031035.1 uncultured Gammaproteobacteria bacterium
TAGGCCAAGCATACAAGCCGCGCAGGCTTTAAGCCAGCCCCTCACAGGCTCTGTACGGCCTCTGCAGTGTCGGTAGAGGTATTGGAGGCGGCTTTTGGGAGGTCGGTGGAGGGTGACCGCTCAGGAAGCTGAGCAGTGCCATCAACCAATTGTAATAAATTCAACCATTTTATAGTCCGTGACCATAGACTGCGCCTTACCAGCAGCGTTTGTAATGTCTCGCTAAAAGTAGCCGCCAAATAATATTAGAGTCGATGATTTCACAGGTTGACCAATTAGCTCTATAAAGTGTTAATTTTTCAATCATCAAATTAGAGGAGCTATTGCTGAATGAAATTTAAGTTTTTCTGCTTTGCTTTTCTGCTTTTATTAATGAATAAACCTTTACTGGCAGAGAGTTGTAGCAGCGACCCCAAAAAATGCACGCTGGCTGATTTATGTGAAAAAGCCACCAAAAATTTTAATGGCCAGTTTTATTGGATTGCAGACTTACAAAGCCCATACCTGAGACTAGCAAGAAAACTTAACCTCCATTGTGGCGCGCTTGCCGCAATTTCAGGGTGCGAAAGAGACGCGTCTAATTGCTCACCGAAAGATTTATGCACAACCGCCACAACTCTGAAAGGGAAAACTACAATCTGGAATTCCCAGTGGCCTGAACACATTGAATTAGCAATATCTGTCGGCATGAATTGCAAAGTTAACGGTTTAAATGAAGATGTTGAAGTCACAGTTCCTAATGAGAAGCCATTAGCTACAAAACTGACGTGTGATAGTGATATAGTCGCTTGCTCTAAAGAAGATCTGTGCGCAGTAGCTACGTTTCGCCCATTCAACCAAAATACATATATTTGGAAGGTTGGTCGTTATGTTGACTTCGTTGAAGAGGCTAAACGCAGGGGGCTTAGTTGTGGAGTGTGGGATTTTATAGTGCAACCTGTCCCGTATTTATGCAGTCAGTATGCTGAGGCCTGTGACGATAATAGGCTTTGCAAATTAGCAGTCGTCAATGAAAGCTGGCAAACTGATTCAGACTTTCAAAAATATGTAATCGAAGCCAAGCGTAGGAGCCTTAAATGTAATGTGTCTCCATTAATCTACAATCGAGCGTTTACTTTGAGGAAATGTAATAAACACCTTAAAAACTGTTCGAATGATAAGCTCTGTGAGATCGCGAGCTATAGACCTCTGAATTCGAGATTTAGATATCAAAACTGGAAACTTGGAAGTAATTACAATCACTTTCGCAAAGAAGCAAAAGCGCGTGGACTAACATGTGGCGTTGGTGAAAATGCGCCTAAGCCATTGCTTACGGTCAAAAAAAATATGCTGCATGACGACGTAATGCTCTTATTAACAAAAGTACCCGCGGAAGACTTAGAACACATTGACGTTTTCCTATTAATGCAACATCCAGCATGCGCTTACGGAATGCCTTTCATAAATTGTTTTGGGGAGAATACATTCCTGAAGGGGGATTGGGAACTAAGCCCTGATGAGATTTTCCACTTAGGTTTTCATTGGGCTGACAGGGTATGGGAAGGTTTCAAATTCACGAACAATGAATACAGCGGATATTACTCAGCAGGGAATTATTTTCCCACTCCTTCATGCGGTCAGACCAACTCCTCTCCTGATTGGAATGATTGGTATTTCTGCAAGACAGGAGACAAGTATCGAGCGTTAGAAGGGAACCCTGAGAACAAAGGACAACATGCCACCTACGAGCTCACTCTATCAAATGGCGCGATGGAAAGTGTTCAAGCAAAACAAGGCCGCTTTGAATACATCTGGCAAAATGGAGCGAGATACGTCGGCGAATACAAGAATAACAAACAAAACGGACTGGGCACCTATGTGAATTCTCACGGAGACACATATATCGGAGAGTTCCGAGACGATCAAAAGAACGGGCTAGGGACCTATACCTTTGCCAGTGGAATCAAATACGTCGGTGAATTCAGCGATAACAAAATGACAGGTTATGGCGCTTTATTTTCCGATCGGGAGGGCGGAAAGTACCTCGGTGAACTTGTTGATGGTTTACCAAATGGAAAAGGCGTTTTTATCGATTTAGACGGGAACAAATACGTTGGAGAGTTCACTCACTTTCAGAAACATGGAAAAGGCATCCAACACTTCAAAGATGGCAGAACTCAAGAAGGTATTTGGGTAGATGGATCGTTTCGATTTTCTCAAAAAGTCTCACCTTTTCACTTGCCAGACTGCCGTTCTCATAAAAAAGAAGATTGGACTAATTGCTTGGCTTCAACCGTATTACCGAGCGGTGGAGATTTTGTTGGAGAGTACAAGGATGGAAAAGCTAATGGGCAAGGGACTGTAACCTATCCCAATGGCAACAAATATATTGGTGAGCTCAAAGTCGGAAGAATTGATGGAGAAGGCACCTATACTTGGCCAAATGGACATCAATTCGTTGGACAGTTCAAGAATGGTGAGTTTCATGGAAATGGTATATATGAATATGCAAATGGAGATAAATATGATGGGGAATGGAAAAATGATAAATGGCATGGGCAGGGAAATTTTACTTATGCGGATGGCACCGTAAAGAAGGTTTTTATTGGGGGAGACAAGGTTTCAGCCAAAAGCCAAACTATGATTTATCCTGTGCGTGGTAAGATAACACGTCAGTACAATGAAGGCGAAAATGAAGGTATTGATATAGCCGGTAAAGCTGGTGGAACTGTCTATGCGGTGGCAGATGGAGAAATTGCGGCTACCACCCTTTATGGCGATGAAATCCCAATTATTGTTATCAAGCATGCTGACGGTCTATTAACAGTTTACGCTAATATACATGAGTTTAAAGTGGCCAAAGGCGACAAAGTCACCGAAGGTCAAGAAATTGCAAAGTTATCACTCAAGGCTCCTTCGACAATGCATTTTGAAATTCGTAAGGGAATGGATAGTTATGATCCCATGCAGTACCTAAAGATTTTGTTTAACGAATAAGGATCGTTTCAGGAGGGGCATATGTCTCGGCGTCTGCCTCATCCAGATTTTCCCATAACTTGTGCACAAGATCCTATCTTTGGCTTCGTATCAGCAAGAGTAGCTTTCTACTAACAGTCATCATTGAAATGATTATTCATGCTCACGGCACTCCTAATGATACAGCGCGTTTTTCAGAGCTGCGTATGCTTCCGTCCCATCTTTAAATATATTTTCTGGGACCAAGTCCCAAGGCGTTTTCCCGTTGTTGTCTTTTGCCCTTTTATCTGCACCAGCTTCTAACAATTCGAAGATGTTCTCAGGAGCGCCAAGAGCAACAGCTGAATGCAGCGGTGTCCGACCATCCATACATCGTGCCGTTAAATCTGCACCAGCGGCTATTAGTATCTCAATTTTTTCTGTATCGTAAGAATACCCTGCAGCTTTGTGGCTTGGGGTCTCACCATTGTTATTTCGTGCCGTTAAGTCAGCGCCAGCGGCTATCAACACCTTCATGTTTTCCGGGTTACTGTTGCCGCAAGCCGCTACATGCAGGGGTGTATTGCCAGCCTGAGTCTGCGCTGTGATATCCACCCCAACAGCCAACAACAATTTAACATTTTCGGACATTTTAGATAGTGCTGCTGCATGAAGGGGCGTAACGCTGCTAGCGCCCTCTGGATTGAGATCTGCCCCAGCGTCTAGCAAGGCTTGAATTGTTTCTGTAGTGCCAAATTGTGAGGCATGTAATAGAGGTGTAGAGCCATTATGTCTTATATCATTTACACCCGCTCCGGCGTTAAGCAAAATTTGAATGATTTCTGCAGTACCAAATTGAGCGGCATGAAAAAGAGACTTAAAACCATCATTCCTCTCATCACTAATACCAACGCGATGCTCCACATTCAAATCTGCTCCAGAATCGATTAAGCATTGAACCGTTTCCAAATTTCCCGTCTGAATAGCAAAGTGCAGAGGTGTTAAATCACCACTGGTATTCTCATTGATGTCCACTCCAGCGGCTAGCAGAGCCTTTATGTTTTCCTGCTTACCAGATTGTGCAGCCAACTGCAGCAGCGTTTCACCCGTATCATTATGGAGCCGCTGCAGAGCATCGGGATCGGCGTCTAGTAAAACCTCTACGTTCTCAGAAGTTCCAAAGCGTACGGCATAATGCAGAGGTGTAGCATCGCTACTTTTATCCCGCGCCATAAAATCTGCACCACCAGCCAATAGCATCTTTATGCTCTCGGGAGTGCCAAACTGTGCGGCTGTATGCAATGGTGTAGCCCCATTATGCTGCGGTGAATTTGGATCTGCTCCAGCATCCAGCAGGGCTTGGATGGTTTGGGCGGTGCCGCTAGAAGCGGCCTGATGCAAAGGTGCTGAACCATTATCAAGTTGCCACATTAACTCGTTACCGCAATTTCCAATCTCGCGATTAGCTTTGTTTGGCCAGAGTTTATGTATCTGCTTCATAATTAGCGACACAAATGAGCCGCGCATTATTGATACCCCTTAATGAAATTATTACGAAGCTAGCAGAGAAACCGTTTAGTTCAACAATTATGTAAATCACAAAGGTAAGTATTTAGAGAGCAAGTTCTTAATTAATTCTGCCTTGCGTCATCGAGCGCCAAATAGGCTTCGGTGCCGTTTATGCGTTCATTTTCTACCGCATAGGCCCAAGGGGTTTTACCGAACTTATCTTTTACTTTTGCATCTGCACCCGCAGCCAGCAATACAAGAATATTTTCAGCATTGCCGTTAGCAGCTGCTAAATGTAACGCGGTCAACCCTTTATCATTCTGCGCCAGAATATCTGCACCAGCAGCTAACAAGGTATGAATTGTGTTGGGAGTGCCACTCCTTGCGGCGTAGTGCAGTGATGTTGCACCACCCTCAGTCCATCTTTTATCTTCCGCCC
>CAJWGN010000232.1 GCA_913031035.1 uncultured Gammaproteobacteria bacterium
TTGATATACGGGGCAACAACAACCTAAGCCTTAAAGAAAAATGGCAAGATGGGCCAAAGAACTACCTAGGATTAACAATCCACGGCTTCCCAAACCTGTTCACAATAACCGGGCCGGGAAGCCCGTCTGTTCTCGCCAATATGATTGTAGCCATAGAACAACACGTTGATTGGGTCGCAGCTTGCCTCAGTTATCTTCGAGATAACTCGAAGCACAGTATAGAAGCCGAAGGCGCGGCAGAAGAATCTTGGATACAGCGGGTCAACGACATCGCAGAGACTACGATCTATTCTAGTGGCTGCAATGCTTGGTACACCGGCGCCAACATTCCCGGAAAGCCGCGAATTTTTATGCCTTATTTAGGCTATCCATCGTATGTGGAGAAGTGCGAAAGAGTGGCCGAGCAAGGCTATAGCGGTTTTAAGATCAGCTAATGAGCGCTGTCGTTTTCGCTTGAGCGTGCGCTTAAGAGAGTGGAGAGAACATTTAATGCAGCTCAGACGTGCTCCGGCCTAATGGCGATATTAACGAGATTGCAGCCAATTGAGATCGCTCACCCCTCATTGCTTAAGTATTGCGTAAGCAGCATATGCTTACTTGCCGTTTGCTGTTTAAGGAACAACGCCGGCTAAGGACTATTGTCAGATGCTAAAACCGCATGGCGCGAATACGTGGCATGTGAATATTCATCTCGGGATCGATCAGCTGTAATACTGAAGCAAGCACCAATAACCTAAGCATCAATAGCCTAAGAAGCCACTTAACATTATCATCAAAAATCTCGAAAAATATGTTTAATTTCAGACACTTGAGAATACTTCTAGCTCCCAGAAAGCAACTATTAATCTAAAAATCGAGCCTCTCCTGAATACTAAATCTCCCCAACACTGAGGTTGCTGAGCTATGCTGGCCTATAGAAAAAACTCAATTAAAACTTCTCTTTAGAGCTGCTACACTTTATTACAGGGTTGATTGTGTAAATGGCCTATTGTTGCCCTCTTGGCGAGCTAATGATTAAATCGGGCTTTAAACAGATCCGCGTCAATAACCACAAAATACATCAGTTAGGTAAAACCTATGTATAGAAGTATTCTGGTCATTGCCGATCAAGACTGCAACCAGCGCGCAGCAATGCGCAAAGCAAGATCCGCCGCTTTTTGCGACGGTGTAGATATCTCGGTTGTTGCCTCTGTTCAGCCATGTGCCGGGGGTGCGGCCGATACGACGGGCGAAAAAAACACCGAAATGCAGCAAGCCATAGATACTGTGTTTGCCGGTATTAAGAAGGTAAGCTATGACGTAGCAGCCACACATGATATCGCGGCATTTAGTAAAGCCTTGGCCTTAGAGAATGATATTGACCTCGTCATTAAAACTGGCAACCGCACCGAAAGTCTTTTTCATACTCCATTGGACTGTCGTTTACTGCGTGAACTAGAGTGCCCAGTTATGATCTCTACGTCACTAGAATGGCGGGCTAAACAACACACTCTGGTGACAGTCGATATCAACAGCAAAAAAGCCCATCCTATTGCGCTCAATGCTAAAGTTCTAAATGGGGAAGCCGGCTGGCCACAGACTCAGCGGTGCGAACTTCATGTAGCCTTCTGCATCGATGTTCCTAAAGCGATGATAGAGCTCGATGTGATTTCTAAAAATGAAGTCCTAGTAAAAAAAGAAAAAGAGATGACGGAAAAACTTCAACCGTTTTTGGATGAACACGATGTGACTTGCAGCAGCATTTCATTTGATGCTGGAAATCCTCGCCGACTCCTTTCATCGCTTGCGAATAGTCTTAAATCTGATTTAGTTGTATTAAACAGCGTCGGCAGGAAAGGCATCAAAGGCACCCTGCTAGTTAATACAGCAGAAAAAGTAATGAGTAAGCTGCGTACCGATTTATTCGTAGTTCACCCATATCAATAGTGTACTAAGTATCTTGTAGAACTAACCTGATGAGAGTCAGGTTTCCGAAAAGCAAATAATAAGCACGTGCAACATCTACCTTAAGTGACAGGAAAAATTATGACGACGCAAACATTGTTAGGCGGTTTTGGCCGCAACTTTCTTGGACACGCTCCGGATTGGTATAAGAAAACTATCATCGGGTTTTTATTAATTAACCCCCTCCTCCTTCTAATCAGCCCTACCTTGGCTGGTTGGTGTCTCATACTTGAGTTTATTTTTACATTAGCTATGGCCCTTCGTTGCTACCCTCTGCAGCCGGGCGGCCTTTTAGCCATTGAGGCCATTGTTTTAGGCCTCACCGATACTAACCATGTGTTGCAGGAAATAGAACACACTCTTGATGTCATCCTCCTTCTCATGTTTATGGTGGCCGGCATTTATTTCATGAAGAACATGCTACTTTTTGTGTTTACAAAAGTGCTAATGAAGGTGCGTTCAAAGCTACTCCTGTCGTTCCTATTTAGTTTTCTAGCTGCCTTTTTGTCCGCATTTTTAGATGCGCTTACAGTGACAGCAGTTTTAATCGCCGTGTCAGTGGGATTTTATTCGGTCTACCATAAGGTCGCGTCCGGCAAGAGCTTTGATAGCGAACATGACCATAGCCAAGACGATTCTATACATGTTGATAATCGAGAGGAATTAGAGCAATTCAGATCATTCCTGCGAAGTTTGATGATGCATGGCGCAGTCGGCACTGCCCTTGGTGGCGTTTGCACTACGGTTGGTGAACCACAAAACATCTTAATATCTAATCGGTTAGGGTGGGATTTTATCGAGTTCTTTATGCAGATGGCCCCAGTGACCATGCCTGTTCTGTTCTTTGGCTTGATCACATGCGTACTGTTGGAGAAATTTAAGGTGTTTGGGTACGGCGCTGAATTGCCCGAACGAGTTCGCGGCATTCTGTCTGACTTCGACAAAAACCAATCAGGCAAACGCACCAACAATGAGGTGGCAGCATTAATCGTTCAAGCCATCGTTGCGTTGCTGCTCGTTATCGGTCTCGCAATGCATTGGGCGACACCTGGCATAATCGGCCTAATGGTGATTATTCTTTGTACGGCATTTAACGGCATCATTGAAGAACATCAAATAGGAAAAGCGTTTGAAGAAGCGTTGCCATTTACCGCATTGTTAGTGGTTTTCTTTGCCATCGTTGCCGTTATTAAAGATCAGCACCTTTTCGAGCCTGTGATAAATGCAGTGCTGGCATTGGATGAGCGGATTCAGCCTGGCGTCTTCTTCATGGCCAATGGCGTATTATCGGCGATAAGCGACAACGTCTTCGTGGCAACGGTTTACATTGATTCGGTGACCGCTCAGTTTGAAGCAGGGGCTTTTGACAGAGAGCATTTTAATCTTCTCGCTGTTGCGATCAACGCAGGAACCAATTTGCCTAGTGTTGCCACGCCGAACGGACAAGCTGCATTTTTGTTCCTGCTGACCTCGGCGCTAGCTCCACTCATTCGATTGTCTTACGGGCGAATGGTATATATGGCTCTTCCCTATACTGTCGTGCTGACAATAGTCGGCTTTTTGGGAGTCTATTTCTACTAACGAAAACTTGGCCGGTAGAAGTGGGCATAAAATGCCGCTTCTACCGTTTCAAAGCATACTTCCCTCAGCGCATATCAGCTAAAATCTTAACCCCCCCTACTTCTTAGCTGTGACTTTGTATTTCTGCCAAGTTGCTGTGCTACCCCTTTAAACAGCAAGTTGGTAGACTCTAGCGACCTAGATCTATTTAGAGAGTAATCCATCATGACATTTAAAGTTATCAAGCCGCTTCTTGCTTTTTTATTCCTTGGTTTTTCCCCTTTTCTCGCCGCACAGTGGTCGCTGGACAATGAAGCATCCACTCTAAGCTTTGTGACTGTAAAGGTAGAGCATGTGGCTGAAGTACATACGTTTGATCGTTTGAGTGGTTCTATTTCGACCAACGGGGCAGTTAATATTGAGATAGAACTGGCCAGTGTAAATACCCTCGTCCCTATTCGGAACGAGCGTATGCAGAGCATGCTTTTTGAAACCAACCTTTTTCCAACAGCAACCATAGCTGGCAACGTCGATATAACAACATTCGCCGGCATGAGCCCAGGCGACTATGAGAAAGTCGCACTGACATTTGATCTCGCACTTCGAAATCAATCCAAAACCTACACCACAGAGGTTATGGTCACACGAATTGATTCCGGGTTGATGGTCAGTACTATCAAGCCAATTGTGGTCACTGCAGATTCTTTTGATTTACTGAGCGGTGTTGAAGCACTTCGGGAAGTCGCCGGTTTGCCCAGCATAAGCCGAGCAACTCCGGTTAGTTTTCAACTCATTCTAGAGAGCGACTAATTTTTTTCAGCTAAGCTCTATGAACAGACCTTTATCTTTCCAAACAACAGAGATTAGCGCGCCACACCAGCCGCTAATTTCTGATTTGATGACCTCGCTACCCAGTAAGTAGCGACTCAATGCGTGACCTATTGTTCAGACCAGTCAACAACTCCTCAGGGATTGCACTAAGCCCGTGATGGGCGCCTAGCACAATACCTAAAGCCAATCCTCTTGCGCAATTGTCTCCTCCGGCCATCGCATTTTCAGACATCGCCTTTTCAAAGTTATCGCCAAATTTAAGAATCAAATAGATTACCGCAGGCAATGCTACTTTAATCGGGCAAGCTCTTCCTATATTACCAACCGCCTCTACGCTGTCATTTCCCAGCTGAGCATCGGCTATTTCTAAAGCCCAGCTCGGCGCCAGCTGGCGCAACGTAGATTTCAATTGTGCACCGTAAAGAAGCCTATAGCTGACTTTC
>CAJWGN010000233.1 GCA_913031035.1 uncultured Gammaproteobacteria bacterium
TGCTTAGTTACAACTACATAAATCACTTTTTTTAATTTTTACGAGGTAAATTTATAGTCATAGGCCTTATCATGTTCGGGTAAGTTTGGTGTTGGTTTAGGACAAGCCAACGGTCTATTAATTTAATTTTAAACTTTCGCCTTGCTAATGACTTTTCAAGATTTTTAGAAACCTCACCTAACCTTTTATGTATCACTCGCTCAAAATCAAATACCTCATCAAGCATTGGTCTTATATCTTTTAAATCCAACAAGAACTGTTTTTGGTTTTCTTCTTGATAGCCAAACCGCACTCTAAATGGATAAAAAAGTGTTCTTAAGATAAATTGGTCCTGTTCACTAAATATAGAGCCAACTTTTCGGAAAATTGATGTTTTACCAAAAGGATCCATTCCATCAGTTTTATAATCTCGACTAGCGCTGTCTCCCCACCACTTTTCCCCTTGAGAAGTCATTTTATATAATGATTCATGTGGCTGTACGCCCATCAACTTACAAAAGGCTAATATTGTTTCATCCGGATTAAACTTAATATCCTCCAAACGGATACCAATGGCCGACGGATTATTATAAAAGGTAGAATTTATTTCATACAACATGGAAAGTATACGTTCATAACACTCTGATAAATCATTTTTTTCAAACCCCCCTTTAATCCAAGATTCACATGATTGAATAGGTTCTCGAACCATCAACAACCAAACAACATTGGGTACGTGTGATAGAAAATTTACTTTTGAATAAAGACTTGGGTTATGGATATGATAAAAAAGCGTAGGTTTGTCGTCACCTTGATTAGTTACAACATTATATGATCTCTGTAGAATCTGGAAGAAAGTGAACTGATCCATACTTTCATAAAGATTCAGCAGTCTATTTACTTCCTTTTTAAAGCGAATTTTGTCGACACACAGGACCTGGTCCCCGTTGTCTCCAACTCTCGTAAGTCCCTCCTTTCGTCCCATCCCTATTATTGGTTCCGCTGACGTCTCAATAGGCTGCTTGGACGAAGCATCGAAGAGAACATCGTAGTTCGCAATAAAGCGGTTGGCCATCTCATCCCATCCACCAGAAACTATATTGCACCACATTGATCCATTGAAATACTCACTAAAATATATACTCGGCATGGTAGATATTTCTGGATGCCCATCAGCCAAACTATGAAGCAGCCCGGTGCCACTTCTCCCAAAATGTATTAGAGCCACTACTTTACTAGGCAACGTAGGTCTTATGTCAGCACTAGTTCTGTTAGAATTTGGATTTTTTATCACTCTATGTTCTGTTTCAGAAAACAAATTGAGTGTGTCGGCTAAAGCCACTTTCGTGGCCTCACCTGGCTCACTAAAAGAAAGATTCAAAACAGAAAGTTTAACACTAGTATCCGAAGATACAGACCCATCTTGAAGAGATATTAAATGCTTACTGTCAAATTGCCCTTCACTCTTCAACATGCTCAATAATGAGCCGAAATTAGTCCAGGCATCTTTATATTCAGGATTTATTATTATGGCTTGTTTGAAAAGTTTCAAAGCTCTGTCAGTATCATCTAACTCAGCGACTACATTTCCAAGATTATTATGCAGCGGAGCATATTTAGGCGATACAGAGATACCTCGCTCGTACCAATCTACAGCTTTCTCAAACTCACCTATTGATTTATACAGATCTCCCAATTCATGATAGGCCAAAAAATATTCGGGGTTATACTGGATAGTACTCTTGAAATTTTTTATCGCAGAGACTGTATCACCCTTGAATTTCAGAGCTCCAGCTAAGTTATAATAAGCATCTGCATTGTTCGGTTTCACCTCAAGCAACTGATTAAAAATTTCAATGGCTGAATCATAACTCTCCATCTGAACGTAGATACTACTTAAAATTGTTTTTAAAGAAAACGAATTCGGATAAAAAACTAATAACTTTTCAGCGTTAAGCAGAGCTTCGTCTAATCGACTTTGTGTCAATAGTTCGACTAATTCAGTTAGTTTTTCAACTGGCGGGTCCAGTGAGAGATTTTGGCTGAAATTATGATTTTGTTGTAATTGTTTTAGTGCAAATTTAATTCGTTTATTTTTAGGAAACTTTTTCAAAATATTTCTATAAATAGTCTCAGCTTCATTTAGTAAATTACTTTTAATTTTTTTCTTAGCCAAGCTCATTGCTTTATCAATTTGCATAAGCACCACCCAAGGTTAATAGTCCGCTACATTTTTCTACCATGCACAAAATAAAATCGCCAAACAAATTAATGGTCTAAAATCCAGTCATACAAATTAAAAAAGAGCGACGCAAAAGCGCCGCTCTTTCTTTAACTAGGTCGGGGTTTTCGCTTAGAATGCGAAGGATAGGCCTAAGTATGCGTCTTCTGTGTAGTTAACACCACCGACTACGGTAGCGCCGCTACCAACAGTTACGGTGCCAGATACTGACCAATCGGAACCTTCGTCGGTGCTTGCAGCGATAGTCATGCCGTCACCTGCGTAAGCTGCGGTGATGCCCCACTGGTCGCCATCTTCGATTGAATTCCAAGATGCGCCCAAAGTAGTTGAGCCCATTACATATGACAGACCAACTGTATTGCTACGATCAGCAGAAATCTCTTCTTCAAGAGCTTCCAACTTGCTGTCGAATGTCAAGCCAAGACCAGACAAAGTTGTAGATGCACCGAATGCGTTTCCGCCTTCTTCATCCATTGCAACGTAAGCAGTACCGCCAGATACTGGCATGGAGAGTTTTGCTGACCACTGAACATCAGCAGCTACACCAGTTACGATAGTAGTTTTTGTGTAACCAGCTACGTCAAGAGCAGAACCAGCGGTATCTACACCAGCAACCCATGCTACTTTAGTGCTACCTTTTACAGCTGTAGCATCAGCATCTTTATTAAGGTCGAAAGCTGCATTTACTGTCACTGAACCAATTGTGTTTGTGTACAGAACGTCTGCAGCTCCATCGTCGTCGCCGTCAACCAAGTGAGCTACAGCATTTGAGTCCAGCTTGATTGTACCCATGGTGCCAGTATCCAAGGTGATGTTGTCCAATGCAACGCCATTTGTCTTAGCGGTGTCAAATGTCTTGTCGCTAGCGAATGTGTAGCCAGTACCCGCGTCTACTGACATGGCAGCTGTCACGGTCATTCCGTTGTCCAAGCTAACTGCAGCAGTTACAGTTGCGTTGACTTCTGAATATGATTTAAAATCGCCAGTTGCGGTTTTAGCTGTGCCAAACCAAGCGTCTAACTTAGCTGCATCTTCGTTAAGTTCAACTACTTGTGCGGCAATATCCACTGAGGCGGAACCTGCATCGGCAAGACCAAGCGCAGCAGTTGCACGCAAATTCTTGATGTCTGTGCGCAATAGCGTCACAGATGTACCCGCAGTCAGAGTAGTGGCTTGGCCGGTATTATCGGCGTCATCCAGAATAGCATCCATCGCGGCCAAATTAGCTTTGACCTGCGCAAGCAAGTTTGCTTGGTAAAGGGCTGCTGTTGTGATTGAGTTGGTGCTTGTACCTGCGTTGGTAACTTTGTTTGATACGTCAGCCGTATCATCTGTATCGGCAATCGCTGCGGCACCGGCTGCGGCACCTGTCTTACTTTTAAGAACGGCAGCTACTTCACCATCACGGGCGACACCAGCAGTGGCGGAACCAGACCAAGTGATTGTAGCGTGGCCATCGGCAGATGCGATACCAGCTGACAGCACGAGTGCTGTAGTTGTAAGTAGAGTGTTTCTCATGGTTTTTCCCTCGAGTTTTTATCCAAAAAGAATACTAATCCAGGACGAACCCTGATTAAGCATTGGCCTTTAATGCCGTGGGATTGCCGGTCGGGTCAATAGGTTGAACACCTCCAACACCGGGAACTAAAAATATGATGCACAGATGCAACACTGATAATTGTCAATTTTAACCATGACTTTGCCTAGATTAAGAATTAAAGATAACATCATCTTAGATTGGGTTTAATGTTATGTCACTTACTCTAGTGTCCGCTGAAATTTTACAGGCAGAACGGGCTTCCGGCCGAGCAGAAGGCTCGGTTGAGCTGATCGCCGTGTCAAAAGTTCAACCAAATGAACGGATTTTGGCAGTACTGAACCAAGGTCATAGGGTTTTTGGCGAGAACCGCGTGCAAGAGGCTGAGGGTAAGTGGCCAGGTTTCAAATCTGACTTCCCTGACGCTAAAGTACATCTGCTTGGTCCGCTGCAATCCAATAAGGCCCGCTCCGCAATGCAGTTATTTGATTGCATTCACACACTTGACCGCCCCAAACTCGCCACGGCGGTCGCACGGTTGGCGCAGGAGCTGGGACATTGCCCACCGATGTTTGTGCAGGTAAATACGGGGTTAGAGGATCAAAAGGCTGGGGTCGCGCCAGAGGCCATAGACGATTTTGTGGCCACCTGTCGTGCTTTGGACCTGCCCGTGGTGGGATTGATGTGCATTCCGCCAGTGGAGGAAGAGGCCAGCATGCATTTCGCGCTTTTGGCAAAATTGGCCAACCGCAATAATTTGGCGCAGCTGTCAATGGGCATGTCGGGGGATTTTACCAAAGCCATTGCCTTCGGGGCAACCCACGTACGGATTGGTTCAGCGATCTTTGGCACGCGGGTGCCCACAACACCTAGCGAATGATCAATCGCGTTCCGGGTACGGCCCTAGCCACCAGCCAATTCAGGTCACGACGCGCCATGGCGAT
>CAJWGN010000234.1 GCA_913031035.1 uncultured Gammaproteobacteria bacterium
AACTGTTGAAGATGGTTTCGGTGCAACACGTCTTTCCAGAGAAAAAGCCAAGCGCGCTGAATCTTGGATGGAGCTTGAGGCAGCCTATGAAAAGAATGACATCGTCACAGGTGTTATTAATGGCAAGGTTAAAGGTGGATTCACCGTCGATCTCAATAATATCCGTGCTTTCTTGCCGGGTTCGTTGGTTGATGTGCGACCAGTTAGAGATACATTGCATTTAGAAGGACAACAATTAGAGTTCCGTCTTATCAAGCTAGATCGTAAGCGTAATAATGTTGTTGTCTCTCGCCGTGCTGTGCTTGAGTCAGTAAGTACTGAAGAGCGCGACGCGTTATTAGAAACATTACAAGAAGGCATGTCCGTTAAGGGTATCGTGAAGAACTTGACTGACTATGGTGCTTTCGTTGATTTAGGTGGTGTTGACGGCTTGCTGCATATCACCGATATGTCATGGAAGCGTATTAAGCATCCAAGCGAAATCGTCAATGTAGGCGATGAAATCGACGTTAAAGTATTAAAATATGACCGTGAGCGTAATCGTGTTTCATTAGGCTTGAAGCAGCTAGGCGAAGACCCTTGGGTTGCTATTAAAGCCCGTTACCCAGAGAACACCCGTGTTAAAGCTGTGGTAACTAATCTGACTGATTATGGTTGTTTTGCTGAACTAGAAGAAGGTGTAGAAGGTTTAGTGCACGTTTCAGAAATGGATTGGACTAACAAAAATATCCACCCATCAAAAGTTGTTCAACTAGGTGACGAAGTCGATGTAATGGTCTTAGACATTGACGAAGAGCGTCGTCGTATCTCTCTAGGTATTAAGCAATGTTTCCAGAATCCTTGGGATGGTTTCGCTGAAAACTTTAAAAAGGGTGATAAAATTTCCGGTAGTATTAAATCAATCACCGACTTCGGTATTTTCATCGGTCTTGATGGCAACATTGACGGTTTAGTTCATCTTTCAGATATTTCTTGGGAAGAGACTGGCGAAGAAGCTGTTCGCAACTACACCAAAGGCGATGAAATCGAGACAGTTATCTTGTCTATTGATCCAGAAAGAGAACGTATCTCTCTTGGCGTCAAGCAGTTAGAAGACGATCCTTTTATGAATTATGTTTCAGAATTCGAGAAAGGCAGCATCGTTAAGGGGGTTGTCGGCGAAGTTGAGGCCAAGTCAGCCAACATTATCTTGAAAGAAGGTGTTGAAGGCGTCTTAAGAGCTTCAGAAATCAGCCGCGAGAAAGTTGAAGATGCTCGTAACTCACTGAAAGAAGGCGATGAGATTGAAGTTAAGATCGTTAGTGTAGACCGCAAAAGTAGGGTCTTAAGTCTGTCGGTCAAAGCTATTGCAATTGATGACGAAAAGTCAGCGATTCAAGATCATAAGAAGCAAGACAGCAGCGATGTAGCGCCAACCACAATTGGTGATCTCATTAAAGCTCAGATGGACAAGAACTAGCTAAGCCTGAAATGCCAGCCTGCTTAGACGCAGGGTGGCGAAAAAGGGCAGGGAGTAATAATGACGAAGTCTGAATTGATTGATCGAATCGCAGCCAAGCAAACTCAGCTGTCATCAAAGGATGTCGAGTTGGCGGTTAAGGCAGTGCTTGAGTATATGTCTCTTGTTCTTTCTGATGGCGGCAGAATAGAAATCAGAGGCTTCGGAAGTTTTTCCCTGCACTATCGCGTGCCAAGAGTTGGGCGCAATCCTAAAACTGGCACTCCAGTAGCTCTAAGTGGGAAGTATGTCCCTCACTTTAAGCCGGGCAAAGAGTTGAGAGATCGGGTCAACCTGAGTATGTTGGGCGATCAGCAGCTATAGAGCCATCGCTGAGTAAGCGTTTTTTAAACAAGCGGCATGGCCTTCTGGGCTGTGCCGTTTTTTGTTTTAAGTAATACCACTTTGATGCTTCCTAAAAGTTAGCAAAATGCAGAAACTATCAAATTTGCTGTCAGGTCTTTTTTTAATATTGGTATTTATTATCAGTATTACCTTCACCTATTTCAATTCAACACCGGTAATCATCAAATTTGGCAGCTGGCAGGTTACACAGCTGCCAGTCTCTGTGTGGATCATCGGGGCGTTTGTAAGCGGCGGTCTCTTAGGTCTGCTGCTAGGTCTGCGCTTCTTTTCCGGACTGAGATCTAAAAGTGAAATTAGGCGTCTTAATAAAAAACTACATGCCGCTGAGCTTAAAGTTGATAAATTAAAATCGCAGTCAATTAAAAGCCCACAAAGTTAATGGAGAATTTTGCGATCTACATATTGCTAATAGTGGCTATAGGTGTGGGTTGGACTATTGGCCGTTTAAGTAAAGTCGCAAAAAAGAGAGCGATTAGCAGGGGGAGTATTTACCAAGATTATTTTGTTGGCCTTAATTTCCTATTAAATGATGAGCCCGATGAGGCGATTGACACCTTTATTAAGGCCTTGGAAATAAACAGTGAAACAATAGATTCGCATCTTGCTTTGGGGGCATTGTTACGCCGGCGAGGAAAAGTTGATAAAGCTATTCAGGTCCATCAAGCTTTACTCGCTAGGCCTAGCCTAAGTCAGTCGGTTATCGATGCTACTAGAATTCAGCTAGCCCGAGATTATATAACCTCTGGTTTGCTTGACCGAGCAGAACGATTGCTACATGAAATTCTGAGTGAAGATTCTCCCGCTCAATGGGAGGTGCTTACGCTGTTGATCACCATTTATCAAACTGAAAAAGAATGGGAAAAGGCGATAGACTGCTCTCGCCGACTACTGAAAAACGTCGGGTATAGGAAAAACTCGGAAACGCGAGCCGCGGCAGCACATTATTGCTGTGAGCTAGCGGAAAACATGATCAAGCAGGAGCAATTTCGTACAGCAAGAGAGCATATTAGGCGTGCATTTAGCTTTGATAGGAAAAGTATTAGAGCTTCCTTCACCTTGGCGAGTATTGAGCAAGAATTAGGGAATTATAAGGCGGCGATTAAGGAATTAGATCAGATAAGACTGAATACCCCGGAATTCGTAAGTCAGGTTTTGGGCCCACTAGCACAATGCTATGAGGAGCTTAGCAACTTATCCGAATATGAAAAACTGCTGACCACTTCGCTTAACAAGGAGCTAGATATCAGTGTTGTGCTATCGCTCTCTGACTTGCTTAGACAGCGCGAGGGCGATGAGTCTGCTATTAGCTTTCTTTATGGCTATGTGAATAAGAAGCCGTCATTGGCAGGATTAATGGAGCTTCTCAGGCTGCAAATTCCAAATACTGACGAAAAAGTTAGTGATAATTTAAAGTTGTTAGAACAGATTGTTAACCGCTTACTGATAAAAAGCTCTGCTTATCAGTGTAATCATTGTGGTTACGAGTCGAGAAAATTGTATTGGCTATGCCCTAGTTGCAAAAAATGGGATTGTATTAAGCCAATTGTAGAGGCTGAATCAGCCGCCAATTAAGTTAGAACTTTTCCATTGAGTTCTATCGCACAAGGGAATGCCTTCATGAATAGCCGTATTATTGTTGCATTAGATTTTGAGTCCTCCAAACAAGCCTCAAATTTTTTGGATAACTTAGATCCTGAGGAATGCCGAATAAAAATCGGTAAAGAACTTTTCACTGCCAGTGGGCCTGATTTTGTTCGCTCGGTAATAGCTCGAGGCTTTGATGTATTCCTAGATTTGAAATATCACGATATTCCGAATACGGTTGCGAAAGCTGCTGTAGTGGCTGCAGATTTGGGAGTTTGGATGTTAAATGTCCACGCATCAGGCGGTATGGCTATGATGTCAAAAACCAGAGACGCGTTAGAGCGTTTTGGCGCCGACAGGCCAAAGCTTATTGCGGTAACTGTTTTAACCAGTATGGCTGGCAATGACTTGGCTCAGATTGGAATACAGGCAAGTCCTCTAGATCAAGTTGTCAGACTAGCAACGCTCACTGAAAATGCAGGATTAGATGGCGTTGTATGTTCGGCGGCTGAAACCAGCACCTTACGAAAAAGTATAGGTAGTGATTTTTGCCTGGTTACCCCTGGTATTCGCCGCTTAGAAGATGCTGCAGGAGATCAAAAGCGAGTGGTAGGCCCGGGAGAGGCCATAGCTAATGGCAGTGACTATCTTGTAGTGGGGCGTCCTATTACCAAGGCCGCTTCTCCTAACTTAGCATTAGCCGAGTTTAATTCAGCTGTGGCTGGCGCTGTTAAGCCTTTGGTCTAGACTCATTCTGCAATCAATTGATTGTATTTAAATGAATAGCAATAAGGATATTACTATGAATAAATTTTCTCTTATAAGGTCATTCTTAGCAGCAATGCTAATAGTTCTTGCCCCGTTTACGCTGTCGGCACAGGAGATGTCCGTTAACTCTAGCGATGCTGTTAAGATCGATATCAATAGTGCAGACGCTCAAACTATTGCCAAAGGGTTGGTTGGTGTAGGCATGGTTCGAGCCAAAGAAATTGTTGCTTATCGAGACATGTTTGGCAATTTTCAGTCCTTGGATGAGTTGACCGCAGTCACCGGAGTAGGGGCGGCAACAGTGGATAAAAACCGTCACTTATTGCTCGTGCCAGTGCAGGAGTAAGAGTTCCATAAGGCACTTTTATAACGTCATGAAAGTGCCTGATTTTATTGATGAAAATATGCTAAATATGGCTATAATACATGACTTCAGCGCAG
>CAJWGN010000235.1 GCA_913031035.1 uncultured Gammaproteobacteria bacterium
TTTAGGCAACAACCGCTTAAAGAGGCGCTTTGCAGCCTTTCCGTCATGCCTCTTTTGTAGAAACACATCAACAACTTCGCCATCTTGGCCTACTGCTCTCCATAGGCAATGTTGCTTGCTCTGGATCTTAATGAACACCTCATCAATGAAGAAAGTGTCGCCATAATCTTGGTGTTTACTTGTTAATATTTGAGTATATTTCGATCCGAATTTGTTGCACCATAGCCGGCTAGGTTGATAGCTGACGGTGATGCCCGGCTGCGCCATCAAGTCCTCGACGTCGCGGTGACTGAGGTTGAATCGGTGATAAAGCCAGACGGCTTATTGAATGATTTCTGGTGAGAATCTGTGGCGCTTGTCTATTGATTTTGCTGGTTTCATGGCACAATTATCAACCGAGCCGAGTTAACTTGACAGCACCCTATTCAGTCGTCTTTGCCTTGTTATTGTGCTGAAGATTCCTGAAAATAGTTACAACAATTATAGCTAGCCAAAGCCCGTACCCGATAGCAGCCGTGGCTACCCAATTTGTGGGCAAGATCAAGAAAGCCACAAGCCAAACTGCAAGGAATATTGGAATCCGACGAGTTGCCCTTTTAATTCTTTGAGGGACCGGGATTTTGCTGTTGGTCAATATAAAGGGCACAGGCCTTATAAACCAACCGTTAGCCAATAGCAGTGTAACGAATAGTGGGAAAGGTCTACCTCTGGAATCCAGTTCGGGCTTGCCATCTAACTGTGCGTCTTCGACTCTGTCGGTTTGCTCCAGTGATTCGGCGACTTTCTGATAGACGTAACTTGCCGTCGGTCGTTCTACGGCACCGCCTATATTTGCGCGAGTTGGAATACTGCGCCAGCGGTAAAGAACTCTTTTATTGCAATCAATACTCAGAACGCCAGGCTGGAAATAACCTTTGGGGTGCGCGAGCCGGTCATCTGTGCGTGTGATGAAAGAGGCATCTGCATTGATGAACAATTCCAGCCAGCCTCTTTCTTTGCATTGCTCGGCAATTTCCTGGTGAGGGTCACCGATAGTATCAAAAGTGAGATCCCATTCTGATTTTGCGTCGTCGGCAAGTCGCTGGGGCTCGCTGCTTATTGCATACAGCTCGCCGCCCGCTGCACGAATTTTTTCGGCAACGCCTTCTTCAACATAGCCTCGTAACTCGAGGCGACAGGGAGGTCACCAGAATCCGCGGTAGAAAACCAGTACTACGAATTTGTGCTTGTTGATTGCGTCATCTAACCACGCCTGCCTCGCCCCTGGAGGAGGGTCGAGTTCTGCCTGCGTTCCATTTGAAATAGGCGGCTCTTCAGCGAATGAAACAGTAAAACTGTCTCCACTTTGAAGAACGTTAAACTTCTTTTGTTGACACACATCGCCCCCACAAAGTACGAGGCGAAGCTCTTTTTCATTGCTCGAAGCGAGCGATTCATCAGCATCTACGATAGCTGTGACTTTGAATTCATTCGAAGATTGCGCATTAAACCAGTTAATAGCCGCATCCACCTCCGGCTGAAGTTCTGTTGGGATTGTGTCGCTTACTTTGGCCAAGCTTTAGCTCTCCTGAGTAGGGTCAAATGCAAGATCGACCGAACGCTTGTTGCTCGAATCTAGTTCCGAAGCCGATTCGATCATGTCAATGATGGCTACGACTAATTGTCGGGGTTTGTGTCTTAATTCAGAAGAACCCTATCATAGAAAGTAATGCTTTACATTAAATATTTAATGGTTATCATTATTAATTGTTGGTTTATTGATAATTACTACTGGGTATGAATATACCTTTATTGAGGAGCGTGTGAATGGCCGCCGTGGAAGCCCGTCAGACTAGGACTATAGATACCCAGAACAGATTAATGCGGGCAATGGAGAAACTCAGTGCTAAAAACGGTGCTGAAAACGTTACGGTAAGAGAGCTAATAGAAGAGGCCGGTCAAAAAAATGAGTCTGTGCTGCAATACCATTTCAACAGCAAAGAAGGCTTATTAACGGCGATACACAAATTGAAGTATATGGAAACTCAGGCCAAAAGACTGGAGATGTTAACTGATCGCCTGGCCAGGAATACATCTCCTACTTTTCGGGACATTTGTTATTTGATAGTGGCCCCAACGTTTCAACTATGTAAAAGCGATGCAAGACACAGACAATGGGTCAGAGCATTTGGCGCAAAGAATATAACCGTAAAACGTCCAATGCTTGAAGAAGAGGTTATCGATGAAGGCAACAGCTTTCGCGTTATCAGGAAACTTCTCAAGCAGCGGCTGACCCACCTTGATGACTCGATGTTTGAGTACCGCTATCTCAATGTCGTGCGCTTTTCAATTCTGTCAATGTCCAATCACGCACATGAAAAGGGGGCGTTTAGCGGAAAGAACGCTGATTTCTTTTTAAGCAGTTTGGTGGATTCTCTCGTAGGCCTGTTCATGGCTGAAGTCTCAAGTGAAACGAGGGCCCTCTTAGGGAAGATATAAATAGGTTGCAATTCTTAGTGATGACTCTACTCAAGGAGCAAGAAGATGAAGCGCGTCTCTAAGCATTTGCCCGAAAACCCAACGCTGGTAGCTGACAAAATGCAGATCCATTCGCTTGCCGAATCACTGGGCTAATAATCACAGGGAATTACAGTCGGTTGCCTTAGCCATTTTAATTGTTCACTTTTCTAATTAGCAGGTAAAACTCAATGAAAACACGTATTACAGAACTATTCGGTATTGAACACCCCGTGATACAGGGCGGCATGCATTATGTCGGATTCGCAGAACTAGCAGCCGCCGTATCCAACGCGGGAGGGCTGGGCATCATTACAGGTCTCACACAAAAGACGCCGGAGGATCTGGCGAATGAAATTGCCAAGTGCAAAAGCCTCACAGATAAACCTTTTGGCGTTAACTTAACTTTCTTGCCGGGTTTTGTGTCACCGGATTATCCAGGCTATATCAAATCCATCATAGAAGGCGGTGTAAAAATAGTTGAGACTGCAGGTCGCAGCCCCGAAGCCTATATGGAAGCATTTAAAACCGCGGGCATTAAGGTCATTCATAAATGCACCTCGGTTCGCCACGCATTGAAGGCTGAAAGAATTGGTTGTGATGCTGTCAGCGTGGATGGATTTGAGTGTGGTGGACACCCTGGGGAAGACGACATTCCTAATATGATTTTATTACCCCGTGCGGCAGAAGAACTCAGCATTCCTTTTGTAGCCTCCGGCGGAATTGGTAACGCCCAACAACTGGTGGCTGCACTGGCTCTGGGCGCTGATGGCATCAACATGGGCACGCGTTTTATTGCGACCATTGAAGCGCCGGTGCATCAAAATGTGAAGGACAGTATTGTTTCCGCCAGTGAATTAGATACGCGTTTAATTATGCGCGGGCTGCGTAATACCGAGCGGGTCATGAAGAATGTTGCAGTAGACAAGATTGTTGAAATTGAAAAGGCAAAAGGCGCCGATATTGCCATCGACGACATTATGGCATTGGTCGGCGGGGTCTATCCGAAGGTGATGACTGAAGGCGCAATGGACGCCGGTGCCTGGAGTTGTGGCATGGTCGCAGGTCTCATCCATGACATCCCAACTTGTGAAGAGCTGGTCACACGTATTGTGAGTGAGGCCCAAGATATTATTCGCAGTCGGTTGGCTCAGCTTGTTTAAGCAACAATTATTGTCATACAGTTTGTTCCATTTCTTAAACTTGGAAAGGCAGATAGAACTATGAAAAAGACATTGATCGGTGCTGGCGTTGTTGTAGTGGCCGGAGGATATCTGCTGTCACAGTATTGGTATTACTTGCCGGGAATCATTTCAGACATTGGTGATCCCATTGGTGAGAACCAAACCGTCATCTGGGAGCAAGGCCCAACCGAGCCCTCGGCTACGAGTAATAGCATGGCGGAACAGCCACCCAATGTGGTGCTGATTGTTGTTGACGATCTGGGCTTCAATGACATTACTTTTTATGGCGGCGGTATCGGTAACGGCAGTGTGCCGACTCCTCAGATTGATTCGATTGCAGCGCAAGGTATTCATTTCACCACCGCTTACGCCGGTAACGCTACTTGTGCACCTTCTCGCGCGGCGCTGCTTACCGGGCGTTACCCCACCCGAGTCGGATTTGAATTTACACCGGCGACGCCGACATTCCTGAGATTGGTTAGTGGTGATGGCTTTAAGGAGGAGAATGCCGAGAACTACCCAGAGCCAAGTTCACTAGGTTTGCCAGGTAGTGAAAAGACACTGCCCGAAGCGCTCAAGGAAAAAGACTACCATTCGATTGCACTAGGGAAATGGCACCTTGGTGCAAGTGAAGGCATGTTGCCCAATGATCAGGGGTTTGATGAATTCTTGGGTTTTCTAGGAGGCGGCGGGATGTTCATGGAGGAAGACGATCCTGAGGTTGTTAATTCAAAGCAAGATTTCGATCCAATCGACAGGTACATGTGGCCCAACCTCAAGTACGGCGTGCAGTTTAACAAGGGCGATAGATTTAAACCCGACTCCCATATGACGGATTACCTCAGTCGCGAAGCCGTCAAGGCGATCGAGGCTAATCGTGACAGGCCGTTTTTTATGTATCTGGCCTATAACGCACCCCATACGCCGTTACAGTCGGAAAAGCGGGACTATGATGC
>CAJWGN010000236.1 GCA_913031035.1 uncultured Gammaproteobacteria bacterium
CGCTCTGGCAGCCTTCGCTTTATCACTGATGGCGTACTTAATCCTGAGCCAGTGGCTGGGGTCCCCGAGGTGTTGTTTGCCGGTCAAGGCGGATTGGCCGAAGTTCTTTTACACCCTAAGTTTTTAGAAAACAAACTGATTTATCTGTCCTTTGCTGGTACGGACAGCGAGCAAGAGAAATTAAATCGATTGGTGGTTGTGCGCGGCCAGCTAGAGGGAAATAGCCTAGTGAGTGTTGAGACCATTTTTGGCTCAGAGCCACTGCGTAAAACAGCCGCGCATTACGGTGCACGAATGAGATTTATGGCTGATGGGACCCTGTTGATTACTTCTGGAGATGGTTTCAATTATCGGGAACAAGCCCAGACGCTAGATAACCATTTTGGAAAGATGATCCGTATTAATGACGATGGCAGTATCCCAAACGATAATCCATTCCTTAGCACGCCTGGAGCGCTTCCAGAAATTTGGTCCTATGGGCATAGAAATCCTCAAGGTTTGGTTATCGCAAGTGACGGTACAGTTTTTGAAAATGAGCATGGTCCCATGGGAGGCGATGAATTAAATATTGTTGAGCCGGGCAAAAACTATGGGTGGCCAGCAATAACCTATGGCGTTGATTATAGTGGTGCCATTATCTCGCCGTTTACCGAGCAGGCAGGCATGGAGCAGCCAATAAAGTACTGGGTTCCTTCAATTGCCCCCTCCGGCATGCTCCTTTACCGTGGAGACATGTTTCCCGAGTGGCGAGGCGACTTGTTTATCTCTGCTCTGGTACCGGGCGACGTGCGAAGACTACACATGGATGGCCAATCAGTGATAAGTGAAGATATATTGTGGAGTGAATTTGGTAGGATTCGCCACATTGGAGAGGCACCAGATGGAAGCTTAATTCTTGCTACTGATGGGTCCGATGGAGAGCTTATTCGTATTACGGCAACAGACTAACTAAAGCTCAAAGGAACGATAAGCCTTAGCTTGCTGAACCAGTGCTGCGCGAATTGAACTCCCAGAATAACAGGGTTGATCGAAAGGAATAAAATACTGTTGCCCTGTCGATAAGATGAAATAGCCATCAGTGCATAGCGCTAACATTTGTGCATTGGGGTCGGCAATGCCAAAGCTGGCATTCAGAGCAGAGCGTATAACATTAGAATGATCTTGATTCATATGTTCGATCATGGCGGCCTCACTTTTCTCCCACTTGGGCACATTGGCCGTCCAGTGTTTCATATCTAGCCAACCAATTTGCCCAAAGTCACCAATCCAACGAGCCTTTAGTATGTTTAGTCTATAAAAATGAAAGCCATGTATTCGAGAGTAACTCTTGCTGTCGGGAAGGAATTTGAAGAATCTTGCTTGGCAGGCATCGGTTTCTGTATCTGGGATCCTGATTAAATCACCAATCAAACTGAGCCGCGCGCTCGTCTGTTTATCACCATCTTTGGTGACTGAACAAATAGTCACGCAGGCGCGAGTATCATTGAGAATGTTTTTAGTATGCTCTGCTATATCGCTGGCATATATAAAAAGATCGCGATTATTATTTGAGGCAAAGGTAACAAAGCTTCCGAAAGGGTAGTCATTGGTACTTTTTGATAGTGTTGATAAAACTGCTGTGTTACTGGATCTAAACAGCGCCACGGCATTTAATTCATAGTCAGCTTTAGAGGCTTTCATAATTAATAGTAACTAATAGTTAATGGATTAGGTTTTACATTGACGGGAACATCATAGACCGAGGTTAAAAGGTTTGTGGTTAAAACATCCTCAGGAACCCCGACCCCGACTATCCTTCCTTGATTAAGCATTGCGACTTTATCAGCAAACTTAGCTGCTAAATTTAAATCATGCAATACGATCAACACTCCAATTCCTGATGCAGCAGCTTTCCGTATTACGGCCAATAGACTAAGTTCATGCCTGATATCTAGATTAGCTAACGGCTCATCAAGCATGAGATATTTAGCCTCTAAAGAGTCTTCGCACTTCCAAAGTTGTAGTAATGCTCTTGCAAAATGTACGCGTTTTTGCTCCCCTCCGGAGAGGGTATTAAAACGACGATTTATGAGGCTGCTGATATTACATTGATCTACTATCTGTTGTACTGCGGTCTTAAAATGGTCGCTAGAATAATGCTGGCCGTTATGGAGCCAGCCCATTTCTACGATATCTTTGACACTAAAATCAAAGACCATTGGCAGTGCCTGAGACATTACGCTGCGATAGTGGGCACGCTCTTGGACATCCAATTGCGCAATGTTTCGCTTATTATAAAAAACACTCCCCTGCACTGGATTGAGATCGCCAGCCAAGACACTTAACAAGGTAGACTTTCCAGCGCCGTTGGGTCCGACTAAGGCAAGTACTTCTCCGGGTACAATTTCAAGGGACATATCTGACAGCAGCGGGATGCCGTCTATTTCAGCACTTATTGAGATCGCTCTAATAGTCATTTTTGTTTATTCTAAAAATTAGCCAAAGGAAAAACGGTGAGCCAATAGCACTGGTAATTAAACCTACGGGTAACTCTGCCGGCTGAATGAGTATTCGTGACGCTAAATCAGCACAGACCATTATTGCCGCGCCAAGAATAGCGGAGCCGGGAATAAGATAGTTATGATTAACTCCACCCAGAAGGCGGGTCAGGTGAGGAATAACTAGCCCAACAAAACCGATCATCCCAGACAAAGCTACGCTGGCACCTACGGCGGCGGCGGACGAAATGATGACGCGAAACTTTAGCTTACCTAGGTCAACTCCTAACCTGGAGGCCTCTATTTCGCCGAGCTGAAGAAGATCGAGCTTTCGATAGACTGGCGCCATATAGATCATGGCGCTCAGAATTAAAATTACAGCGGGCATAAGCAGTCGCCAGGTTACACCACCGAAACTTCCCATGGTCCAAAAGGTAAGAGTACGCAGTTCAGCATCCGAACTTATATACGTTAATAAGCCAATCGCTACTCCAGCAATCGCATTGACGGCAATACCCACCAGTAGCATGTAAGTTACACCTTGATAGCCAAATCCTTTAGTTAGTAAGTACAGCAGACAAATAACGGCCGCTGAACCTGAGATTCCTGCCAGGGGCAACAGGAAAGGACCCAAGAAAGACTCAGTCAGTGCGGCCGGGCTAATGACAATAATAACGGCAGCGCCCAATGCTGCTCCTGCCGAGACACCGATCAATCCTGGATCAGCAAGAGGATTTCTAAATAGGCCCTGCAACGCAGCGCCAGACATTCCTAAACTTGAGCCGACAAGCGCAGACAAGATGACCCTGGGGATTCTGATCTCCGACATAACAATGTTTTGGATATCAGTTGAATTGCCTTTAAGCCATGCAAAAAGGGAAAGATCAAAACTCCCATTGGCCCCGGCAAATAGAACACTGATAGCTAATAGCATAATCAGGATAGCTATGATTGAGGACTGTTGTACAGAGACAAGGCCGCTGTTGGAGCGCCCTTTATTGAATAATATGGTCATTTGTCGAGAGCAATTTTATCGGCCAAGACGACCGCTGCAGATAGGGTTCTTGGGCCAAAACCAAGCATTTGCATTCCGTCCATGGCATACACTCTGTTATTTTTGACCGCTGGGGTAAATTGTAGTGCTGGATGCCGTTTGAGATCAGAGAGGTCTCCGAACCCTGATAGTCCTCTATTTGAAATTAAAATGACATCAGGGGCCGCTTGAATAATAGCCTCAGAATTAGCAGGCTTCCAGCCTTCAAAAGAGCCCATAGTATTGATGCCACCAAGCATATTAATAAAGCCGTCAGCAGAAACGCCACGCCCAGCAACAATAGGAGAGCCGCTCTGCATGCCCAAGATGAAAAGAATTTTAGGTTTTTCAGTAGCTCTGTTGGCAGCAATATCCTCTAGGCGCTGAATTTTGGGGATTAGCTGATCGGCAATAATTTGTTCAGACAATGCACGCTTACCAACAATGTCAGCAACACAGTTAATTTTTTCAATGATGCCACTTGCAGAGTGCTCTTCTCCAACCACAAGTACCTCTACCCCGGTACCTTTGATTTGCGCGATTACTTCCTTTGGACCCATATCGTTTTCGCCAATGATGACGGTGGGACTCAGAGAAAGAATTCCCTCAGCGGACAAATTGCGCACATACCCAATAGATGGGAGGCTTTTAGCTTCAGGGGGGTAGTTTGATGTTACATCCACCGCCACGATGTACTTATCCATATTTAACAAATACAAAATTTCAGAGATAGAGCCGCCAGCCGCGGTTATCCGCGAAAGATCGCTTGCGGGGTTGCAGGCAATCGCGGTTGGTGAGATTAAAAAACAAACGAATAGTAGGAATAATATTTTCATATACCCATTGTATTGATATTATTGCGAATGTAAATAATAATGATTCTTATTCAGGAAATAATCCTGCTTACTAACCTGTAACGTCAAGGACAAACAATTATGATCGGTAAAATACTTACTTCTAGAAAATCATCATTAACGGCACATTTCATTTTAGCGGCACCACTTCTTGTGGTTTCACTAAATACAACTTCTGCAGAAGAACAAACTGAAAACATAGATAATATTGAAGAGGAAGTCATTGTTTCATCACGCTACCCATTGCCGCTA
>CAJWGN010000237.1 GCA_913031035.1 uncultured Gammaproteobacteria bacterium
GCTGCAATTTGCAAGTAAAGAACAAACATTGTGCCGAGCACGCCAAAATAGGTCGGCAACCTTTTACCCTGATTCAAAAACCGGCGAGTAAACCGAAGTAAGTTATTTAAAAATGCAGGAGCGCGCATAAGATTGTTATCGGGTTAGACTTTTTATCATTTTAGCGTACTTGACGAAAAGTTATTATAGGGCTTATTGGTTAGGGGTCTATCCCTAAATGGGACTATACTTCATTTCCGTGAGTAGGCAGACTCAGCGCCCCCTCGTAATTCCAACCCAAAATTAGTCTAAATCAATGCAAATATTTAAAGAGTTTAGTTTCGAAGCCGCCCACCGACTACCCAATGTTCCCTCTGATCATCAGTGTTCTAGACTTCACGGCCATTCATTTAAGGCTAGAATAACCGTTGAAGGCGAAGCGGGAATTGAGTCTGGCTGGGTTATGGATTTTTCAGAACTGAGCAGGGCATTTCGGCCGCTTTTAGAGCAGCTGGATCACTATTATTTAAATGACATCGAAGGCTTAGAAAACCCAACCAGTGAAAACCTTGCCAAATGGATATGGCTGCGCCTGCAACCGAGCCTACCGAATCTCTACGAAATTGAGATTAGAGAAACCTGTAACAGCGGTTGTCGCTATCATGGTGACTAGCTCTTTCATGCTAAAAATGCAGCCGGCTCAACACTTTCATCCGTAAGCAATTCTGAATTTAATTCCGCCTTACGCATGACCAGCTGCTTAGCCGCCATAAACTCCTTCGGCCTTGATATACAGTCAGCTGCAATAAGTCGTTTACCTTTAAAGTAGAACAGCGCAAAGCCTGCCCCAGCTTCATTTGTCGCATCACCGCGAATAGCGACTTTATCGAAACCGTCGCTAAGCCCAACCATTTGTAGTTTTACATCATATTGGTCAGACCAAAACCACGGCACCGCATCATAGGTCTTATCGACGCCGCAGAGGTTTGCTGCCGCAACCCTGCTTTGATCATTGGCATTTTGCACTGACTCTAACCGAAGCTGCTTCCCGTAAAGTGCCGAGGGGTGATTACTGCAATCACCAGCAGCAAAAATGTCGGAGTTACTGGTTTGCCCGCGCTCATCGACCACGATGCCATTATCAATCGCCAAATTAGCTTTCAGGGCGAGATCGACATTAGGCCGCACCCCAATCCCTACGATGACCATATCGGCAGGCAAGCGTAGACCTCCCTCACATAGCACAGCGGCGACCGATTCATCGCCTTCCAAGGAAATCACCTTGGTTGAAGTCAAAACCTTTACACCCTGTTGCCGGTGTAAAGATTCCATATACTCAGACATTACCGAGCTAGTGACACGAGCTAAAACTCGGCTCTGCATTTCCAAAACGGTAACATCCACACCTAGCTTTGCCAACACAGCAGCGGCCTCTAAACCGATATAACCGCCACCAATAATGACCGCAGTCTTAGCAGACGCCAGCCGTTTTTTGATGGCCACGATATCAGCCACTGATCGAATGGTATGAACGCCGGCTAATAACGAACCCATGGGCAATGGGATAGCAGACGCACCTGTACACAACGCCAGCTTGTCGTAACCCAGCTTCTTGCCATCGGCCAACAAGACGGTTTTCGCCTCACTATCCAAATCTACAATTGGACTGCCCAACAACAGATCGATTGCGTTATCCACAAAGACTTTTTCTGGACGCAGCCGAATATTATCCAGCTCTTTTACACCGGCTAAAAACTCCTTCGATAGAGGTGGCCTGTGATAGGGCAATTCTGCTTCATCGCCGATTAGGGTAATAGCTCCATCCCAACCTTCTCGTCTAAGCTGCAAAGCCAATGATGTGCCTGCATGACTTGCCCCTACTACGATACAATGTTTCTTTTCCATAATTTTTACAGGCCTTAAACTGTTGCTTCTAACTGCCAATTAATAGATTTACTCTCATGCTGTGCAAGGTAGGTATTGGCTGTTGAAAAATGATGATTGCCAAAAAAACCTCTGCTTGCCGACAGCGGTGATGGGTGTGGGGAAGACAACACTAAGTGTCTGGAACGATCAATCATCGCCCCTTTTTTTTGGGCGTGGCTGCCCCACAAAATAAAGACTAAATGCTGCCGCTGTATATTCAAACTCTCAACGATCTTGTCAGTAAACTGCTCCCAACCTATTCCCTTGTGCGAGGCCGCTTGAGCAGACTCAACTGTAAAAACGCAGTTAAGCAGCAAAACACCCTGCTTTGCCCAAGACTCTAAATTACCGTGAGCAGGAGCAGTGCAACCAAGGTCAGCATGCAGCTCTTTGAAGATATTGCGCAACGATGGAGGCACTCTAACACCGGATTTAACAGAAAAGCACAGCCCATGAGCCTGGCCTTCTCCATGATAGGGATCCTGTCCTAATATGACGACTTTAGCAGACTCAAAGGGCGTTAGATTCAAGGCTGAAAAGATTTCAGCCGCTGGCGGAAAAACCACCCTCCCAGCAGACCTCTGCTCTAGCAGATAAGCCTGCAAAGTTACCATATAAGGTTTTGAAAACTCACCTTCTAGCACCGCTCTCCAGGAGGGCTCAAGGCTTATCGGGCGGCTATCATCAGTCATATTACTCGCCGTCTTGAACTGGCCGCATATGAGGAAACAACAAAACATCTTTGATTGAGGCCGAATCAGTAAACAACATGACCAACCTGTCAATGCCTATGCCCTCACCAGCGGTGGGCGGCATCCCATATTCAAGCGCAGTAATATAGTCTTCGTCATAATGCATAGCCTCTATATCGCCAGAGTCCTTTTCTGCGACCTGGGCCTTAAACCTTTCAGCCTGATCCTCTGGATCATTTAGCTCCGAAAAGCCGTTAGCCAACTCGCGACCACCGATAATGAGTTCAAAGCGATCTGTAATATCCGGGTTTTCTTCATTACGTCTGGCTAAAGGAGAGACCTCGATTGGGTACTGGGTAATAAAAGTGGGCTGATCCAGTTTTGATTCGACCTGCTGGTCGAACACCTCCATAAGAATTTTTCCATGGGCCCAGCTTTCATCAAAACGCACATCGAAGCGATTAGCAGTCTCGACTAGCGACTCCTTAGTTTCCAAATCTTTCATTTTTACACCCTCGCAAAAGCGACAGATAGATTCTTTTACACTTAGGCGATCGAAAGCAGTATTAAAATCGTAAACAGACCCTTGATAAGTAACCTTGCTGTCGCCGAATAGCGCTTTAGCAATTTCCCTAAACAAATCTTCCGTCAAATCCATCAAATCTTCATAGCGGGAATAGGTCTGATAAAATTCCAGCATAGTGAATTCCGGATTATGCCGAGTGGAAAGACCTTCGTTTCGAAAATTTCGATTCAGCTCAAAAACCTTTTCAAACCCACCCACTACCAAACGCTTAAGATAAAGCTCAGGCGCTACACGCAAATACATATCCTGGTCCAGAGCATTGTGATGAGTAATAAAAGGTCGAGCAGTCGCACCACCAGGGATAATTTGCATCATTGGCGTCTCAACTTCCATAAACCCCAGGTCATCAAAATAACGCCGAATGAAGGCAACTATTTTAGATCGTGTCGTGAATACGCTCCTAGATTCCTGATTAACGATTAGATCAACATAGCGTTGACGGTATCGCATTTCAGTATCAGTTAAGCCTTTGAATTTATCTGGCAGCGGCCGCAATGACTTTGTTACCAACTCAAAACTCGCAACCCTCACGGTCAGCTCATCCTTGTTAGTTTTAAAGACCTCGCCATGCACGCCAATGATATCTCCCAAATCCAGAGACTTGATCTTTTTAGCCAAATCTTCTGGAAATGACTTGTTGTTTAAGTACAATTGGATTTGATCGCTGCCATCTTGAATAACAACGAAGGGTCCGCGAATTCTGATAATGCGGCCCGCCAACACTACCTGCATCGAAATTTTTTCTAGCTCGTCTTTAGACTTATCCGCAAATTCTGCAACTAAATTACTAGCATCGTGCAATCGCTTAAAGCTATTAGGAAAAGCCTGACCTTGTTCGCGAAGTTCAGACAGCTTTTCTCGCCGCTGTGCTATCAACTTATTTTCGTCATTGCCATCTACGCTGTTGTTCTCTTGTTCTGACATAGTGCTTACAATCCCATTTTCAAACTAGCTTCAATAAACTTATCAATATCGCCATCCAATACCGCACCGGTATTTGTAGCCTCTACATTGGTCCGAAGATCCTTAATACGCGAGGCATCTAAAACGTACGAACGTATCTGGCTGCCCCAGCCAATATCCGCCTTAGCGTCTTCAACGGTTTGTGCCTCGTCGCTACGTTTCATTTCTTGAACACCGTGTCATTCGTTTCCATCCGGCTTCAAAAAGAGATGTGTGTAATGACTCCTTTGATGACGACAAATGGAAAAGATCTTTTATTCAATACTTGCAAGATCTTGAGTGTCCTTTCAGCAGCAGCGGCTCGCTGGATGTGCAGCTGCAGTGGCTGAGTAACAATGCAACCAGTGCAGCTTTTGAAGATTTGACAAAGGAAGACATTAGCAAAGGGATGTCTGCAAAAAATGTAGAGTTAAAAAAATTGATTGATGACTATTTTGTAGAAGATAGGCAAGC
>CAJWGN010000238.1 GCA_913031035.1 uncultured Gammaproteobacteria bacterium
TCAGGTTGGCACCGGTCAGGTTGGCATAGGACAGATTGGCATAGGTCAGATTGGCATTGGTCAGATTGGCATTGGTCAGGCTGGCCAGGGACAGGTCGGCCCCGATAAGGTTGGCTTTGGTCAGGTTGGCAAATGCCAGGTCGGCTTTGGATAGATCACACCCTATGCACTCATTAGTCTCCTTCAGTTTCTTCAAATCCGCAGGGTCAAAGGCTGATGCACTGGATGCTGCTAGTGTGGCTGCTATGGTGATCGCTGCTAATAATCTTTTCATTCTAATACCTTTATTGATAATCAAAGTACCGTAGCAATTTTATTTTTGAAAGGAAGTCTTTCTATATATCCCGGTGAGCACTTTCTGCTCCATCAATGGACAGTATGAGAGGCCTTATAATGGACAGTACGTTCAGTAAGCGGTAGGATCAAAATTTATCTTAAGATATTGTTATTATTTATATTTATTAGATTGCAAGAGGCTCTCCGCAGAATCCCTGTCTCTCTGCCAGAAATCAATGACTTAGCCGAAAATTCAATGATCACTTTAATCCGAAAAGTCGGATTTTGCTAACCCTTTGCTAACGGAAACTATTTATCACTATTCTGCTTCTGCATCGCTACACGTAGGGATGTGTCGAACTTCAGAACCGCGTCTTCCTGAATGCCAGGTAGCACATGGCTATATGTGTCCAGTGTTATCGCAATACTTGAGTGCCCGAGACGTTCACCGACTATTTTGGGATTTATCCCTTGCTGCAAGAGTTGCGTTGCATGGGTGTGTCGTAAATCATGTAAACGTATATGTTTTAACCCAGAACGACGAATAAAGGCCGCAAAGTTTGTTGAGAAAGCGTCTGGCGCCATTGTGGTTCCATCAGGACGAGGAAATACCAGATCGTTGTTCTGATAAGCTGGACCTAGACGCAAGCGTTCTTCGGTTTGTTTCTTTCTGTGCTCCCGTAAAATGTCGGATGCGATGGATGGCAGGGGAACTTGTCGTCGACTGCGTTCTGTTTTTGGAGGTTTAAACCTGAGGCCGGCCCTGGTTTGTTCCAAAGACCGATTTATCGTCATGACACCGCTATCCAAATTGATATTCTTCCAACTCAGGGCCAGCAGCTCGCCACGCCGAAGGCCTGTAGTAACGGCTAGCGCTACTGGCGCGAACAGAGGCTCTCCATTAAGTTTATCTAACAGCAGCGCAGTTTCCATCTCATTAAGAGCGTTCATTTCCTTTCGTTGGGGCCTCGGTGGATCCACCGCTTCAGCCGGATTCTGTGCTAAAAGCTGCCATTTAACTGCCTGGAGACATGCTTTGCGCAACAATCGGTGAAAATGTAGAACAGTTCGAGCCGATAATCCCCCTGTCCCATCTTTCCGTCCGTTCAAAAGGCACTCCGAATAGAAGGCCTGAATATGAAGTGGCTTGAGTTTTGATAGCGGGTGCTGTCCGAGCTTGGGGTTGATGTTTTGATGAATTATCTGACTATATCGCTCATGGGTTTTGGGTGACACGTTTGGCTCTGCATAGTCTTTCAGCCACATTTCAAGGTATTGAGCGACCAACATGCGTGTTGGCTCTATGTACTGGCCCATATTCACTTCATTCAACAGGCGGCTTAATTCTGCCTCGGCTTCTTTTTTGGTGCCCTTAACTGTGTGCCATTTCTGCTTGCGCTTACCCGACGCATCCTTTCCCAAATCAATAACGATAGACCAGGAATCTTTTGATCTTTTCTTTAAATGACCTCGCATTGATATTCTCCACTAAATTTTTGTATCTGTATATTTTCTATTTTTGTTGTTGTACTTTTAGTCTTTCTTGATAGGCGGCTTTCCGGCATCTGGCAGAACAGTAATCTGCAGTCGTCCGTCGCCCAGTACCGGTGCCATAAGAAAACCAGTTTGGGCAGATAGCGCACCTTCTCAACTGGGTATTACTCGATACCGCTTGCGCAAATTGTACCCACATAGCTGCGGTTAGATTGTTTGGAGAAATGGCAAAGAAAGGCGATCTACCGCCATTTGGTCTTAGCCGTATTGAAACCTCGCCATAAAAATGCGCAAACCTTGGGTTAAAACTAGAGTGATCGGGGTTATTGTAATCCTCAAGAAATCTTAAATTATCAAATTCTCGATAATTCTCATTCTTTTTTGCTCTATTCCAAGTCTCAATCGCTTTTGCCATGGGTGTGGCAATGTGTTGGACTTCGTTTAAGGGAAGCGCGGTTGGTGGAAGATCGTACAAACCGTTATGAATAATTTCTGGTCTGCCATATTTACTGACGAATGACAAAGCGGACCCTACGGAATTTGTGACTTCTCCATATTCCATAAATGCTGCCGGCGCTTCTTCTAAGGGATTAAAGCGCAACACTCGATTGCTCTTCGGTACGATATACAAACCAAATTTTATCTCTGGATAAGGAAAACCTACATAGTCATACATATCTGCTAGCCAAGAAGGAGCCTGCTTTGTTGGTTCTGTTTTGTAAGCGGTATGTCGTTTGGTATTTTGCGATATAAATTCCACATGTTCGCGTTTTAGCTCATCAAGAAAATAACCATCAGGACATTTTTCCCATTCGAACCATAAAAGGTTTGGCATTAGCGTTCCTCAGACTTTAAATCGACATTTAGTTAACCTTTTAAGGTTATTTAGTTTCTTGCCGTTCCGTCAAGTGGTATGTTGGTTTTATCGATGATGGATAGTGCCCGTCGCTTACAATTTGTGAGGATCAGAATGAACAAAAATATCAATACCGCCCAACCTAGTAGCACCAAAAAACTGACACTAACTGTCTCTGAAGCTGCTGAAGTGCTTGGGATCGGACGCTCCGCTGCGTACCAAGGGATCCATTCTGGCGAAATACCATCAATCAAAATTGGCAGTCGGATAATAATCCCAAAGGTCGCATTGCAGCAAAAGTTGCAAGCTGCGGGTCAGACAAATTCCAAGGGGTAATAATAATGACACGCCAAGAAATCAAACACGACTGGCTCAAAGAAAAAAACTATGTAGCCAGTTCTAAGTGGGAATCATCTGAGAATTACGAAGGTGTTCTGTTTTATGTTAGTCCAAAACTTCGCGTGGCTGTTTGTCCAGATCGCGCTCAGTTCTTAATTCAACGCAAGGTCGGTACAAGGCATGGAGAAGCTCGTTTCGAGGCCTTCAGCTATCCGACTGACATAATCGCGCTTAGACGGCTTCTCCATACCCGCCATAGCGTCTCAATAGACCGGGTATTGGAACTGACTGCCGGACTGCCCAAAACAGCGCGGCTCGTTGCAGAATATTTCCAAAAGTAAACGTACGGCGCGAAGACCGTTAGCACAACTGGGTGTATAATGTGGGTTTGTCTAACCGGTCGATATGCCTCAAGTTTAAGGTATCAAAAATGACGGATGAAACAATCTGTGCTGACACGGACACTATGGCGCGCTTCATTTATGAAATAACACGGGACTGGTACGATGATCCGGATCAAAATGGCATGTTTGAAATTCGCTGTTTGGGCCAAGACCGACACCCTGTCATTCAACGCTTTGCATTGCACGGAAGTGATGATGCAGTGGATCTGGCGGTCCGCATGAATGATAAAAGACTAAACATCTACATGACGATAAACCCAATCAGCAACAATGCAGTTGCCAAAGCAGCCACTGATGCAGATATAATTCGCGCGCATTATAGCTTTGCAGATGCAGATGACCCGCCGGGTCTCAACGGACTGACCAAGCTTCTTGATATCATACAGCCTCATATTACGGTCACTACAGGAACAACACCTCATCAGCGTTGCCATGCCTACTGGCGCGTTTCGGAACCATGCTTTGATCTGAACTTATGGAAGAAAAAGCAAAAACAAATAGCCGAACATTGTAAGACAGATAGGTCGGTGCAGAATCCGTCACGTATCATGCGCGTTGCTGGCACGGTCAGCTATCCAGATGCTGGTAAGGCAGCAAAAGGTTATGTGTCTGAGCTCGTTACCATGAAGATAAAGGCAGATTGATGCACTTACAGCGGATTGAAGACTGGGACCACATTCTCGCACCTTTGAAAGGGCTGGAAGGACTTAGCTTTATCCATGAGGTGCCATTTGTCAGGCTCGATAGAAAAGCCGCTTCGCTAGCCGCTATGAGCGGTGACAATTGGCATGATCATGTGCTGCGGCTAGTCGCCAGTTGGGTGGCTAAAGGAAACTCTGACGAAGAAATACATATTCTGGCGGCGGCACATATGTTGCCAAGCTATACACTCGAGCAAACCTACGCCGAAGTGCAAAAGATGATCAGCAGTGCGCGCTCCAAGGGATTTGACAACAAGCCAAACAGTGTAGCTCCTGCATCTAACCCACCGCTTCAACAGATCCTTACCATGGTTGGCGATATTGAAATAAAAGATCCAGAATATCTGATCGATGGCACGATTGAGACACCTTCTTTGATCGGTCTGATTGGCCCATCTGGCTCAGGCAAAACATTCGTGGCACTGGATATGGCAATGTCGATCGCCACAGGTA
>CAJWGN010000239.1 GCA_913031035.1 uncultured Gammaproteobacteria bacterium
TGATCTTTAATTAATCTATCCATATAACCTAGACCGTTCATAGTTGTGCCGCTAGTTTATTCGAATCATTGTGCTGTGTGTTTATGCCCTGACGAGTTTAGTGCTTTTTAATTGGCCGCCTTAACGTTCAGTAATTCACATTCCAATCTGCTTGACCTTAAAATCAACGTACCATATACCGGCAGTCCATAAGTGACCTAGGACATAAAGTGTCAATACGATCGCCTAATCCGTCAGTCTAATGGACATTCTGCAAAATAACATGAACCGGTCAATGAATTCGGTAATTTCGCAGACTTACTTTGCGATACTGTGATAGAAATCACGTTCGTATCTAGCCTATGATAACCGAATTTAGGCATTTGCATCAAAATACTGTTGCGGACCTACCGAGTTCACGGTTGAGAACTTTATTTACCAACCCAGCGCAGGCTTGGGAACCCACTGAGCATAGGAATATTGATATGGAAATTAGCCTCACTGCAATTCTCTTGCTTAGCGCTGCAGGCTTTTTTGCGGGAATTATAAACACTTTAGCTGGCGGTGGCTCGAACCTTACCCTGCCTGCGCTGATGGTGCTGGGTCTCCCTGCAGATATCGCCAATGGCACGAATAGAGTCGCTATTGTTCTCCAATGCATTATTGGAGTAAAAGGTTTCGATAAGCACGACGCCCTAGACCGCCCTGCCTTAGGCCCCATCCTGGTCCCAACGATTATGGGTGGATTAATAGGCGCCCTAGGCGCCGCTGTCATTCCCGCTATTCATCTAAAACCCATACTGCTATTCATGATCCTCTCTATGTCGGCAGTAATACTGGTCCGGCCCTCTACCTTAGCTCCCGAGGAAGGAACCCCAGTTCTTTCTCCCATCAAAAGCAACAAAGGCTGGTGGAGCCTATTTGTCGCGGGGGTTTACGGGGGGTTCGTTCAGGCTGGAGTCGGATTTATCCTATTGGCCGTATTAGCGGGCGTACTGCGATATGATTTAAAAAGAGCCAATGCGCTCAAAATGGCCTGCACCCTAGCGTTTACTAGCGTTTCGCTGATAATTTTTGCGCTATTCGATCAGGTGGCTTGGATCCCCGGCCTAATTATGGCGGGAGGCTCTATGACCGGTGCTAGTCTGGCAGTAAAATTTGCAGTTAAAGCCTCTCAGAATACAATTAAATGGTTTCTGTTTTTGATGACCCTGCTGGCTGTTGTGGCGGGATTGATATCCTAGCTGACTCTTATAAGAACTAGTCTCCGCTGCTTATATTTCTGGAAGATTTTGCAGCCCAAACCTCAAGGTTATTTTCGCACCACCAAGGTCTTTACTTTTGCCAACCAGCATTTGACCGCTGTAACTTTTAACAATGTCCATAACCACTGCCAATCCAATACCTTGCCCTTGTTTTATTGTGTCTATGCGGGCGCCTCTTTGCAGGACAAATTCTTGCTGGTCTTCAGCGATTCCAGCGCCGTCATCCTCGACAATTATTTCAACACCAAATATTTCATCTTTGCGTGCTCTCACGCTCAAAAGAACAAGGCTTTTCCCGTACTTAAAAGAATTGTCTAAAACATTGCCGAGCACCTCCATAAGGTCGCGCTCGTCACCAGAAAATATGACCGCTGGGTCGAGAGTAAGCTGAGTCTCTACGCCTTTTTCCACATACACTTTTTTAAGTGCCCGAATTATTTTTGAGGCAACTTCAGCGACTTTTACTTGTCTTGCAAGGGCGCTGGCATTATGGGACCGAACCACGCGCTGAAGCTGATAACTAACAATCTGGTCCATACGCTCAACTTGCTCACTGATTCCTAACAGCTGACTTGAAACTTTCTTAGGGCTATTCAGGGAAAAGCCATCAACAATTCCAACTATCACCGCCAGCGGTGTTTTCAAACTGTGAGCCAAATCTCCTAACGTCGTCCTATACCTCTCCTGATGCTTGCGCTCAGATTCAATCAAAAGATTCAAATTAGTTGTAACCCCAGCAAGCTCAATGGGAAAATCACCGAACAGCTCATCGGCATCCCCCTCTTCGATTCTTTTTAAATTTCTCTCCATTCGCTTAAGCGGGGACAAACCCCAACGAAGGAGAAAAAACTGAATACACAAAAGAAGAACTGCGACCCCTCCAAGCCAGCCCCAAAGACTGGCTCGAAAATTTGAAATTTCTGAATAGTATGGGGTTACATCCTCCACTACCGAAAACTTATACTCGCTGCGCCCATCCTCCCAAAGAACCCCATAGCTGAGGACGAAAAAATCCTGACTTTCCTGCGCACGATCCCCCCCGCCTCGAACGGTATCGAAACTGGTGCTGCCGACATCAATTTTTTGATTAAGAAATTCCATCGCGCCCAATTGCAATGTTGTAGCAGAATCACTTCTCCACAGCTCGCCCCTCACAGGCGCGCTTATAAAACCATAAAGCCCAGAGTTTAATTGACCGAATCGAGGCTCCTGTAGATCTTCTAAAAAGTAAAACTCCCCATCTTCCTCTTCGGCTGCCGCTAACAATAAGTAAATTTGCACCTGGAGCCGGTCAGCAGCCCCCGCTTCTATGCTACTTTGAAAAGCAGAATCGAGAACTAGACCAGTCAACCCTAAGAAAATAAAGAGTAAAACACTGAATGAATAAAGAAACCGGTTTTGAAGGGAGTAGCTAGGAGCAGAGCCGGATTTTTCCATAGCGATTATCGCGCGGGGGTCCCTGAGGACTCTCCAAGCACAAATCTATAGCCTTGTCCTCTGACCGTTTCTATCGGTTTCAGGGTCTGGGCAGGGTCTAGTTTTTGTCTTAAACGGCGCACAAAAACTTCGAGCACGTTACTGTCTCGATCGTAGTCTTGTGCGTAAAGATGCTCAGTGAGCTCGGTTTTTGAAACCACCTTACCGGGGTTCATCATCAAATATTCAAGCATCTTGTATTCGTAGGCTGTGAGGTCCACGTTTTCGCCAGAAACAGTGAGCCGCTTTGCTGCAATGTCCAAATTGATCGAGTCAAATTCTAGAACTGAGGTAGCAAATCCGGCCGCCCTTCGAAGCAAGGCATTTAATCGAGCCAAAATTTCCTCTAATTGAAATGGCTTTACCACATAGTCATCTGCGCCTGCGTCAAGACCAGCCACTTTGTCCTGCCAATCGCCACGAGCGGTCAGAATGAGTATTGGAAATTTCTTACCTGAGCTTCGAGTTTGTTTAATTAAAGAGATGCCATCAATCTCTGGCAATCCAAGGTCAATAATTGCCGCATCGTATTCATACTCCGTCGCATAATATAGACCCGTCTTACCGTTCTCGGCAGTGTCAACGACATATCCTTGCTTACTAAGCCCTTGTTCAAGCTGCTCTCGCAACAGGCTTTCATCCTCTATAACTAACAATCGCATTTGAATACAACCTTAAAAGCATGATGTGGCAGGTAAGTCTCCTCGTATATAGGAAAATCAACCCCCTCGGGTGACCCTCCCAGAGGTCGCATTAACAAATACAGTGAACACTTTCCCTTTGTTCTCCATTCGAATCTGATAGCGCTGACGGCTTCCTTCTCCGACCAAACCAATCCGTAAAACATTGCCAGCGAAACGACTCCTAGCAAGCTTAATCGCCTGACGTTCACTGATCTCAAGTTTAACTTGCCGATAGACTCGGTTTGGTCGCGCGCCCCCCACCCTATCAAGTTGATTTTGCTCTACTTGCAGGGGCAGACCCTGAGCCCATAATTCACAGGCTGGCAACATCAATACGGTTGCTACTGCCAAAATTGAAGTAAATCGCTTAAATTTCAAAATAATCCTTTGCAGAGTAATAGGCAGGCATCAGCCGCTATTATTCCTTTTCACTTATAATACCGGTTCGACGCTAATTCGAACTCTGATTTGCTCGCCGGGATCTGAGTTCGCTCTCACTGAGCGCTCTTTTCCTTGATAAAGATAGGTCACTTGATAACCAATTAATCTCTCTTCTTGAACCTCTTCATAAACGGTTTCACAAAGCTCTATCGTTTCTACCACTTTGGGGCTCTGGCCATCCTGGCCTCTCACTATATCACGACCAATCGAGTGCCCCAACACAGCGCCTAAAACAGCGCCAACTCGCTGACTCGACTTGTTGTTGCCCACAGCATTCCCAATAGCGCCTCCCAAAATAGTACTGACAATAACTGGCGTGCTTGAATTGCCCTTCCGGGTGTCTCTATCTACAACTCTTTCCTCTTCCCAGCACTGTTGTCTGGGCTCGGAAACTTCAAAAACTCTATAAATAGGAACTGAGTTAAGCACTTCAGCATACTCGTAACTTGTCTGCGCACTCACATTCAAACTAAAAACACTTGCTAGCGCAGCAGCTGCATAGATCATGGGCTGTTTCATCGTGATTACCCTCTTTTTCAAAAACTGTTTTATAAAAGATCAAAAGCACAAAGCCACTTCAAACATGTTTTCAATGATTTCGAACGTTGGTTTCAAGGAATTTGAATACAACCACTTCGCGAATAGTTTCCAATGGATGAACTGAATTTACAA
>CAJWGN010000240.1 GCA_913031035.1 uncultured Gammaproteobacteria bacterium
ACGTAGCCGAAAATATCGATAGGTTTCTGCCAACACTAAGTGCCGCCCTAGATTGAACAAATTATACGCAGCCGCATGAGCACCCAAAAACCGCTGCGCTTGCTCCACTGACTTGAACTTTCACATGCCCCGCTTTCTCACCCGTGCGGGCTCGTGAGGAAACTCTGCCGCGCTGTTGGCGTACTCGGCTGTATCGTGAACCGTATCCGGCATCAATTCTCTATGAGCCACGTTGCAGCTCCGCAATTTATCGGTGACGATCTTGCGTGGCTCGCCTTTGTGTTTACGCAATAAGGACTTGAAGAAGCGCTTTGCGGCCTTTTTGTCGGGCCGTTTCTGAAGGTATACATCAACCACTTCACCGCCCTGGTCCACGGCTCTCCAAAGATAGTGCTGCTTTTAATAGATCTTAACGAACACCTCATCAATGAGAAAAGTGTCGCCATAACCTTGGTGTTTTCTTCTTAAACCCTTGAGCATATTTCGAACCAAACTTATTGCACCAGAGGCGAATTGCTGCATAGCTGACGGTGATGCCCCGCTACGCCATGAAGTCTTCGACGTCACGGCGACTCAGGTTGGATCGGCGGTAAAGCCAGACGGAATATTGAATGGTTTCGGGCTGGAATCAATGGCGCTTGTACATTTTTGATTGGGTCATGAGCTGAATACTGGCAGATTGAGAGTTAACTTGTCAGTGCCCTCATAGGCAATCGAAAGAGCGATAGCGAGTAATTAATAGCCAATCTGAGCGAGTTTGGCCTATTTATAATAATTGGCGATCGGCATAATTGCGATCGGTAGATGTTCACTGTAATGTTACAGAAAGAGAAAGAGTGTTTATGTTAACTACACTCCCTAGCGATCATATACGCACCCCCTGCAACGAAAGAGAACTCTATTTATGCTTAATGTACTTCAATTGGTTTTGCTATCCGTCATATTTGGAGGAATGGTCACATTTCAGGTCTTGTTTGCACCCTTGGTTTTTATCAAAATAAAGATAGACGTGGCGCGACCTTTTATCCGCGAATTTTTTCCTTTTTACTATTTGTACTTTTCCCTCTTCAGTTTACTATATTTAGTCGTATCCTTGTTGATAGGCGATAACATTCAGGCAATGATTGGAGGTGGCTCGTTAGTGGGTTTTTTGATTTCTAGGCAAGTGCTTATGCCAATGACAAATACTGCGTCAGACAATGATCAAAAATCTAAATTTGATCTGCTACACAGGACAACAGTGTTGATTAACTCGCTGCAGTTAATGGCGTTTTTTGCTGCACTGTTATTCATATAGGCTCCGCTTCAGTTAACACGTGTTTCACCGCTACAGCTTTTCGCTGTTCGGTTTCGTAAACACCGATTTTTCTACGATTAACCTGTTCATTAACGCCATACCCATGTCGAAACAGGAACTGATCGTTTTTGACGTTAGCGTAACGGAGGAGTTTCAACAAGGATTTGCAGAGGCACAGCTACTGCATGGCAGCGGCATCCTGCCGTTTTGCGAATGGATGAATTGGTGCCCATCGAATTGTTGCAAGGTTATTCGATTAGTCTGTTGTTGATTACTATCAGCCTAATGATCGGCATGCGCAGTTTCTATTTCGGCATGCTGAGTATCATTCCCACCCTGCTGTCGGCTACCATGGTATTCGGATTCTGGGCCTTGCTCGTGGGGCAGCTAAACCCGTTAGCGATGATGCTGTTTAGCATCAGCATCGGGTTGGTAGTCAATGATACCGTCCACCTGCTGAGTTACTATTTAAAGAAGCGACGAGCTGAAATAGACAAGACCGGGGCTATCGACTATGCAATTAAGACCGCCGGCCCGACACTATCCATGACCACAATCGTCGCGGCCCTCGGCACTACTATTCTCATCGAAGCCAACACCATCTATTACCAACGGGCAGTAAAACTCTTGGTTCCCATCAAAGTTCTGGCCCTCTTGCTGGACCTGTTTTACCTGCCCACGATTTTGAGACGGTTCGACAAAAACTTCAAAAGTGAAAAACTTGTGACAAGCTGATTCCTCGACCTTACACTGTGAGCAAGCTAATATAAGAGGTACACATGAAAAGTGATCAAAAATCACCCAGCACAAGACAGGTTAGCAAACCAGGCACAACCGCAATAGCGGCCGCCGCCACAGGAGTAGACCAGATGGCCTTAGCCCAAACAGCCGCAAGCGAACTAGAATCGGCGTTCCTTATGGAACTCTCTTTGGATGTCGCCGATCAACTCGACGCGGGAAACACAAGCATCGCACCAGTAACCGGCGGCACCTTCGGCGGATCAAGATTGCATGGAACAGTAAGAAACGGCGGCGCCGACTGGATCACTCAGGTTTCCGGGCACTCTAGTTTAGACGTCAGAATCACACTGGACACGGACGACGACGAAATCATCTACATGAGTTACACCGGCGTTGTTCACAGAGCAGATAGCGGCCTTTACTGGCGAGTCCGTCCCATCTTCCAAACGGCGTCAGAAAAATACGACTGGCTCAATCACATAGTCTGCATAGGCAAGAGCAAAAAGATCTCCGGTAAGGTAGCCTACGACGTGTTCGAGATACTATAGGATAGTAGGGTCGAAATAATTGCTGACAGCTAGTGTCAAAAAAATTCTAACAGTAAATAAGTAATAGCCTGGGCGGTATTGGAAAACAAATTTCTTTGGGGCGCAGAAATCTTAAGGTTTCGCTCAAGCAACTGCCCGACCCCATTTTGTAAACGCACTTACCCTGAGATCACGATCGTGTTGCGCTCTCACAAAAAGAATCTTGCATGGCTTTTTCTTGCTATTTGATTTGCGAGTCGATCGTTCAGAAAAGTCTGTATAGGGGTGGGATGGAATCGTACTGAGTTATCGAGGTGTTCCCCTAGGGTGGGTGCTGGGCGGTTACTGATAAATAGGGGGCCCTACTTCAGGCGTACTTGACACTCGGAGTTATAATACGGGCACCACTCTACTGAGAGGCTCTCAGTATGCAAATTAAGCGGTTACTGGACGACAAAGAGATGATAGCTGGCGGCAAGGTGTTTGATGCTCATAGGGGCTTGTGAAATAGACCTTAGACAAGCCTCTTATTCCCATTGCTAGTCCAAATTAGTCAAGGCAGCGGAAGAAGCCTACCCTCGTGGATCGTGCCCCAGATCTCTATGCCCTCAATCGTCTCCGGCGACACCGTCAAAGGGTTTTCGCGCAGAACCGTGAAATTAGCGAGCTTACCAGGGATGATTGAGCCGACCTCGCCTTCCATTCTTAGAGAGTAAGCAGCATCAATAGTTACTGCGCGCAATGCGCGCTCGGCACTAATTCGCTGTGCCGGCCCAGCCAAATTTCCGCCGAGAGTAATTCTATTCACCGCATTGGACATGAGCCTCAACGGTTGGCCGGAGGCCATTGGTGTATCTGAATGCAAAGACAGAGATACGTCAGCTCGCACCAAATCCCCCAGCCTTACCATTTCTTGTGCTCGCTCGGGTCCGATACCTTCTTCACTATAGCGATCAGCCAGTACTACCGGGTAGAAAGGATTAGCGCTTACTATTGCGCCCAACCCTGCCAGACGTTTAACTTGATCGGGCCGTGAAAAGCCAAAGTGGACAATTACCGTGCGGTGATCTTCGCGAGGGCTACGATCGATATTGGCCTCCAGATTATCAAGAACCATATCGAGTCCCGCATCACCGTTCTGATGAACATGAATCTGGTATCCAGCATCCCAATAGATGCGAAAGGCCCGGGCAAAAACTTCTGGCTCCATTAGCCACTCTCCATGATGACCATCCAGATAACCTTCACTCATCTGCATTAACTGACTAAACATCGCACCATCGGAAAACAGCTTTACCTGTTCGGGGATAAATTCAGTCATCCCCTGCGCAGACACATACAACTTTTCAATTTCGGTGATCACTTCATCTTCTGGATAAGTACGAGCAAACGACCTTCCATCTGCTATGTAATACATTCGAAACGGTGTATTCGCATCGCCGAACACTTGATTCTGCAATGCAATCAGAGCTGGCGAAACGATTCCGCCTGGTTCCGCTATCAGCGTGCTTCCGGCCGCGTGCCAATAGGCTTCTAACTTCTCTAAGGCTGGCAGGTAACGAGCGGAACGAAAGAGATCAGCAAACACCGCAGGCACGACTAGGCTCTGCCCCTGCTCCCAGAAATGCCCCTCAACAAGATTGATCTGTGCGCGCACTGATTCTGGCGCGCCGTCGATCATGGCTTGGTCTATGTCAAAATACTCCAGCGCAGCGGTGTTGTGAATTTGTTCGTGCAGAGACCTCTGCATCACCACGATAGGTATTGTGCTGCTGATTTCGTCCACCATTCTCTTGCTTTTGAATTAGATTGTTCAATACCTTCACCATTTGCATAAATAGCACCTAAATTGTATTGTGCTTCTGCAAGACCTTGTTCTGCTGCTAATGTATAAAATGCAATAGCTCTAATATCTGATTGTGTCAAACCACGTTTACCTCTTTCGTA
>CAJWGN010000241.1 GCA_913031035.1 uncultured Gammaproteobacteria bacterium
TGGCGTCGGCTGTAACTGTCCTATTACGTCCAATGATCCAACTTCCCATGCGGAAATACAGGCAATAAGACATGCCTGCGATGCCTATGCAAACTATCGCCTACCTGGGGCTACTGTTTATGTCACTATAGAGCCCTGTGTGATGTGCGTCGGCGCAATGGTTCACGCAAGAATAGAGACGGTTGTGTTTGGTGCTCGAGAACCAAAGGCTGGGGCATTGGTAAGTCAGATGACTTTGGGGCAGGCTGCCCATTTTAACCACGAGCTTCAGGTAATAGAAGGAGTGTTGGCGAAGGACTGTAAGTTGATTATGCAAACATTTTTTAAGTCAAAGCGTGTGAAAGCTTGATCTATTGCCGTAGCGCTTGTATAAGTCCCACACCAAACAAATATTTAGGGGTAGTTAACCAGATACTATGAAATTATTAACCCTAATTTCCAAGTTTTTTGTGCTGTTATTGCTTACCGGTTGCGCCGGATCTGATACCTACAAGGCCTATTCGGGTGCCCCTCGCGAAACACTGCAAGTTGCAACTTTGAGCGGCTCTCAATATGTTCGCAGAGACACCATCAATCGCTATATAGATGCAGTGAAATTCTCTGGCATCGATGGTAAACCGATAGAAAATAGCTTGGGTTATAACTTAGTCGAAGTCGCGCCAGGCTTTCATGATGTCTCGGTGTATTATTATTGGGATATGGGAAGTCAAAGAGGATTAGCTTCTGCTTTAGTGAGCTATGCTTCTGATCGCGATTCACTTAATCGGACGCTTCGCTTTAATGCTCAAGCAGGTAAGACTTATTTGGTTAAAGCAAAACCTTCTTTTACAGGTGATGACGAGGACATAACTAGCCTGTCTCATGTGGATTTTTGGATTGAAGATCAAAATGGTGTAGAGATTGTGTCCAAAAAAGCAGGACGATACCAGCCGGAATCCTAAGTGTTGATTTAGCCACCGTAAAGCGTTGAGCCCTCCCCGAGGGGTAATGGAATAGCTAGCCAAAAAAACGCCACTTTTTTCTGAATTTACGCCGCGAATCAATTATCATAACGACAGTTCCCCGTTAGGCAGTTCAGCTGCCAATTGTCTTAATTAACCCAAGGACTTATCCTCCATGCAAGTGATGTTTGGAGCTTCGGCTCTTTCTCCCTTCAATAACTCCAAACTTCTTAAGGTCCTGCAAAGTAAAATCTCAAGCATCGATGTTATTGATGCTTGTTATGTTCATTTACTTGACACTACACAGGCATTGACCGAAGAGCAGATCGACATTGTTAGCTCCTTGTTAAGCTATGGCACTGCGCATAATCGCTCGATAGCTGATGACTTAGCTGCGGACATGACGCTCGAGCGAATTGTGACTCCTCGGCCTGGCACCATTTCCCCATGGTCTAGTAAAGCAACCGATATAATCCTCAATTGCGGATTAACTTCAATCAGGCGGGTCGAGCGTGCTATTCAGTTTAAGATAGCTGTTACAAAAGAGCTCAGCGCCCCACAGCTGCTGGAACTTGATAGGTTACTGCATGACAGAATGACTCAGTCGGTGATGGGTAGTACCGAAGCTACTGCCGTTTTGTTCAAGACAGCGCAACCCAAGCCAGTGCTATCTGTTGACTTGATAGGGCGTGGCCGAGAGGCGCTGGTCGAGGCTAATTTAAATCTCGGCTTGGCACTGGCAGATGATGAAATAGACTATTTAGTGAGTAGTTTTACAGCATTAAAGCGCAATCCAAACGATATCGAATTGATGATGTTTGCTCAGGCAAATTCTGAGCACTGTCGTCACAAAATTTTTAATGCCAGTTGGGAAATTGACGGCAATGAGAAAACGAATTCCCTTTTCTCAATGATTCGAAATACCCATGCTTGCTCTCCGCAGAATGTATTGTCAGCCTATTCTGATAATGCGGCGGTGATGAGTGGCAGCCAAGCTGAGCGTTTTTTTCCGAATCCTGAATCAAAGCAGTATGAATTTGTTGATGAGCCTATCCACATCCTAATGAAGGTGGAGACTCACAATCACCCGACAGCGATTGCGCCATTCCCTGGTGCGTCAACTGGCTCCGGCGGCGAGATAAGGGATGAGGGGGCCACTGGCAAAGGAGGCAAGCCTAAGGCAGGTCTAACTGGCTTTAGTGTTTCCAACCTGAAGATTCCTGATTTTCCGCAGCCTTGGGAAGTGGAGTTCGGTAAACCCGCCCACATAGCGTCAGCGCTAGATATTATGATCGAGGCGCCTTTGGGAGGCGCTGCATTTAATAACGAATTTGGTCGACCTAACTTATGTGGGTACTTCCGAACGTTTGAAGAAATTAAAACCAACGAGGCTGGCATTGACGAGGTGCGGGGCTATCATAAGCCCATAATGATAGCAGGCGGAATTGGCAATATTAGAGAGATGCACGTCGAAAAGGGCCAGATTGATTTAGGCGCTAAACTCATCGTTTTAGGTGGCCCGGCGATGTTGATCGGCTTAGGCGGTGGGGCGGCATCTTCAATGGCCGCTGGAACGGGTAACGAAGACTTAGACTTTGCTTCGGTGCAGCGAGAAAACGCTGAGATGGAGCGTCGCTGCCAGGAGGTCATTGACCAGTGCTGGCAATTAGGAGTTAACAACCCCATTGGTTTTATTCATGATGTTGGTGCGGGTGGGCTATCCAACGCACTTCCTGAACTTGTTAAAGACGGGGGCACAGGCGGCAACTTTAGACTACGGGATATTCCAAACGCGGAACCTGAAATGTCTCCCCTAGAGATTTGGTGTAACGAATCTCAAGAGCGCTACGTGTTAGCAGTTAATCCCTCTGATTTAGCAAGATTTGAAAGCATTTGCACTCGCGAGCGCTGTCCGTTTGCGGTGGTGGGCGAGGCTGTTGATGAAAAGCATATTCTACTGGGCGACAGTCATTATGATAATGAGCCTATCGATTTGCCCATGGACGTGTTGTTTGGCAAAGCGCCAAAGATGCATCGGAAAGCATACACGGCAGAGCCTGTATTCAATGAGTTTGATATTACCGGTATCGATCTGGGCGAGGCAATAGATCGAGTGATGGCACTGCCCTCAGTAGCCAGTAAATCATTTTTAATTACCATTGGTGACCGAACGATTACGGGGCTAGTGCACCGAGATCAAATGGTAGGTCCTTGGCAGGTGCCAGTGGCTGATGCTGCCATAACAACGTCTTCATTTGCCAGTTATTGCGGTGAAGCGATGGCGATGGGTGAACGTTCTCCGTTGGCTTTGTTTAATGCCCCAGCATCTGGCCGTATGGCTATAGGAGAGGCGATAACCAACATTGCCTGCGCCGAAATAGCAGGACTAAACGATATCAAGCTGTCGGCTAATTGGATGGTGGCGGCGGGGCATGGCAGCGAAGATCAAAAGCTATTTGCCACGGTTGAAGCGGTAGGTATGGAATTATGTCCTGCCCTGGGAATATGTATACCGGTTGGCAAGGACTCTATGTCTATGCGGACGGTTTGGAGTGATTCGGATAGCGGTGAAGAGAAAAGTAATACAGCGCCACTATCGCTAGTCGTTACCGCGTTTGCGCCGGTAATAGATATCCGCTCTTCACTGACCCCAGAGCTAGTAACTGACAGAGGACCCAGCCATCTTTATCTGATTGATCTAGGTCGTTCTCAGCAGCGTCTCGCTGGGTCTGCTTTGGCTCAAGTGTATCGAAACCTGAATGGCCAAACACCTGATCTAGATAATGCTGAGGATTTGATTCACTTCTTTGATTTAGTTCAACAAGCTCGGCAGGCGAAAGTATTGCTTTCTTATCATGATCGTTCAGATGGGGGTGTATTTACCACGCTGGTTGAAATGGCATTTGCAGGTCGCTGCGGTTTAGACATTAATTTGGGCGAGGGTGAAAGCCCTGTTGCAATGTTGTTCAATGAAGAGTTGGGCGCTGTAGTGCAAGTTCTCGATGAGCAGTCAGCGCAGTTCGAAGCGCTTGCGAAAGGCTTAGGATTACTGGACTGTGTTATTCAAATCGCTAAAGTAAATGCTAACGACGAAATAACTGTGCACCACAGCAGTAAGGTCCTTATCACAAAAAGTCGAACACAATTACAGCGACAATGGGCAGCCACGAGTTTTCAGATGCAACGCATTCGAGACAACTCTGATTGCGCCCAGCAAGAGTTCGACAGCCTTTTGGATGGCGCTGACCCTGGCCTAAATATTAAGCTTAGCTTTGATGTTAATGATAATATTAGTGCCCCTTATATCAACACCGCTGTCTTGCCCAAGGCGGCAATACTCCGAGAGCAAGGTGTAAACGGGCATGTGGAAATGGCCGCCGCGTTTGATCGCGCAGGATTTGCGGCGGTAGATGTGCACATGACTGATCTTATTGAGGGGAGGGTGAATCTCGAAGAGTTTAATATGGTGGCTGCATGCGGTGGCTTCTCATACGGTGACGTTTTAGGCGCGGGCGGTGGCTGGGCTA
>CAJWGN010000242.1 GCA_913031035.1 uncultured Gammaproteobacteria bacterium
TAAACTTTTAAAAGAAAAAATATTATTAATTGGTTCTGGCAGAACTGATTCAGGTGTTCATGCGACTGCCCAAGTCGTTCATTTTGATACCCCAATCGATCGTGGAGTGAAAGCTTGGGAGCTAGGTGTAAATAGTCTCTTGCCCCCAACAATACGGGTGACGAAGGCTATAGTGGTAGACGATAAGTTCCATGCACGGTTTAGTGCTGTTTATCGCCGTTACAATTATATCTTGCACAGTAGGCCAATAGCTTCAGCTTTGGTTTCTGATTTAGTGACCACTCAGCGCAGAACCTTGAATGTTGATGGGATGAATGAAGCTGCTCAATTTTTGCTGGGAGAGCAAGATTTCACTTCATTTCGGGCAGCTGGGTGCCAGTCAAAGACGGCCAATCGCTGTGTAATTGATGCTTGTTTTTCTCAGCGTGGTGAATTTCTAGTTTTTTCTATCTGTGCGAATGCATTCTTGCAGCACATGGTTCGCAATATTATGGGTTCGATGTTGGCAGTTGGTGGTGGCGCTAAAACTCCTCAGTGGATCGAGGGTTTGTTAGCAGCAAAAGATAGATCTCTGGCAGCTATAACAGCCCCCCCGCAAGGGCTCTATCTGGTTGAGGTTGGTTATCCCGATGATTTATTAAGTCCTGCGATGCTCGTGAAACCTCCGGTTTTAGCATCACATAATTAGGCTAAGTCGATCTAATTTGATAAACTAATTCCTTCGTAAATCTCTGTGCCTACCTTGGCACCCAGCTTATTGCTTACCTTGTTTAACACGTGGATTAAAATTTGTGGAATCACTCAGCACAGCGACGCTTTAGCGGCCTGTGAGTTGGGTGCCGATGCTATTGGGCTAGTGTTTTATCCGCCTAGCCCGCGATTTGTATCAGTGAGCCAAATTGAAGAAATAGTAAGAAACTTGCCGGCTACTATAACCGTCGTAGCTTTGTTCGTTGACCCAACAGTAGAAGAGGTCAATCAGGTCATTGCAACAGGAATGATCGATTTATTGCAGTTTCATGGTGAGGAGACGCCAGCTTATTGTCAGTCTTTTGGCCTTCCAACTATGAAAGCTTTTCGTGTTGGTAAAGAATATGACCTACGAGAATCTATAGCATTATACCCTGAGTCAGAGTTGATACTGCTGGATGCTTACGAGAAAGAAGCGCCCGGTGGTACAGGAAAAATGTTTGATTGGGACATTGCAATAGACACCGCAAAAGACGAAAAATTGAAACTGGTCCTAGCCGGTGGCTTAAATCCAGAAAATATCGAGGAAGCGGTTGTTCGTGTGGCCCCATTTGGTGTCGATGTTAGCAGCGGGGTTGAGTCCTCCCCAGGCAAGAAAGACATAGCCCTAATTAGAAAATTCATTGAAGGAGTAAGAAGTGTCTCAAGCTGAGATAGAGTTAGATCAATTCGATGGCCCCGATGCTAGCGGCCATTTCGGTCCCTACGGCGGTATTTTTGTAGGCGAAACATTAGTTGCAGCAGTTGAAGAATTGGCTGCCGTGTATAAAGAGCTTTCGGCTGATAAAGAATTTTGGCGCCAGTACGACTATGACCTTAAGCACTATGTAGGTCGACCTTCGCCGCTGTATTTCGCGGAAAGGTTAACAGCTCACTGCGGTGGTGCAAAAATCTATCTGAAACGAGAAGATTTAAACCACACCGGCGCCCACAAGATTAACAATACTATTGGTCAAGCGTTGCTTGCCAAACATATGGGAAAAACCAGAATTATTGCAGAGACCGGGGCCGGTCAGCATGGCGTTGCTAGTGCTACAGTTGCTGCTCGCATGGGCTTGGAGTGCCATGTGTACATGGGGGCGCAGGACATTATTCGGCAAGCCCCTAATGTCTACCGGATGAAGCTTTTGGGAGCGAACGTTATTTCAGTCGAATCGGGTTCTCAGACTCTTAAAGATGCCTTGAATGAGGCATTGCGGGATTGGGCGACTAATGTTGATAATACTTACTACATTATAGGCACTGTTGCGGGCCCGCACCCTTATCCGCAGTTGGTGCGAGATTTCCAAAGCATTATTGGTAGAGAAACTAAAACTCAGTCCTTAGATCAAATTGGGCGGCTGCCAGATGCGCTGGTTGCCTGTGTTGGTGGTGGCTCGAACGCTATAGGTATGTTTCATCCGTTCCTGCACGATACTGAAGTTGCTATGTATGGCGTGGAAGCGGGTGGTCATGGTTTAGACTCTAATAAACATGCAGCGCCCTTAAGCGGCAATGGCAGACCCGGAATTTTGCATGGCAATCGAACCTACTTAATGACTGACGAGGGTGGCCAAATTATGGAGACTCATTCAGTGTCTGCAGGTTTAGACTACCCAGGTGTTGGTCCTGAGCATTCTTGGTTGAAAGACATTAAGCGGGTTAACTATGTTGCCGCGACCGATACTGAAGCGATGGCCGCTTTCCACAAAATGACTCGATTAGAAGGTATCATCCCCGCCCTAGAAACTAGCCATGCAATCGCTTATGCAATGGATTTAGCGAAGGGCATGGACCCTGAGCAAAGCATAGTGATTAATGTTTCTGGGCGAGGAGATAAGGACATCGAAACAGTGGCTAAAATCGAAGGGATAAGCTTGTAAGCATCATGAGCCAGATAACTAAAGTAATAAGTGAAGCCAAAGCCGTAAAACGGAAATTACTCATCCCCTATATTGTGGCTGGTGACCCGAATATCGACATCAGTTTATTACTGATGCATCAACTCGTCGAAGACGGAGCTGATATTATCGAACTGGGGGTGCCGTTTAGCGACCCATCATCCGATGGGCCAGTTATTCAGAAGGGAGTTGAGCGCGCCTTAAAGCAGAGTGTGTCGCTGCTTGATGTAATAGGTTTGGTCAAACAGTTCCGCGAAAAAAACAATACTACCCCAGTGGTCTTGATGGGGTATCTCAATCCTGTTGAGATTATGGGTTATGAAAGATTTGTTAAGCGTGCCAGTGACGCGGGAGTCGATGGGGTTTTACTTGTCGATATGCCTCCTGCTGAGTCTGCCTCGCTGCACAGCTTGTTGAGTGCTGAAGGTATTGACACTATATACTTAGTTGCCCCGACGACCACTGATGAGAGAGCTCGCAGCATCGTTAAGGTGACTAGCGGTTACCTTTATTACGTCTCTCTTAAGGGGGTCACCGGGGCTGCCTTGGTGGATTACGCTTCGGTAGCTGAGAATATAGGAAATTTAAGAGGCATGACGGATCTGCCCATCATGGTTGGATTTGGAATAAAAGACGGCGAAAGTGCTGTCGCAATGGCTGAATTTGCGGATGGAGTGATCATCGGTAGTGCCCTAGTTTCTGAGATAGCTAAGTTGAGCGAACAAGAAGGTAATTCTGAGTTCCCAATTAGTCAGACCACAGCTATGATTAGCGTCGTTCGAGATGCCTTGGACCAAATGAGCTAGCAGCCCACACCGCGACTGACATACAGGAAAATATTTTGAGCTGGATAGATAAGATTTTACCGTCAATTTCCACCTCTGGTGCCGCTGCCAACAAGAAAGGCATGATGGTGCCAGAGGGTGTTTGGAAGAAATGCCCTCGCTGTGATGCGATGTTATATCAAAAATCGCTCTCAGAAAATCATGAAGTATGCCCTAAATGTGATCACCATCTTCGAATTACGGCGAGGCGCCGGCTGGAGCTTTTCCTCGATTCGGGCGAGCAAACTGAACTCGACGCAGATATTGAGCCAGTGGATTTGCTTAAATTTAAGGATCTCAAAAAGTATAAAGATCGTTTGGTTGCCGCTCAGCGCGCAACCGGAGAGAAAGATGCATTGGTTGTCTTAAAAGGCTCGGTTAAGGGTGTGCCGGCGGTCGTAGCCGCGTTTGAATTCGGCTTTATTGGCGGTTCTATGGGAGCTGTAGTCGGTGAGAAATTCACCCGTGCTGTAAATACATGTATCAAAGAAGGCCTGCCGTTTGTGTGTTTCTCCACCAGTGGCGGTGCCAGAATGCAAGAAGCGTTGCTGTCGTTAATGCAGATGGCGAAAACTTCTGCGGCGCTTGAAAAGCTGCGTGAAGCGAGATTACCTTATATATCTATTATGGTAGATCCTGTCTACGGTGGCGTTTCAGCGAGCTTGGCAATGCTGGGCGAAATCAACATTGCTGAACCTAATGCCTTGGTAGGCTTTACTGGCCCAGATGTTATACGTCAAACAGTGAGGGTGAAACTCCCAGAAGGTTTCCAGCGCAGTGAGTTTCTACTGGAGCACGGCGCAATCGACATGATCGTTCACCGTAGAGATTTGTCGTCTAAAGTCGCTGCGATGTTAGGTAAACTGATGCATCTGACGCCGAAGGTTGAAGCTCCGATGACAACGTCTGATCTGGGAACGGATGCTAGTTCTAAAGAGACTGAAGAATTAGCGTTAAGCCCGGATGACGCGGTGACAAAATCTCCAGAGTTAGATAAGGAATA
>CAJWGN010000243.1 GCA_913031035.1 uncultured Gammaproteobacteria bacterium
CCCCAAAACCCCAAAACCCCTCATATTTTGGCAGTTTTTATCATTTTTTTCTCCGCTACAACCCGCGATGTAGTTGGCCAAAAGTGGTCTTTCTAGGATAACCAGTTACCTAGACTCAAAGCTAACCTCGATTTTGATGTTTGGCAAGGGTCAATCATCACAAGCGTACATGCCGTAAATAGACAGATCAGCTGTAAAGATTTAGCAACGCAGCCCTAAAAAATCCGGTTGAGTCCGTCCAGCGCTGCCGTTCGATAGGCCTCAGCCATCGTTGGATAATTGAAAGTAGTGGTCAGGAAATATCTCATCGTATTCGCTGCTCCGGGCTGCAGCATTATGGCTTGACCGATGTGAACAATCTCCGACGCTTGGTCCCCAAAGCAGTGAATTCCAAGAATCTCTAAAGTTTCAAAGTGAAAAATTAGTTTTAGCATACCAACCTGTTCACCGGTGATCTGAGCACGCGCCGTATTTTTAAAAAACGCCTTGCCAACCTCATAGGGTATTTTAGCCTCGGTTAATTCTGCCTCGGTTTTACCGAATGTACTAATCTCAGGAATTGTATAGATACCTGTTGCCACCTGTTTTACAGGATGGCATTCCTCGGGTGCGAAAATAGCATTACAGGCGGCACGTCCCTGATCGTAAGCGGCACCGGCTAATGCAGGCCAACCAATGACGTCACCAGCGGCATAAATGTTTTCAACACTAGTTTGGTATAAATCGTTGACGGGAATTTGGCCGCGACTGTTTGTCTCTAACCCCAAATCTTTCAGGCCGAGGTCTTCGGTGTTGCCAGCTCGTCCGTTTGCCCACAGCACAATATCACTCTTAATCTTCTTGCCCGACTGCAAATAGGTAACGATACTGTCGTCTCGGTATTCTATTTCTGAGAACTCCTCTCCGTGCCGACTCCTTACCCCCACATTACGCAAGTGGTAGCTCAGAGCATCACTAATTTCTGTGTCTAGGAAATTCAGTAGCGAGGAGGATGGGTTAATGAGCTCAACCTTGGCCCCAAGGCCACCAAAAATTGATGCGTATTCACAACCTATGACACCTGCCCCGATGACAGTGACCTTCCTTGGAGAATGATCAAGGGTGAGTATGGTGTCACTATCAAACATCCGTGGATGATCAAAATTTACCACTGGCGGTCTGTAGGGTCTTGAACCTGTAGCGATGATAAAATTATCGGCAGACAGATTTTTCCTCTTGCCCTTTAACTTGATTGTGTTCCCATTGATAAAACTGGCTTTACCGGTGAAAACAGGGATTGCGTTACGCTCATAAAAATCGGATCGCATCCGTACTTGCTCATAAACAACTCGATCTGCATGAGTCATTATCTGTTGAAAACTAAGCTTTCTGGTATCGCCAAAATCGCGGAACATAGGGTTCGTGTTGAATGCCATTATCTGCTTAACCGAATGACGCAGCGCCTTGGAAGGTATCGTCGCCCAGTGTGTGCAAGCGCCACCTACCTGTGGGTAATCTGAAACAACCGCTACTGTGCGGCCTTTCTTACGAGCGTTCATTGCTGCCGCTTCACCGGCAGGACCGCTACCAATGACTATTAAGTCAAAATGACCTTTTTCCATCGTCACTAAATCCTAGAATTAGTTAGAAAAAATCTTCTCGGGGTTTAACTCTCGCCAGCTCGCTATGCGCAGTAAGACATTCGCGCACAAACCTTAACATTTAAACCTTAATGCTTAGTTCTTCGCATTTTGATACGCTGCCACCACAAAGCTCGCACTCGTCCAAGCCGCTTAAATTATTTAGCCCACCACAAGAGCCCTGCACTGGCTTTCTGCCCATAATCACGCCTACCGACATCATCAATACAACTACAGCAATCAACAAAAAGCTTATCACTAATACGATCATCACTTAATCCTCCATATATATCGCGAATTCATCACTTGCATAATCCAGAAACCCATCGCCACTGTTCTTGTAAATAAAATAAACCGCTTGGCCCATAGAACCTGCCAACGCGCGTGCGTCTTCAAGCCCCATTACCATGAAAGCAGTGGCTAGAGCATCTGCTGTAGCGGCTGATTCATCGATGACGTAGGCCGCTGCAAGAGAATGGTCTACCGGGTAACCTGTGCGAGGGTCAATTTCATGGGAGTAACGAACCCCATCACTCTCAAAATAATTCCTATAATCACCAGAACCTGCCACCGCGATGGTCTCACCTCGACTAAAAAAAACTTGATACACCTGCGAAGCACTATCCATTGGCGCCTCTATTGCCGGCACCCAGCTTAAGCCGCCGGGCTTAAGTCCTTTTATTTTTAGCTCACCTCCTATTTCTAAAAAATAGCTTTCAACACCGAGATCATCAAAATAGCGCGCTAACTGGTCTACGCCATAGCCTTTAGCGATTGCGCTCAAATCGATAAATAAACTACGCCGTTTAGTGATTTTAGAGCCGTCTCTGTCAATAATGACATTCTCAAAGCCTATTTGGTTTCTTCTCGCCTGAATCTCAACGTCGGGGGGAACCGCATCAGCCGGGTTTATTTTCGGCCCGAACCCCCACAAATTGACCAGCGGCCCGATTGTTACATCAAAAGCACCATCTGTTAATTCGGAAATTTCTATAGCTAACGATAGCACCTCTAGCAAATGTGTGGAGGCTTCAAAAGGAGTATTAACCGGATGGCGGTTTAATCGGGAGAGTTCGGAGGTGTCTGCGTAGGTAGAAAAAATACCTTTGTCCATTTCGGTCAGCAACGCGCTAACGTCTAGGCTAATTTGCTGCTCGCTTTTTCCTACGGGCACATCAACTAGTTGAATGCGATAGCTAGTCCCCATCGTTAAACCAGAAAGCTGTCTGATTGAATTGGGGGGCGTCGATGGCCCCCAAAAAAAGTAAAGAGCTAGCAGTGCTGCCAGAACCGCGAAGGGATATGCGAGCCTGTGCAGCCTAAGGATCATGAAAACTCATCAAGCGCTATATTATCGTCCTCCACACCAAGATCTTTTAGCATTTTGACTACTGCAGCGTTCATCATTGGTGGACCGCACATATAGTATTCGCAGTCTTCAGGGGCAGGATGATCCTTTAAATAATTCTCAAGAACCACATTGTGAATAAAGCCTGTCATTCCATCCCAGTTATCTTCAGGCTGAGGGTCTGATAGTGCTATATGCCAATCGAAATTATCATTTTCCTTGGCCAACTCGTTGTAGTCATCTTCGTAAAACATTTCACGCAGACTTCTAGCTCCGTACCAAAAGCTGATCTTGCGGTCGCTATGAAGCCTACGTAGCTGATCAAACAGGTGTGAGCGCATCGGCGCCATGCCAGCACCTCCCCCGATAAATACCATTTCGTTCTTGGTTTCTTTAGCAAAAAACTCACCGTAAGGGCCGAATACTTTTACTTTGTCACCGGGCTTTAAGCCAAACACGTAAGATGACATCTTACCCGCTGGTAAGTCGGTTCTTGGTGGCGGTGTCGCAATCCTGATGTTGAATTTGATAACCCCTTTCTCATCAGGGTAATTAGCCATCGAATACGCTCTAATGGTTGTATCTGGTACTTTGGATACAACATCAAATAACCCGAAATGCTCCCAATCGCCGCGATATTTTTCGCCTATAACAAAGTCTTTATAACGGGCTTCATGCGGCGGGACTTCTAACTGCACATAGCCGCCGGCGCGAAAATTGACGTTCTCACCTTCAGGAATAGCGAGCACAAGCTCTTTGATGAAAGTAGCCACGTTATCATTTGAAATCACAGTGCATTCCCACTGCTTCACACCAAAGAATTCAGGTGCCACTTCAATCTTCATATCTTGCTTAACAGCAACCTGGCAAGACAATCGCCAATTACTACGGGCTTCTCCGCGAGTAAAATGGCCCTCCTCTGTGGGCAGCATAGATCCGCCACCGTCCAAAATCTGGCACTTACATTGAGCACAAGTCCCGCCGCCGCCGCAGGCAGATGACAAGTAAATTCCAGCGTCTGCTAAAGTATTCAGCAGCTTGCCACCGGCCGGGACCACTATGGTTTTTTCTGGATCACCGTTAATTTCAATAGAGATATCGCCACTGCTCACCAAAAAGGATCGAGCAGCTAGAATAATGCCTACCAATAACATGACAACTACTGTGAATAACGCAACGCCACCAACTATGGCTGTAAAATCGATCATAATTTCAACCTACTACAAAGACACACCGGCAAGTGACATAAAACCTAAGGACATCAGACCGACAGTAATAAAGGTTATGCCAAGACCTCTTAAACCGTCTGGAACATCGCTGTACTTCAACTTCTCTCTGATACCCGCTAGAGCGACAATCGCTAAGGCCCAGCCAAACCCTGACCCAAGTCCAAATGCGACGCTCTCAGAAAACGAATAGTCTCGCTCGACCATGAGCAGTGAACTGCCTAAAATTGCGCAGTTAACAGTAA
>CAJWGN010000244.1 GCA_913031035.1 uncultured Gammaproteobacteria bacterium
CAATGCTTAAATGTGCTAAAAAACTCTTGTTGAGGCTTGGCGAGGATTTCATTGACTATGGTTATCTTGACTTTGACTTTGACTGTGATATTGACGAGGGTGGGCTCTGGATTCGATCCGATGACACTATCAATACCGAAAACGCGGCGATCTTTATTCGTCTCATCCTGAGTCACTTCGATCTTGACACGAGCGTTTCAATTAATGCTTCGCACACCTGTAGCAAATTGCGTCTTGATGCATTCGGAGGGCATGCTGTTTTTGTTACAAAGGCTGGCATAAGCTGGATGAGTACCGATAGCTTCTTGATAAAAAAAGAGGCATCCCATCAGAAAAAACTAGCCAAAAAAATGGAGGCTCGGCTATGAGGGCAGTCATTGAGCTGGAATTTGATACTACCCCGACGCAGGCCGATGTTGAAAAATATGTCAGCGCGCTGATTGAAGATGGCGGACTTGATTTTACTATTGATCCAGTTGCTGCCCCTTCCTTTGATTCTAAAAACTTAGAAACCTACGGTGTCGTTTGCTTAAATACCGGACACCTCACCGCGCCCGATGTCGTTGAGCTGAAAAGATTGGCTTGCAATCCAGGGATGGTTCTTGAGCGAGATTATGGGTTTTTTCTGAAGCTTTTTGCAGATGACTATGAAGATGAGAATCTTAGCGACTTGTATAGTTTCGAGTTAAATTCCATCATCAAATGGGCGTGTCACCTTGGCGTTCGGATGTTGGAATTTGACCAGGCAGCAGATGAGGTGGCTGATTTCCCTATACATGACTGGTAGGGCTAATCCCTTTGCCTAAAAAGCCTGGTGCTGTGAAAGTTGCTGGGCTTTTTTTTGCCCTGATTTTCTGATCTCAACCAGTCGCTTTGCCGGCTCACTCCCGTCGATAGTCGTCAGGTTGGTTGGGCTAATTTTGACATTTACTTTTTGTTGATATCACTAACTGCGGTATAATCATATTGAGCAGGCTAATTCACAGTGGAGAATAATATGGCATCATACTCACATAATCTTGACGAGCAATCAATGGCCTCAAAACGCTCTATTGAGCAGGCAGGTGCAGCATTTTTAGCGTCCCTTAACGGTAAAAAAACGGCGGAACTTGAGGACGTATATGGTGGCGATGTGGCCAGGTATCTTGAAGAAGAGGGGCAGCCAACTGGCGACAGCGGGGGGCGATACCTCAAAATAAGCGTATTGGATTCAGCAGACGCCACTCCAAAAATCATTAGTTGGTTTGAGGACGCTTGGCAGATTGCGTATTACTCTAAACCAGCATCTGAGCGTGCTGGCGCAGACGCTCGTAAGGCCAAGATGTACTTTGATCCTGATTTTGATGTTGCTATTGGCGAGGCGATCAAACTATTAACTAAAAATGATGTTTATAACTTGCGAGTTGTAGAATATCGAGGTGGCCAACCGTGTGAGGACGTTGATATTAGTAGTTATGTGGATTGACCACCCTTTAATTGGCCACAAAAGCCTGGTGCTGTGAAAGTTGCCGGGCTTTTTTTTGCCCTGATTTTCTGATCTCAACCAGTCGCTCGACGCATTCACCCCCGTTGATAACAGAACGATTGGTTGAGTCCAGTTTATCATTTAATCCTTATTAGTATCACTAACTACGGTATAATAGATTTATCAAAAAATAATGGAGAACACACAATGACAAGTTATAAATATGAAGTTTCGGCATCCGGCATTAAATCCATTTTATCGGACACTTTTTCGATTTCCACTTGGTTGTCGGAGCTTGCGCAGAATGCTCAAAGGTCTGGGGCGAAGCGCCTTGATATACATTATGATGAGGGGTCTCATAGCCTGGTGGTTAAAGATGATGGTTGTGGCTTTGATGATGACTCTTGGAAAGCTTATTTCACTGTCGCCAGTTCTGGGTGGGATCAATCGGTGATTGATTCTCAGCGGCCATTCGGTATTGGATGCGCAAGTCTTCTTTATGCTTGCACCGCATTCACTATTTTTTCTCGCTCTAACAAGGTTAGCGTCTCTACTGAAGAGTTTTTGGAGGGGGGTGAGGTGCAGGTCGTGCCTTCTGACTCATTTGTAAAAGGATCTATTTTTGAGATCGCCTTAAAGGATTCTGTGAGGTTCAAAGAAAGTGACTTAGGTCGAGTGTTTGGCGGCTTTCTGATTCCAGTGTGGTACAACGATGTGGAGATAGCGCGGCCATTTTCTCTTGATGTCTTGTCATTATCACCTAGTCTAATTCTCGTTGATTTCGAGTTCGGTCAGATTTCGGTTAAACCCATTCAGCCTGATTGTTCTGCCCGCAGTAGCCGCAATTATCTTTCGGTCGATTTTTTCCTGCAAGGGTTACGTGTTGATCACAGATCAAGGTACAGCGATTATGCGTACAATATCGCCCACCTTGACTCGACAAAAGTTAGAGCTAGAGTGCCGGATCGGGCGGAACTAGTGGGGGATGTTGCTGCTGTTAAAGCGTCCTGCAATGCGGCCATATCAAGTTCTTATCACCGCCAACTCAGCGCTATTCTTGATGATATTGGAATTGATGCCTTTGCGAATCAATATTGGCGAGTAGCCATGCGTTTTTCACCTGATATCCTATCTTCAGCGCCAGTGCCTTTGAGTCTTTTATGGAGTGTTGATTCTCTGGCTTATGGTGCGGAGGAATGTAATGAGGATCATTATAAGGAATATCTTGGTGATGGATTTCTGCGCGAGCAGGACTCTAGGACTGTTGTGGCTGAAGGTGGCCTTGATATTTATAGCTATTATACTGCTCTTAACGATGTGCCTGAGTTCAATCGCCTGAATTTCTTATATGCGTCAAATCTTCCGGTTATTGACGGGGGTAAGCTGCCAGCCGGTCACTGGCTTATACCCCGTCTAGTTCATCTGGATGAGGCTGATTTCTCGGTGGTAGCCACTGATTCTGAGACTATAACTATTGATACCGCAGGGTTTTGGCGTCACTCAATGATGCTATGTACCGAGTACGCTATTTCGGTGTCAGGTGCTAGGAATGACCATGTGGATGTTTCCCTTCCTGATTTTTTGGTGAAAGATAAAGCGATGGTCTTCAATGGTGTTAGCTATATGCCTGCGGGCGAAAGCAACTTTGAGAATTTTTGCCGGCAGTGCTGCGGCGTTATGTTTGGGGATAGTGATTATCCTGAGTTAGATCAGGCATATCTTGGTGATATTGTCGCTGAATTAACGTCGGTTCTTCTTTCAAAGCGCGGTGGCAGTATTGAGGATCTTCTCAAGAAATTTCTGGACGCACATGCTAACGAGCTTAGCTATTTTGCTGAGTTGCCCAACCAGCGTTTCTCACTGTCATTTAGCGGTGATGCTAAACCCGCAGCTATTGTCTCTCTAGCCGCCTGATTAAATCGGCCACAAAAAGCCTGGCACTGTAAAAGGTACTGGGCTTTTCTTTGCCTGTATTTTCTTATCTCAACCAGTCGCTTTGCCGGCTTACCCCCTCTGGTAGTCGCGCTGTTGGTTGAGTCCAGTTTGGGATTTATTTGATATTAATATAGCCAACTACGGTATAATAGATTTATCAAACATTAAATCACTAGGCGCAAAATTATGTCTTCTTCATTACCGGCTATATCACTTCGTAACCAACAAAGCGGTTCGGACAAAACATACAACTGCGAGGTCATTCAGGCGGCCAATAGCTCGCTATATTTGGTCAATTTCTCTTATGGTCGGACAGGATCGACCTTAAAAGCTGGGACTAAAACGGCAAGCCCTATAAGCCATGAAAAAGCCCTAAGTACATTCCAAAAATTAGTCGCAAGTAAGGAGAAGAAAGGCTATGTCTCAGCGGATGATTCAGTCTCAGGTGGGGGTGTCGTAGCCTCTGCTGTAGAAATTGGTTTTCTTCCCCAGTTACTTAATGCTATCACTCCGGCTGATGTGGGTTCTGTACTCTTCCGTTTCGTGACTGTTGCGTTGCAAGAAAAATTTGATGGCGAGAGACGGATGGCGGCTCTTGTTGGTGATAAGTTGATGTTTGCTAACAGGCGCGGATGTGAGGTTAGCCTTTCAAGCGATGTTGCTGCTGATACAAAAAAACTGATGATTGCGCTAAGAAGTGAGCTTGGCTTCTCTTCTGAGGATACTCTTATTCTCGACGGTGAGGATATGGGTAAGAGCTTTGTGATTTTTGACATAGTTAGGCTTAGGGATGGTGCTTTTAGTCAGGAAACTTTCAAGGAAAGGGCGCAGTGGCTCGGCACGCTAAGTAATCTAGCCAATGCCGATTCCTCTGGCTTTATTCATGTGTCGATACCGCTATTCACTTCATCTGTCAGGGAAATAGAGCACTTCATAGGCTTGCACAAAGTTAAAAAGCACGAAGGGGTTGTGATAAAAAA
>CAJWGN010000245.1 GCA_913031035.1 uncultured Gammaproteobacteria bacterium
ACCCGCGGGGTTGGGTACTGGGAGGGCAATGGCAAACAACGAATTTTCCTGGCGACTAACGATTCTTATCTTTGGTCCATCGATGCTATTTCGGGTAAGCCGGATTCGAGTTTTGCAGATCAAGGCAAGCTTGATTTGGCGCAAGGCCTGGGCCGCGAGATAGATCGTCGTCAATACGGTGTGGTCTCGCCGCCACTAATCACAAATAATCGCGTTGTTGTTAATTCTATTATTAACGACGGCCCCACGACCAAAGAAATGCCGCCAGGCAATGTGAGAGCATTTAACCCAGAAACCGGTGCGCTGGAGTGGATGTTCAAGACGATCCCTCAAGCTGGTGAGTTCGGCAATGAAACGTGGGAAGACGGTTCATGGGAATACACCGGCAACACGAATAGCTGGACCATCATGAGCGCTGACGACGAACTGGGTATTGTTTATATCCCGATTGGGACTCCCACTAATGACTGGTATGGAGGTCTGCGCAAGGGAGATAACTTGTTTGCAGAAAGTTTACTTGCTGTCAGAGCGGATAACGGCGAGCGGATTTGGCACTACCAAATGGTTCATCACGGGGTCTGGGATTATGACTTGCCTGCGGCACCGACACTTGTTGATATCAATGTAGATGGCAAGGCAATTAAAGCGGTAGTCGCTATTTCTAAGCAGGGCTTTAGCTATGTCTTTGACAGGGTAACAGGGGAGCCGGTTTGGCCGATTCAAGAACGAGCTGTTCCAGCAAGTTCAGTCCCCGGGGAAAAGCTTTCACCAACTCAGCCGTTCCCAACCAAACCTGCGCCGTTTGAGCCACAAGGCATAACTGACGAAACGCTAATCGATTTCACTGCTGAGCTGCGTAACGAAGCTCTACAGAGCATTGAAAAGTTCGACTATGGTCCCTTGTTCACACCTCCATCCCTTCGAGGAACAATTAACTTTCCTGGTTGGGCCGGCGGAGGAGAGTGGCATGGTGCCTCTTTTGATCCTGACACTGGTTTGTACTACATACCCTCTGCATCCTCGCCGATAGTTGTGCAGTTGTTGGAAGCCGATCCAGCGGAATCAAATCTCAAATACGTCCGAGGTGGTGCGTCATCTATTGGTGGGCCACAAGGCTTACCTTTAACGAAGCCTCCATACGGCCGGATAACAGCGATTAACCTCAACACCGGAGAGCATGAATGGATGGTTCCTCATGGCGAGGGAATACGTCAGAAAATTATCGACATGGGAATTTTGGACCCAGGTCCAGTGGGAAGTCAAAGTAGAACTGGCCCTGTTCTAACCAAAACTTTGCTATTTATAGCGCAGTCAGACGGTCCGCGCAGCCTCCTAAGGGCGTTTGACAAAGCCAGTGGTGAAATTGTTCACGAAATAGATTTACCGCTTCCTCCCTCTGGCACTCCTATGACTTACATGGCAGGTGGAAAACAGTATTTAGCGATCGCTGTGGGCGGAGGTCAGGATTCAAGGATTGTCACATTGGCTCTGCCCTAGGGTTTATCCTAGGCTATGGCGAGTTAAATATTGAAAATCTGAGAGAAATTGACAGGTACTGCTGATAATTATGCAAATCAGTGATCGGCAGTGCTTGCTTCCTCGCAATTAATTTCCCATAATCCGCCGCTGCATAGGAAGTCGACTGTGCTATGATGCTTTATGGTATCTCTTGTCGGTCCCCGCGCAATGATAAGTTATAAACTCCGCCAGGCCCGGAAGGGAGCAACGGTAGTAACCGACTCATGTGCCGTGGTGTGGCTGGCAGGAGCTGCCACCTTAAGTTCTTTAGCCAGGGAACGAAAAAGCACTTAACAAATACTCACTATTCACTGTCCATAAATTCGACTCCTTTATGAGCTATCAAGTACTTGCCAGGAAATGGCGCCCGAGTAATTTCACCGAAGTAGCGGGTCAGGCTCACGTCCTCAAATCCCTAATCAATGCGCTTGATAACCAGCGCTTGCACCACGCTTATCTTTTTACAGGCACACGAGGAGTTGGCAAAACAACGCTTGCCCGCATTTTGGCTAAATGCTTAAACTGCGAAGAGGGGGTTAGCTCCAAACCTTGTGAAAAATGTGACTCCTGCAGGGAAATCAGCGAAGGTCGTTTTATCGATTTGCATGAGGTAGATGCGGCGTCGCGAACGAAGGTCGAAGATACTCGAGAGTTACTTGAAAACGTTCAATACACGCCGGCCAGAGGACGTTACAAAGTCTATTTGATCGACGAAGTGCATATGCTTTCCACGCACAGCTTCAATGCGCTGTTGAAAACCTTAGAAGAGCCGCCGCCTCACGTAAAATTTCTTTTTGCTACTACTGATCCGCAAAAGCTACCGATAACGATACTGTCCCGGTGCTTGCAGTTTAATCTAAAGAATTTAAGTCCGAAGATGATTTCTGATTACCTGAGTACAGTCCTAATTCAGGAAGAAATAACCTTTGATGAAGAAGCTCTTTGGCAAATAGCAGCAGCTGCCGCTGGCAGCATGCGCGATGCTTTGACCTTAGTAGACCAAGCTATATCGTTCTGTGACGGCAGCGTATCAGCGACTGGCGTGGTTGAAATGCTCGGAATCCCAGAGCAGCAACAGATTTTTCAATTGCTCAGTAATATGGCGAGTGGAAGTGTTAAAGATGTTTTGGAGCTAGTAGGTATTATCGCTGAGCAGACTCCAGACTATGCGCACACCTTAGATAGTTTATTAACGCTATTGCATAGAGTGGCAATCGCTCAAGTGATGCCGGATGCGATAGACAATAGTTTTGGGGATAAGGATAAAGTCCTGCAAATAGCAGCAGAAATCGCCGCCGAAGACGTGCAACTCTACTACCAAATGGGCTCAAAAGGTCGCGAGGAACTTCGTTATTCTGCGGAAGTACGTGCCACGTTTGAAATGTTACTGTTAAGGATGATGGTTTTTTCACCGACATACGTTGCCGATGAGAGCAAAGAATCAGACGCCCATATTGCGAGTGGCTCATCGAATAGTGGTCAGCCCGCTGCAGCGGATATCGAAAAAAAAAAGCTAACCCCAGCTGAAACTCCAGCAGATGAAATCCTCACTAAAACAGGTCAAGCTGAAGCAGATTCGCTGAACAGCACTCCGTCAAAAAAGTCTGCTGACGACCTAACTGCGCAATCAGCGATAACCCAAAGCAGTGCTACAGCTATAGCACCTGAAACTTCGCTGGCCAAGCACGAAAAAACCGATCGACCCGAGGCGGCAGTCAATTCGGATAGTGGCAACGCACAAGGGCCCCTGAACCTTGAGTCGAGCCAGGCGTCGAGCCCCGAATTAAATAAAGAGTCTGGCAAAGAACTATGTCTAGCGCAGAGCCCCGCGAGTTCAACCGAAACACCAGCCAAGACTCCCAGCAAAACATTTGCTCATATTGAACACCCCAATCCAAGGTTGGGCGAAACCGTTAGTCTGCAAAACCTTGATCATGATCTTTGGCTGATAAATTTCGCCAGTGTGCCGGCTAATGGTATTGTCGCGAATGTTTTGGCTAATACGCAGATTCTCTCGGTTGATGGTAATGTGATTGAGCTGCGCTTGGACGTTAATCAAAGCGCTGTTTTCGGCGATGAGCTGCTGGAAAGAATTGAAGTGGTTTTCAGTGATTGGTTAGAACAGAAAATAGCCGTCAAAGTTGTAATCGCTGACGTGGATAAAGAAACCCCTGCGCTTCTCAGCCAACGACTGAGAGCCGAAAAGCATGCTGAAATGGTTATGGATTTTGAACAAGATTCAACTGTTCAAGATTTATTGGCACGCTTTTCCGGAGCCATCGTCAAAGATAGTATTAGTTCAATTCAAGCAAAAGATAACAATAAGGGCAAACGATGACAGATTTTAACGAAATCATGAATCAGGCTAAGCAGATGCAGGAGCAAATGAAAAAGGCTCAGGAAGAACTAGCTAGCAAAGTAGTGTCAGGCCAATCTGGAGCTGGTTTGGTCACCGTTAGAATGAGCGGTAGGCACGACGTGCTTGGAGTTCAAATCGATCCCAGCTTAATGTCAGAAGATAAAGCTGTGGTTGAAGACTTGATCGCAGCCGCTGTAAATGACGCGGTTCAAAAGGTAGAAGCTCACAACAAATCATCACTTGGCAATATGGCGGACGGTCTTAATTTGCCGGAAGGATTTAAATTTCCTTTTTAGCTGAATGCCAAATTTAGAGATAGAATAGACAATGAATTCAAGCCCATTAATTGACCAGCTAATCGAAGCATTCCGTTGCTTAGTGGTCTTGTCGCGGTTTAGTTCCGGTCTCTTTCGAGCAATGTTTGCTATGAAGGAGATATGGAATGGCAAAGAGATACACAGACGAGTTTCGCCGT
>CAJWGN010000246.1 GCA_913031035.1 uncultured Gammaproteobacteria bacterium
ACACGAAAAGCGGCATGAACACACACCAGATGCATCTTAGCTAAGCCGCAAACCTATCCTAAAAAGCAGGACCACTTCAGTGTTCACCCAACATTTCGAATGCTTCAGAGCCTAAGGTTAGGCTGCAGTTTTAAAAACACCTTAAATAATACAGCTACGAAATTGTAGATTACTTTTCTTTCAGTTTTTAGCGTTATAAATTTAAAGAATTGGTCAGCTTATCCTTAATTTTTGTTGGCATACGGTCAGCGCGTATATGCGACTGAACAATCACTATGGTTAGTATAATTCGTTCCAATTTGAAGGTTTAATAAGCTTTTCGTCAGCTACTCCATTCATCAATTGCACAGGTATGTCTGGTAGATCACCTTTCGAGGCTGTAACTAGCTCGTCCAATTGATCTGCTGTTTCCACGCCTACGACAACTTTATCTGCCCAAGGCTGTGATAGATTGAACTGGATTGCTAGCTCTAATGCGGACGCTCGGGTCACGGTTTGCCAGTCAAACCAGTGTTGAAACGTTTCGGCCCAGAGTGAGAATTGTGTTGGAATCATTTGCGCAGGCATCAAAAGCAGACCCTGCAAGAAAGCAGAGCGCAAATGAATTTCAATACCAGAGTCTCTTAACAAAGAGGCCCACCCGCTAGACTTTATCTGCTGGTCAAAAATATTGAATGGAGCCTGTACAATATCTGGCCTGAACCATCCCCACAATGAATCGAGGGTTGTTGTATGGTAAATCGAAATACCAATTTTCTGTGCTAAACCAATTCTTTGGATGTGTGACAAAGCCTTCGCCAAAGCTGGGCCATCAGTTTCAGATAGTTGGTCTGGCGCGTGAAGCATCACTGCATATACGTTGTCACAGCCTAACAGATTTAAAGATTGCTTGATCTGAGCCTCAACTCGCTTGGTAAAAGTTGCACCAGACCCGATAACTCGCGGTATTTTGGTTACAACTTGAAACTCCTCGACGCCGGCTAGCCCCAATATCTTCTCACTACTTCCATATACGACGGCTGTGTCCAATGTTTTTATCCCAGCATTCTGCGCCGCTAGCAATATTTTTGATACCTCTGTTCTATCAACTTGACCGCTTTTATTTGCAATGCCGTAGTCCATACCAAAGGTGGCTGTGCCCAGTGCTAATTTGTGGATCTTATAATCCACTAATAGTCTCTTGCTCCAAAGCTATGAATGGATTTTTCTCATATAGACTTAAGCTCTGGGAAATTGGGGAGGAGATAATCCGACCATAATAAATTTTAGCATTGGCAAACGCAGCAAAAAGGTTTGGCAATACCCGCCCCCAATCATTAGCTAGCGTACCCGTTACGACACATTCCAGACGAAGTAGAGTTAAAACCAGCGTCACGAAATAACTGCGCGAGGGTCTCCATGTTGACTGCGCAAGATGTGATAAGGTTTGCCCCTGCAACTTAAAACTAGACGCAAAAAACAGAAAAATTATATCATATTCATCCTTAACAATCTCAGTACTGCAATAAGGTATCATCCAGAAAACCTAAGTTTATCAATGTTGGCTCCAACCCACTGAAGTAAGTCATCTGGATGCATCCACTCTGGGTTCGTTTGACTGTCGTAAGAAAAATTAGCGGCCACTGGAGAGCCGTCTTTAATTCGCGCAGGGCTTGAAGACCAATTATTTATAGCTGGAAGTATTTTAAAATAGTTATCATATTGAAAGGTGCAACCGGCTTCTTCAGTGCTAATCATTTGTTCGTGCAGTTTTTCGCCGGGACGTATGCCTACATAGTCAAGACGACCATTTGGCATCAGGATTTTAGCGAGGTCTATCATTTTAATAGATGGTATTTTTCGAACATAAATTTCGCCACCCTCCATGTCTTCAAAAGCATCCCAAACAAGTTCCACACCCTGCTCGAGGGTGATCATAAATCGCGTCATACGCTCATCAGTAAGCGGTAGGGACGTTGCCCCGGCCTCTATCAATGAAATAAAAAACGGGATTACAGAACCTCTTGAGCCCATAACATTGCCGTAGCGGACGACACCAAAACGAGTGCCGTGCTCCCCAGCATAAGAATTCCCAGCAACAAATAATTTGTCTGAAGTCAGCTTAGTGGCGCCGTAAAGATTGATAGGGCTAGAGGCTTTGTCAGTTGAAAGAGCCACTACTCTTTTCACTTTTTTGTCGATGCACGCATCAATTAAGTTCATTGCACCAATCACATTGGTTTTTACACATTCGAAGGGATTGTATTCAGCAGTGGGTACAATCTTCGTAGCCGCTGCATGCACAACATAGTCTACGCCATCTAATGCGCGGTAGAGCCGATCGCGGTCTCGAACATCGCCAATAAAGAAACGCACTTTTGGATTATCAGCAAAAATTTTTGCCATTTCCCATTGCTTCATCTCATCCCGCGAAAATATGATTATTTTCCGAGGATTGTATTTTTCTAAAGTCATTGGCACAAAAGTTTTGCCAAAAGATCCTGTACCTCCTGTAATCAATATAGTGGAACTCTCGAGCATTTTATCTCCTTCAACTGAATGCTAAGGCATTCTCTAAGTCATTTCTGTATGAAAACCGAGCGCAGCTGTTCGTATACACCGTTAGGCTTCCATCTGTTGACAGGTCAAAGCTCTGTTCGTCAAATTGTAGCACCCAAAACATCTCTAATCGCTCGGAAATATCACTAGGATGATAGGTGCAACCTTGCAAGCGCCTTATGTTCATTAAACTAGCTAATCCGTTTTGCAACACTCTAAATATGCTGGAAACATCGCCTTGAGAACCATCAAAAAAATAATTGAACTACATGTACCCAATCTCTAAAATCTATTTAGGTGATTGTTTGTAGCTGACTTATGCTCTTTTTCCATGTCTCACAGGCGGCTTTAACAATTACATCGTAGTTTTTTGAATAACCGGCCTGGGAGATGGTTAGCGTGCGGATATTACCAGATATTTTCAACCAGGGTCAATTCGGGAGACTTTGGCGGTTGACCTTGTCACGTTTGCGCTCCGGTCTCTTTTAAGCAGTAATTTCTATCTGGAAGACAAGAATTGGCAACAAATTGCACAGACGATTTTCGCCGTGATCCAGTGCGTATCGCCACCACTAGCGGCTTAACACTACCACAGCTTTCATCCGATTTAGAAGTTGGGCTTTTGACGTTGAATAAGTGGGTCCAAAAACCTCAATATGAAGACTTTGGACCCACGAAGACAGGTAGAAGGAGAATGAACACCTCCGCAAGGAAGTCAGCTGCGCGGGAAGAAAGAAACCTAAAAAACGCGGCAATCTTCTTTGCAGACTAAAGCCAGTGAGGTTTGCCTTTATCGACGCAAGAAAAGAAAAATGGCTAGTCGAACTTCTGTGCCGCTTTATGCGGGCCATATCTGGTGGTTTTTATGTATGGATGGTGCGACTAATAGGCCAATGAAATTGCGGGAATTTGGAAATAGTGGCGCCTATACGAAAGCAGCACCGGCTTCACTAGCAAAGTTATGAAAGGCCAAGCATGGCTGAAGAGTTGCTGAAACTAGAGCTGACAGTCAGGCAACGGCGCATAGGTGGTTTGATGCGTGAAAACGACATTAAGATCGTCAGAAACCAGCAAGACGAAGCGACCACTGACAGCAATTACATCTTTAACATTGCACTCGACTGGTTGGATCATGATCCTTTTGCCGATGACATTTAAAACGCAAAATTCAAGCAATGATTTTCCTGTATAACAAAGGATTTCACAACCCACGGCGGCGGCGTTCATTGCTAGATGGCAAAAGCCTATTGGCGTTCGAACGAAAGGCCAAATAAATGATTTGAGAGGCTATTACGTAGCCGCTACAAGACTAGCTTCAGGAAAGTTTAATCTGCGATAGCTACAACATATTTCGTTAATCCGTGGAATTTTCCTCAAAATCTATCGACTTCCAGCGGCGGTGAATCCACAACCACTGCTCTGGATTTCTCTGCACGCGCCGCTCCAGACTATCATTAAGTTCCTGTGTCATCTTGATAGCAGTCGAATGTTCGATTTGGCCCTCTATATGGACCTCATATGATAAATCGGGTTGACGAACAGCATAGGCGGGCACCACCAGAGCGTTCAACTTCAATGCTAAATCAGCTATCGACACCGGCGTGTAGGCCATTTTACCCATAAACGACAGTGGCACTCCGTTGGCTAGACGTTGATCAATCAGCACAGCCAAAATACCACCTCCTCGCAAGAAGGTTAGCATGGCCTTCAAACCACGACGCCCCCTTTCAAATAAAGGAGTACCAATTTTGGATATTGTTT
>CAJWGN010000247.1 GCA_913031035.1 uncultured Gammaproteobacteria bacterium
CAAGGTCTTAACCCTCTTTATCTTCTGCAGCTTGCGCCATGTGCATTTTTTGAACCTCTTCCGCGGTGCGCATCATTGTGCGAATACCGGCGGCTAAGCCCAAACCTATAAACAAGATCAGGAAGATTGGCATCGTGCCAAACAGCCAATCAAGGCCAAACCCAATCCCAAAACCAATGGCTATCCCCGCCACCAATTCAATCACCATACGCCAGGCCATATTGGCCATTGTATGATGCTCCTCCTTCGCAGGCTTAGGTGCATTTGCAGCCCTTATCCTCGCAATGCGATTTTCAAGCTCTTTAAGCTTTTCTGGATCTGGCGTCGACACCTAATACTCCTAACGAAGAGCTTTAGGGGGTGATAGTCCGCGCGGGGCTCAGAGTCAATTCAAGTTTATCGGCAAGATCCTTCGGTAAATATATGTTTTAAATCATAATTTTTTTTTACTCACGCCTGCACGGCGCCTTGTCGCAGGGGTTTGCACTCTAAAATTGCACTAAATTTTATATTCAACCATTTGGTTGACGATTTAATCCATATCAGTTTCACTCAAACCATGGCTAAATCCCTAAACTTCACATTCTCAGCACTTTCTGACCCAACACGGCGAGAAATCTTGTCAATGCTCCTGGAAGATGACATGGCAGTTACCGACGTCGCTGAGCCCTTTGAGATGTCGCTGGCCGCAATTTCAAAGCATTTGGGTGTTTTAACCAATGCTGGGCTGATCCTGCAAGAGCGCCGTGGGCGGGTGAAATGGTGCAAACTTGATCCTGATGCAATGCAAGCCGCTTGGACATGGATGCAGGGGTTTGGACAATTTGACCACCTCGATTTGGATGGGCTTGAAGCCTATATAGAGACTACCCTGCGGGATGATTGAATGGCCACTGTATTGTTCAGAAACACCACAGTCTTTACACTGAATTTGACCAGCTATAAATTTAGGCTTTGCCGCACAGCGCAAACCGACAGTCCAACGTGAATTCTTATTGGTTTTATCGTAATATTTTGGTGATTAACTATGGAAAAAAATACTGCCATGTGAACCTATAAATTAGCTTTGCACTCTCGATCTGGTTAATGAGAGAGCTACGTCTCGCTCGGTAGAGCAATAGATGCGTTTCTCTTTCTTAAACGGGTTCACCAGAGGCGATGTTTATCGCTTAGCTTTACTTGTAAAACTATCACTATCACTGTCGAATGGGTAGTTTTATACAAAAACCGTGGTACCAGAAAACATGGTTGCGCTATTTTTAAAGCTACCTGAACTATCGAAGGCCGCAATATTAGTAAAATAGCAGCTGTAGGTGATAAAAAATCGATCTCTCGCACTAAAGACCATGCCTTCGCCACAAATCCCTGAAATATTTTTTTAAAATTACTGCCACTCATTAGCCAATTAAGCCAGAAGCCAGAAGCCAAAAGCCAAAAGCCAAAAGCCAAATTAGTTTTAGATACATTACAGTGCAACCAATTTAAACCCAGCGCACGTCACACAAACTTTTCCATTACTTCAGTGACAAAATATTTTTCTCTGTGAGGCAGAAATGAATTCGCCTTGCGCTAACTATTGAACTTTACTCCATCTCAGTATGCAACTTTAAAAATTTTTAAGAAAACTACAGCAAAGGTGGTGAAAAAGCCAAAAGCCACTCCATCAGTATCATCTAAATTTTAGCCTATTCAGGAAAAAATATTATTGAGTATTAGCCTAGTCGATGAGTGGGCCCATACCTAATCCAGAGTACTTCCTATCAACAGGGCTTCCTCTGACTGTTGCACTGCATGGCGAAAGTTAGGCAGCCAAATCAAAGGTGCACCTTTATCGTGAAGCAGGTTATAAAGTATTGGCACAGGCAAACTTTCTCCAGCACAGCATTCAAAATATCATGAATTTTTGTCCAAAATAATGGAATTTTAGAATAAAAATCTCACATGGCTGCAAAAAGGTATTACTAAGCCTTACACCTTGGGGACTTACTTGATAGTTAACAAGCCTGCTGATCTAGCTGCTCCATCACTGTTGTTCCCAGTGTGTGAAAATGAGCAGCCCCACTCGGGCAGTCCATATTTATAGGATTGTTTGGACACAGACTTTTGCTGCCATCTTGGGTCAGTTTAGTTTCATAGCGAGTGTAGCCCCGCCCGTCCCAATATTGGGGCGGTCTTTTTGTAAGCCCATAGCCAATTTGTGGCGTGATCTTACGCCTCCTGAGTGTTGTGGAAAATTATTATTGTAGGCTACTCGCTTCTTACGGTTCGGTTTCTTCGCTCGATATAGGCGTCGTGCTGTAATATTTGGAAGTGAGTTGTACTTCTCCACATTCCAATTCTGAAATTTAGGCGTCATTTGCCGCAGGGTTCTGAAGAGCTAATTTAATCTTAATTGGCTGGGTTCGACTGGTCCGGGACGCTCAAACCAGTCCGGGAAGCACTCTGAACTCCACTCTGCCTTCTCGTAGAGTTCGTGCAAAACATCCAACACCGCGCGAAAATTAACCTCCGTCATGCCCATACTCGCGTCAATGCTTCGGTCGTCAGTGAAGACCACCAAAAATTCCCCGTTCGGGAACTTCTTAATGTGGACGGTCACGCACAGCCAGGTTGGCGACGCTGACCCAGGCACCACAGGGCTCTCAGTCGCCGTCGCACTCCTCACCTGACGTGCGCTCGACTGCCGCATGTCCTGCGCGACGTCTCGGGGCATCCCCTCAAGAAAATTTTCCTCTAATTGTGTCGCGATTGTTGGGACGAGTTTATTGCAGAGCCGCCGCGTCAAAAGGATGCACTGCTCCACACCCTCGACGTCCACGCCATCTAAGCGTAGCCGGTCCTCGACGGGCAAGTAGCGCCCGGTAAAAGTCTTAATACTGAATTGGAAGCGTGCTGAAATACCCGGGCCGTCTGCCCCTGCCCCATCAGTAACCTCGCCACTCATTCCTGCGCAGGGCTCTCAACCGGAAGCGGCTCTATATCTGACGACTTTATTTCAGCCTTGAGTGCCGCGACATAGGTCTGCTGCGCGGTCTGGTACACAGCAATCTCACTACGTAATTTCTGCATTTGCACTTCCAAGAACTGGAGGCTCTTCAGGTTCGCCTGACCGCGTTCGCTCAAGTCTTCGGTGTTGTATTCAATTTCATCTAATTTGATCTTAGGCAAACTGACACTCCCTTAATTAGTCGTCAGAAAATAACGCGGCGAAGTCTACGCCAGATTTACTCTGAACAACTTCATTTTTAATATCTTCAATGTAGGCATTTTTTGCACGGGTGAGGAGGGCGTGCTGGCCACTCAGCTCATCCAGCTTCTGTAGGGCAAACAGCATTCGTGACCAAATCTTCTGACCATCCTCAGTAAGATCATCAACATCATAGTCTAAACTTTCTAGGGTAAATTTTCTAGCCATCGCCTATCCTGTGAGCCCTTTTGATGTAGTGACCCCTTCGCTTTGAAATTGAATATAATGCGTATTTGTGGGGCTAATGTTAAACCATTTAGTACATTACCATATTTTTTTATAATAAAAAAAGCGGCCCTCAGGCCGCTTTTAAAAGCTATTCTTAAACTTTTAAATAAAGTCAACCGAGCTGTTAATGGTATCTCCAACATTACCAACCGCGAGGATAGAGTTATCAAGAATGATACCCCTGTTTGTTCCACCAGTATCAAAGTAGATAAGCGTGTCCAGTCCACCAGCTAAATTAACAACAAAACTATCTTCGCCTGCACCTACCGTCTCGGTGTATGTCCCTTTTATTAGAAGGGCAAAGCCTTGAACCACATCGTTCATGGCGGGCAGCACGTTGCCAGCGTCGACATATATTTCACTACCAGTATAGTTAGCATTAAAGAACGTCAAAGCCTCCAAGTCAATCTTATCCTGACCTGTAACAAAGTCTTTAACGACATCGAAATGACCAAAAAAGTGGTCGTTATCTGATATGTTACTTGAGAAGTTATCATCTACGAACCTAGCTGCCGATGCATCACTTGATGCAAATTCGAACTTATCAACTGCCGTACCACTACCGCCCCTCAGAATATCCACACCAGCCGAACCTATGATTGTATCCGCCTCAGATCCGCCTGTCACAGTTTGCCCAGCTGCGTTAGTGGTGAACACGTTGTTCGCGGCACTTGCCAGTTGATATTCTTCAACAAATTGGCTACCCGAAAATGTTCCAGCGTTAGAAAGCGTTACGGTGTTATTATCAGTTGCGGCAGTGATCTTATTTTGCTGAGCGATTG
>CAJWGN010000248.1 GCA_913031035.1 uncultured Gammaproteobacteria bacterium
AGCCGACTTTTCCACATTGAGTTCAGGCAGTTTGAAACTCGTAGATTGAGCCTAACTTTAAAATAGAAGTAAGCTCATCTAATGCTTTGCGCGACTCGGCTAGCAAGCTTGGATCAGCTAAATCATCTGGATGTAATTCATCTCTATAATTGGAATTAATCCAAGCTTCTAGATCCGCAATCAGATCATCATTCAAAAGCACTCTTGCCTGCATAGTTTTAATTTGTTCGGGACTCATCACCACACGAAGCCTTAAACAAGCTGGGCCGCCGCCATTACTCATACTTTGCCCAAGATCGTAGTAGACAACTTTATTGACACCTACCTGGCTCTTCTCTAATTCGTCTAAGTAGCTTTTGACCGCCACGTTGACAGCGCACTCAGAAGGCACAACCATAACCGAACCTTCAGTATTTGGAACTGACAAAAGCTGCGAATTAAAAAGATATGAGGTCACCGCATCATCAAGGCTAACCGATGCAGAGGGCACCTCGATATAGCTCATTTCATGAACTCCCATGGCCCTGTCTAAGTCACTTTTTACCTTATCAGTATCTAAAAATGCCTTTTCATGAAAGAACAATAGATCACGGTTACCTACCGAGATCACATCATTATGAAAGACACCGGCGTCGATAGCCTCAGGATTCTGTTGCGCAAAAACGCTATTTTTAGTGTCGAGCTGATGGCTGCGTGCAATAGCTTCAAAGGCTTCTCGAGTTTGCCGAGCAGGATACTTTTTAGGTCCTGTGCTAGTAGATTTAGCAGAAACACCGTAAACAAAAAACTCTACACCCCTCTCACCATATTGACTGCAGAACCGGGTGTGGTTAGCTGCCCCCTCATCAGAAAAAGCTGGAGTTCTAGGCAACGCAGAATGATGGGCATAGCTATCACCTTTAAATATCGCCTTTAATATCTTGGACGTGATGGGAGGCTCAATGGAGCGATGAGGCATGCTTATTAAATTGGCCGGGGTGAAGTGAGTTCTACCGTCAGCCGCATCGGCAAACGGAGAGACCGTTGCTGCATTAGCTACCCACATATTGGAAGCTGAAGACACAGAGGCCAAGAGGTTTGGCGCCAAACCAGCGGCAGAAGCCAGAATCGCCGGTTCATCTTTGCCCTGAAAACCAAGTTTTTTCAAGGTCGGCAAATGCGGCCGCTCATGGGGCGGCAATATCCCTTGCTTCATTCCCATAGCGACTAAGGCCTTCATTTTTTCCAGCCCTTGCAACGCCGCCTGTCTCGGAGATGAGGTTCGCCCGCCGTGCTGGCTACTTGCAACATTACCAAAAGAAAGGCCCGCAAAATTATGGGTAGGTCCAACTAAACCATCAAAGTTTACTTCCACGCTGCCTTTATTTTGCGATTCCATCAAAGTGTAATTCCCGGCGCTAAAGAGCCGGGAAGTTCAACTACTTGGCTCGACATACTGGCAATTGGGTAAGCACAATAGTCGGCTGCATAGTAGGCACCGGGTCTAAAATTTCCGCTTGCCCCTATTCCGCCGAACGGCGCCGAACCGCTGGCCCCAGTCAATGGCCTGTTAAAATTAACAATCCCCGCATTGATACGAGGATAAAAATAATCCCAAGCGGTGTCATTGTCGCTGAGCAGTCCTGCTGACAATCCATAGCGAGTGCTGTTTGCGACCTCAACGGCTGCATGCAGGTCATCTACCCACTGTATTTGCAATAAGGGAGCAAAACATTCTTCATCGACAATCCCACTAGCGCCAGTAACATCGATAAGCCCTGGATGAATGAATGGTCTACTAGTGTCATCTCGACTCAGCGCCAACAAAGATTTAGCGCCTGCTGACACAAGTTCAGCTTCAAATGCCATGGCGCCATCTGCCGCTGCGTTTGAAACTACCGGTCCGATGAAACAACTATCGTCAGACCCGACTTTTATTTTCGAAGTGGCCTCAACCAGCCTCTTAACAAGGCTTTCATTGGCGGTACTTTTAACAACTATAAGGCGACGCGCGCAAGTACAGCGCTGACCTGCAGAGATAAAGGCTGACTGAATTATAGTATAGACAGCCGCATTTTCGTCAGCAACTTGATCAATAATTAGCGCGTTATTGCCGCCCATTTCCAAAGCCAACATTTTATCAGGCTGACCTGCTAGAGCCTTATGAATGGCATGCCCTGCTTTGGAACTGCCTGTAAATAACACGCCATTAATGTCATCGGCATTGACCAAGGCCGCACCGGTGTCTCTTGCACCTTGAATTAGGTTTACTACACCTGCTGGAAGCCCTGCTTGTTCCCAGCACGCTATCATTAGCTCACCAAACCTTGGCGTTAGTTCTGATGGTTTGAATACAATGGTGTTACCCGCTAAAAGTGCTGGGATAATATGACCATTGGGAAGGTGCCCGGGAAAATTGTATGGACCTAATACCGCGAAAACACCAATAGGACGATGAGCTAGCCGAACTTCAATTGAGTTGACGCTGCTCTCTTTCTCTCCAGTACGCGCATCGTAAGCGGCCTTAGATATACCAGCCTTGCCTATCATCGTTGCTATTTCGGTTTTGCTTTCCCAAAACGGCTTGCCTGTTTCCTGATGAATAGCTTGAGCTAGTTCTTCTTGATGTTGTTTCAGACAATCTACAAATTTGGCTACGTAACTTTCTCGCTCAGCGAAGTCCAGTAGGCGCCAAGTCGCGAAAGCCCCCCTTGCCGCGCCTACCGCCGCATCAACATCTGCAAGCTGTGCACTTGCCGCCTGCCACAACATCTCACCGCTGGCGGGATTTTCCGAGTGAATAACTTCTCCATTAGATTTTACCCACTGGCCACCAATAAAATTTGCTTCTTTATTTTCCTGCATAGCCGTTTAACCCTTTCTGAGTTGAGCGGTTAACCCGCGCAACCTAAATTATCTATTCAAAAAAACCACTCGACGGGTTTTCTATTTTCCATCAACACACGTGCCTGTGGCGCATGATTACCGAATTGGCAGGAGTGTAACTTCCGACCCCACGCTTACTTGCAGAGCCTTTGCATCTTTTTCGGTCATGATCAAATCGCCATCGTCAGTAAATTCACATGCGCCAAGTAAGAGGCGATAGTCACCCAACGATCGATTGCTGACCATGCATATCGGACGACCTTCATCCGAGGTAGCAGCGTCAGATATCTTCGCGATCGTTAGCTGCTTTGTATTCTTGATTGATTCGATATTAGATCTCTCACATTGCATAACAGGGCCAGCATCAAAAATATCAATAGCCCCCCTATACTTAAACCCTTCTCTTTCCAGCAATTTGATGGCGGGCACCGAATCATCATGAGCTTTACCAATAACGTTGATTGCCTCCTTAGGCAACAGCTCCATGTAGACAGGAAACCGAGGCATAAGGTCAGAAATAAATTGCGATCCGTTTACTGCGCTGATGAAGTCTGCTTTGGCGAATGGGATATTGAAAAACTTAGATCCTAGGTGTTTCCAAAAAGGCGATTTTTCACTTTGATCAAGCCAGCCACGAATTTCAGCAAATACAATTTCGCTAAAACGCTCTGGAAAATCATTCATGAAGACATAGCGGCAGCGAGATAAAAATTGACCCGCATACTTAATCCTATGTTCCGGCATTAAGAATAGAGAAATTAGCTCAGTCTCCCCGGTAAAATCATTAACAAGGTGTAATAGGTTGCTGGTAACTCGTATATCCAATTCTTCTGAATGCTTAACATCTTTAGACATTTTGTAATTGTAGAAAGGGTGCGTTAGCCCTACACCGGCAACAATTCCTGCCGTGCCTACAATAGAACCTGTCTCTGGGTCTTCAAGCACCAACAAATATACTGACTCCTGATCGGTGCGAATATTGTCTCGGGTGCTCCCGTGGACTAACTCTAGCTTTTTTTCCCAGGTGGGCTTATCAAATGGCATTGAGGTCATGCCAGGAGGCAGCAAAGCTGAAAGCTTAAGCAGAGCATCTAGATCGCTCGGTCGAGCAAGACGAATTAACATATCAACTCCTCCCTGTATTTGCAGATATTATTTGTTCACCTTGACGAGACAATTTATCCAACAATAAAGGGCGCAGGGCGCAGAACAACTCAGGTACAGAGTCAACGCGCAGGGCGCAGGGCGCAAGGCACCCCAAATCAAGGACCATGGGCCCCTGATCACCCCCAAATAAAAGTATATCACGGTCCTTGG
>CAJWGN010000249.1 GCA_913031035.1 uncultured Gammaproteobacteria bacterium
CCCTAAGGGGTGTCCTATGTCCTGCACTTGAGGTTGGATTATTGGTGAAATTCAGACTTCACAAATACACCAATCCCGCTAAGCTCATGCCCAATTCTGAAGTTAACACCGAGGTTGAATTTGCGACGTTTCAAGCTAATCTCGAAGGCTCTGAAACAATAAATGACTGTTGATGGAGCCGGAAATGAAAGCATTAATGATAGTTGTTGCTGGGTTAGTCTTAATTTACGTAATCAGTGGTAACAATTCATCGCAAACTAGTAGTGATAACTATGGTCAATATGACAAAGGTACGCCTCTTTGTGACAAAGGTGCATACGGAGCAGTTAATGGTTTGTGCAAATAGTTTTAAAGTCCTAATCAAATTCAATTACATTTTATTCGGACTTTGCTTTAGTACATCTGATGTCGAGCTTCTTTGGGGTTGGAGTAGTATACTGGTGAAACCATTTTACTGATCCTGTTTCTGAATCAAGAACCACAAAACTTACGGAACTTCTTGTATCACTCATAATAAAACCTTTGTATCGACCTTCTTTTTCCTCCTCTGCAAACACTGGTACACTTATAAACATTATCAGTACGACCAGTCCTACTAATAATGTTTTAGGATTAAAGATCTTACTTTTTTGTTTTTGTTGAAAGTTCAGTGTCATCATAGTCCTCCTTTGTTAATATTGTTGAACATCAGAAAAAAACGTGATAAAAATAATATTCATTTTGGGCTCACCTTCAGGGTTAGATCTGCATTCAGGATAAATTTTTGATTTCAATAGCTAAATATGTGTTTTTATGGCGGTTATTCATAGTCTTAGGTAACATGCTAGGCAAACCTTTAAAAATGAGGTCACTCTGATGGGTACCGTACTGATCACTGGGGTAACGGGTTTTTTGGGTAGTGCCTTAGCGCGTGAACTATGTAAAACCCACCGTATTATTGGCCTTAAAAGACATGCATCAGATTTATTTAGAATAGCCGATATAGAACATAATATTAAGCTTTATGATGCTGACCGAGTGTCGCTCGAGACGCTGTTTCAGGAGCACTCCATCGAATTTATCATTCATACCGCGACAGATTATGGGACGCACGGAGCTGTAACCAAGGTGCTGGACGCGAACGTACTATATCCCCTCTCATTGCTGTCGCTTAGCATTTCAAGTGGGATCACTGCGTTTATTAATACCGATACGTTTTATACGCCGAACTACGGTGCGTTACAATATTACTCATTGTCAAAGAGGCAATTCTTGGAGTGGGCGAAGCAGTTAAGCGATGGTGTGCCAGTGATAAATTTTAAGACTGGCGTTCTGTTTGGTCCAATGGATAATCGCGATAAATTTACGCCGAGCATGATACGGCGTTTACTGACGAGCGAAGCCGAAATTGATTTGACCCCGGGCGATCAAAAGCGTAATTTTATCTATGTAGAAGAAGCAGCACGTATTTACCGACTTGTACTGGAGCAAATAAACAATATTCCGCCTGGCTTTAACGAGTTCAATGTAGGCTCCAGTGAAACCCATGCCATACGTGACTATATCGAATGGTTACATCGTCTTACCCAATCCCGTTCGTACTTGAAGTTTGGAGCATTGCCATATCGGGTAAATGAAATCATGGCGCCCGATGCAGATATCAGTCAGTTGCAGCTACTTGGCTGGAAGCCCAAAGTCACACTCGAAGAAGCATTGATTCGAACAATTGACTATGAGAAAAAGAGCACGTGAATTTTCAATGCGATCATAGCGCCTTGCTGCCTCTAAGTGTAAAGCGTATAGTGATTACTGGCGCAAAGGGGATGCTGGGACAGGCGTTTCAGGATGTTCTTGAGCGACACGCGCCCATGGCTACCGTGCTTGCCTTGGGAAAGAGTGATTTAGATATAAGATCGTCGGATCAGGTGCTTAGTATCGCGGATTTTAGGCCTGATTTTATTTTCCATTGCGCAGCGATTGTCAATGCAGACTATTGCGAAGAGAACCCAGATGAAGCTCATGCGGTTAAGGTCGGCGGAACACGAAATATTGTTGAACTGGCCCTGCGCACAGAGGCAAAGGTGTTTTATCCCCAGTCATTTTTGATCTATGACAATCAGGACCTTCCTATCACGGAGACAACCTCGCCAAATCCTTTGTCTGTTTACGGGCGCCTTAAGCTAGAGGCGGAGCAGATTGTAGCAGAGGCGCTTCCACAGTCTCTTGTGGTACGCATGGCAGGCTTTTTTGGAGGGTGGGAGATCGATAAAAACTTCGTGGGAAAGTTCGTACCGCATATTGCTAAACTCATCAAGGCAGGTGTCCAGTCGATTGAAGTGGGCGACAGAATTTGGCAGCCCACCTATACCAACGATCTCGCTTACAACACGCTCTTGCTACTGGCCAACGATAGGTCAGGTGTGTACTGTATGGCTTCGCATGGGCAGGCGTCTTTCTTCGACGTGGCCAGTGAAATTACGAAATTGTTAGCCATTGATGAGCACTTTTCAATCACGCCAGCGTCTTTGACAAAAGTGAGCATCACTGAAAAGGCCAAGCGCCCTGAAGCCGTGATTATGGAAAACCGCAGGCTCAATGGTGAAGGCTTGGAGCGCCAAAGAGCATGGCAAAACAGTTTAGCAGAGTATCTCGACCAACCTTATTATAGGAGTATGTTTACATGAATTCGAAGCTACTAATGCCTTTTAGTTCGCCCTATCTTGGACAGTTAAAAAACAGTATAGTGATGAGTGCGATGACGCGCGGGTTCGCTGACGCCAATCATTGCTGCACAGATGAAATTGCCGCGTACTATACGCGCCGAGCGAAAGATGGCGTTGCCTTAATTCTAACCGAGGGCATCATTGTCGATCCCGGCGGCGATGGCTATTGCAACGTTCCGCATCTATACACGGATCAGCATGCAAAGAGCTGGGAGCAGGCGGTTAAACAAGTACAGGCGGCAGGCTCGAAGATTTTTGCACAACTCTGGCATTGTGGCCGTATTTCGCATTCTGACTTTACTGGTGGTTTGGACCCCGTGAGTTCGACTGATAAGGAGGCCTCCGGAATAAACCGTCAAAACGATAAGACATTTGGTGTTCCTAGGGCGCTAGGTGCGGATGAAATGCCTGATATTTACCAGATGTATGTGAATTCGGCGGACAAGGCCTTTCAAGCCGGGTTTGATGGCGTGGAAATTCATATGGGCCACGGCTACTTGATAGATCAATTCTTCGATACGCGGATTAATGAGCGAACCGATATTTATGGTGGATCAGTAGAAAACCGGTGTCGCCTAGGGGTAGAACTGATAGATATCTTAATGCGCCGGTATGGCCCCGATAAAGTGATGATCCGAATTTCTCCCTCACGGGAAATGGGTGGGCTCTACGAATGGCCTGATTTAGACGAAATGCTGGGTTATTTCATTCAAAAGGTTGATGAGCTGGGCTTGCGCCTGCTGGATGTCAGTTGCGCCAATGCGGATTACTTTCAAACTTCTGGAAAAGTGGTTCGGTCGATTCGTTCTATATGGCCTCATTACTTGATGGGGGGCGCGTCGCTAAGTATCGAGGAAGCCAACCAGGAGCTCGAAGAGGGCTGGCTGGATATGGTGACATGGGGCAGGCATATTCTTGCGAATCCAGACTTCGTGACGCGTGCAAGAATGGGTCAGGAATGGCTGAGCATGACAAACGAGATGCGGGCAGTTCTCCTGTAAGCGGGTATGCGAGGCAACTGGAGCACTCGTTTGGGATCATCAATAGCCGGTTAGGATTTATAACATTTTGCTATCGTGACTTGAAGAAAAACACGACACAGCTCTTTACGCTGTTGCGCTGTCCAATTTGAGAATAGTGGATCTGGGATTGATGGGGTCTCAGGTATAAATGTGCCCAAAAACAGGGTGATGGCCCTGCAAGGGGTGAAAAAGACCCTAGTGGGTGGTAGAACGGTGGGATTTATGGAGCTTGCGTGTGTAATTCCGTTATTTGAAAAATATGACCCGCTACTTGACATGGCGTTGAGTTATTCAGGCAGTCTCTAATTGGTTGAGATCTCGTTTCTGATCTACAGAATCGTGAGTTTAACTGGTGCCTGCATAAATTCTACGTTTCAGGTTGTTGAACATTAGCTTTGCTGCACACTATTAGGAGTACTTACAGGAGTGCCGATGAGTAAAAAGTGAAAAATAACT
>CAJWGN010000250.1 GCA_913031035.1 uncultured Gammaproteobacteria bacterium
AAGAAGAGCTTGCGATAGCAAAAATTGCTAAGGAGGCATCAGAAGAAAAATGTGCAAAATTAGCCCTTCTGGTTGATCAAAAGAAATCAACATTCGATACCGCTGAACAGGCCTTGTCTAAAATGCAGGCCGTCCATTTGGCTGCTAAACTGTCGCCTGACATGGCTTGTCCAGTATGTGGATCTGAGGATCATCCAAATCTAGCCACTGGCAGTGCCGAAAGCCAAGGTTTGGATGAGAACTTTCGCATCTCGAAAGACCAACTCATCTTGGCGCAACAACAACACGCGAATGCTAAAGAAGAGCGAGCGTCCACCATTGCGTTGATAACAGAGCGGAAGCGTTCCCTTGGCGAGTTCGAAGTACCTGAAAATGATCTTGATAATATTGCGCTACTTGTCTCGGAAAAACTAAATAAGATTAGCATGCTAGGCGATATTGGGGTCTTGGAAACTGCTGTAGAAGGACTTGAAAATTTACGAAAAATCGTCGCAGCTTCTATTGAAGAAAAAGACAATGCTCAAAGAAACACTGCTGCAAAGAAAAATGCAGTTACAAACCTTGAAGGCAAGTTAGACGGTATGCTTCAAGCAGTGCCGGAGGCTCTGCAAGATGAGGCAGCCCTTCAGTTAGCAATTGATAATCTGGATGATTTGGTAACGTCGGTTTCAGGAAACCTGAAAACTGCTAAAGAGACCAAAGAAGCTGCAGAATTAAAAACAGCCTCAGCGCATGCGGTTCTTAATCAAAAGCGAGAGGCCTTAACAATTGAGGCAGCACGTGAAGCAGAGGCACAGAAGACATTAGTTTTAGAACTGAAATCTCGTAATTTTTGCCAAGAACAATTTTTAAGGTTCCTAAAGAAAATTGATGACCTGCCTAGTGTTGAATTGGAGCTAAAAGAGTTCGATGACGAATGTTTGACGACAAATAATCGAAAAGGCTTGTTGGAGAAATCAATCGAGGGTGCTCATAGGCCGCACATAGCCTTTTTAGATAAAGAAGCTACTCAATCGGCTGAGTTAAGAGATGTCGCTGTAAAGAATGTGACAACGGCTCACACAGATATGGAGCAACTGGGTGAACTAAAGAAAAAAACATTAAGACGTCGGCAAAATGTTGAAAAAGAAGAAAGTCAAACTGCAACCTTGCGGGAAATGGCGGCTTTGTGTTCAGCCAATAATACCATTCGCCTTGATCTTGAAACCTTCGCCATTGGTGCAATTTTTGATCAAGTCCTCATTGCTGCGAATTTACGTCTGATGCCGATGTCCTCGGGACGGTACTCGCTAGACCGAAGCATTGAAGGTGGAAAAGGTACTGCAAAACGCGGCCTTGGGATCATGGTTAATGATGTCCATACTGGACGGTCTAGAGACACCAGCACACTTTCTGGAGGTGAGACATTTATTGCGGCCTTAGCGCTAGCCTTGGGTCTTTCAGATGTCGTCGAGCGTCTATCAGGTGGTATAAAACTCGACACGATTTTCATCGATGAGGGTTTTGGAACCTTGGACGCAGATCAAGATGCCGGAAGTCTAGATAAAGTTCTAGAAACACTTAAGAAAACTGTTGGTGAAACAAGATCAGTTGGTCTGATTTCACACGTATCTTTGGTGCAAAAGACAATTCCAACTGGGTTTCGGATTGAGAAATATCCTGATGGCAGTCGGGTCAAATACAATCACAACGCATGAATGCTTTCGTTCCACAAAATGAACTCAAGCGCGCAACCTATAAGGATAAAATAGAATGAAAAATACAAATAAAACTGAGATTCAAATTGAAAATGATCTAGTTCGTACTGTCCGTAAACTTGGGCTACCTGAGCTCATCCAATCAGATGTATTGGAGGTGCTTGCTGGTCTAAGTTTGCTCATAAGCGAGGGTGGCTATCAATCTATTTTCAGGCATAATCCAGCCGGCTCAGTGCGTGAAACTATCGGGCGCTCGAGCGATATCAATATAATTCCTGGTAATGAGATTGGTATTTGTTGTCCTCTTGCTTTGGCTCTCTGTCAGGGAGAGGCCGCTTCTCGCCCATATGGATTTCGCAATGTGATGCGCAAGGTTCGAAGCCATATGATTAACTGCTTTTATGACACCGGAGTAGTCATGATTGTGACTGATGTATGGTCGCCTAGATTAATTGAGGAAAGCCTAGAAGACATGGAGGCTCACCAAGCTAAAGGTAAGAAGGTTCTCTTTTTCTTAGTTAATGGTTCCAAATTAACTTTAGTGGATATGCGGTAATGTAGCACCTATCAGCGGTAATTTTGTTTTTAGGATCTTCTAAGGTGATGAGATCTTGAAATAAGGCCACTGGTTAAATGTAGATCAAATGGCGCCGGTATAAGGTCCCTGAATTAAGTGTCACCAAAGGCGAAAATGGCCCAGAAATTCCAGTGAGTTTGTTCAGGGCTCACAATAATTAATAGCGCGGTTCATACGAAATGACGCGCGGTGCTGAATGATTTCTTGACGAAACTGTGAGTGAAAATGATGATGTTTAAGTTTATAACAATAGTCCTGACCCTTGCTTGCAGTGCCACAATCCTATTGGCGAATGACCAATTAAATTATCGATATATTTCTGCCGACAATGTGACTATTGAAAGATTTAAAACCTGGACTGCTCAAATAGACCGCCATCCAACTGAATGTTGGGCAGTTTCGAAGCCAAGGGACTCAGAGATAGGGTATAGGGCTACGCTGAAGAGTGTACATAGAACAGAATTATTTTACAGCTTTGGCGGCGGTCGAGAACCATTAGGTCAAATGTCTTTCTATCTGGGCAATTACACCAATAATATCAAAATTTATCTACTTTCTTCTGGAAAGACGTTTGAACTTTTTGAAATTGGTTCATGGGCATTTAATCATCCTCATCAAGTTGAGAGCCTTTATGAATCCTTAATTTCTAGTCGAAGCGTAACAATCATGTTGGTAAATGCAAAGGGTGCCTTAACCCACCTATCCCTGTCTCTGGATGGCTTCCGGTCAGCTATTTCGACTGCGAACTGGGCCTGCTCGGACACGAATGTTTGGACTAACTTGGCGCAAAAAGACTGAACGAAAGCAGAAGTGTTGCCTACACCTATGCAGATGAGAATGCTTGTCCAAAGCTGACAACAGGCAAAGGCTTAAAAGCCCATTGCACGGACAATTATTTTCAAACTCAGATCAGAATATAATTAAGGAGTGAGAATGAAGTGGATCCTAGCTATAATTTTGTGTTTTGTGTTCCCTCCGGTTGGCATTTTATGGCTAGTTTATTTGTGCTTTGCAGACTGGACAGCTTCGAGCGGCGCTTCGCTGGATACCATGTTTGCCGGATTAACTGGACCGCAAAAAAGTGATTTTCCCTCTAATGAAACACATAAGAATGCCATCAAAAGTAACATTTTGTCTTTAGAGGCCAAATGGAGGTCGGGTGAAGTTTTTTCGGGCCTTTTTTCAGATCATGTGCATTTACACATTGAAAACCAGACTTGGTTTATTGAAAAATATGTAAAGTCCTGTGCTGATGTTGGAAGAGATCCAATACCCGAACTCCTAGAAGACTGGAAAAATAAAGTTAAAGCTGAAGAGGAAATGTTTTTTTCAATTAGAAATATGTGTTTCAAGCAGGCGGAAGAGCTCAAGAAGCAGATACTAGTAGACCTAAATTTGGGGGAAAAAAGAGCTCATATAATTGAAAGATTTGAAAACAAAATTGGTTTGGTTTGTAAGGTGCGATGTGAAAACCGTCGCTGGTATATTTCGTTTGAAGAGCATTTGAGAGCGCTCTATCCCAACCGAAACCACCTTGCACACCGGCTAATGATCCAAAATCAACCAAATTACTTAAGCTTTGGATTTGATGAGCGTTCTCATATAAAAAATCGTGATAAGCAAAAATTATTGCATTGAGAAGTCTGATTTATACTAAGTTGAAAGAGCGGATATGAAACCTTTTGTGTGTCCAACGTTTGCTTTCACCCGTTCGTCCTCCAGTATGCTACAGAAAACTTAAATGCGCGCCGGAAGCGTTAATTTAAAAAAACCAGTCTTAAGCAGCAGTTTTTTAAATTTATTTTCACCAAATCCACCAAGGATTGACCGTTGCCATACGTCTAACAGACACTATGCGAATGAAAACGAGTGATCATGATCTGGTTCAG
>CAJWGN010000251.1 GCA_913031035.1 uncultured Gammaproteobacteria bacterium
GAGGGAGTGTGGCATGCAAAAGGTCACGTCAGCGGCGCAGGCACAGCGGTTTTTGAGTGCTCATGCAGCTGTGTACAATGTGTTCAACCTTAAATGACACTTAGTATTGGCTAAGAACTATCGCTTGTTCAGATAGCGCGCCTTTGCGTCTCGGGAAACGGCACCGGGGATATAGTAGTTGAAAATAACTGTTTTTCTCGATTCCAGTAGTAAACTTATTAATACTGAAGAGAAGGTTAGCATGGCTATTATTGTTGGTTCAAAAGAACCGGCTGTAACTTTGGCCGATCAACATCCATCAATTTATGCTGCGTCATGATGGATGTTTTTGCAACGTAGGGGTCGAAACTCAAGCTTGGCTTATTCTGACGCTTATAGAGAACGTCTATCTCATTACTCTTAACTTATTCCACTTTTTAACGCCTATTGTTTGAAAAACCGTTGATTCCTTTCCATCAGTAGCGCTTCCCCAGTTTCCAGCACGAGCTACGCATTCATATTTGCCATGAGCTAAAGTTTAGCAGAGGCGCTGCCGGCAGTTTTCTAACCATAGATTTTTAGTGTGGCGGGTGTTGATATACTCCTTTGCAATTTTCTATTTACTCGAGCTTATAATTCTGATTTTGCCAGCCGGGTACGATGCTCTGTGGCCTGTATGCGCAATTCCTCAGCTTGATTTTGAATCCACAGCGCAACATTATCATGCGGCGTTAGCCCAAGCTGATCGGCGCTGTAATCCAGTCCTTCAAGTACCGAGGCATATGGCCCAAAACCCTGAACTCTAAAAGGAACTACGATGGCGGTGAAGCCTTTCAAGCTTGCTGATTGCACATAGTCGCGTATGGTCTCCTCAGCGGATGCGCGTTTTCCTTTCCAATCCTCACGTAGAGTAAAGGTTTTTACGTCAGCTATTCCCAATTCTTTTTTGAGCAACGCGGTTCGTTCACTGATTTCAGATATCCAGCGCTCGTTCTCCGCATCGTCTCCCGGTCCATGAGCAATAATTGCTACCACTTCGGATGCGGGATCTGAACTTAGGTTACGGACTCGGCTTAGCAAAACTTGATCCATTTCTTCGGCTTCCGCTAAGCCCTCTTTGCTCATATGAAACTCTAGGTCTGTATCGATTTCCCAAAATCCCATCGCCATACGCATGTGACCCGTGTCAGCATCATCATGGTCGGCGGGCTTTTCAGGCGCTCCTTCTTGCAAGCCAAGAATTTGAGAGGTGCGTTCGTACCAACTCTCTCCTGACACAAACAACCGAACTACACCGACGTGTTTAACTCCTTGCGCCTCCAGTTTCCTCGTTGAGGCTTCAATACTGCCAGCATCGGCCATGCCAAAGGCTATTTCAACGGGGTACTGTGACTTTATAAAGGCCAATGAATTTTCGACACCCGCATTCCAATCTCTTGACCCTCCATGAGCCATTACCAAAACTCCAAAGTCATCCTCAGAAACTTGGCTTTGTTGCGAATCAAGTCTTCCATTTCCGGTCGAGGTGCAGGAAATAAAAATACTCATTGATAAGACGCTAGCGAGGCGAAAACCAGAAAACACATTTCGACAGGTAGTCATACCCTTTACCCCTATATTGAGTGGTGGATTAGAATTCATAGCTTAGTCCTGAACGGAGAATTGCTCCGTCGTTACGCCTTAGGAGGCAGTGTGTTTAGGTCGTATGTGCGTTCTGAAGCCAAAAAAGTTTGTAGTTATCACGGACTTTACTCGAGCTCTCGTCTGGCAGAGCGCTAGATTGATTATCCGAAGAGCGGTCCGTTCTCCTCTCAACGTGTATCAATTTGAATTGCCATCCCTGCGTAGGGATTCTCAATAGTTGAATCTCTAAGAGTGGCTGTCGTCATAGCAGACAATGATATAGGCAAGAGACTCCATATGCAAATGAGAACTATTATCATTTAAAAAAGTGCCCAAAGATATTCGACGCTCAGCGGTTGAATTGATGGCTAATCTAAGGCGTGGTGTGCGCGGATATCAAACTCCGCCGAATCTGCTGTGAGGAATCTGTTTAAACGGGACGTTAGCGGGTCATTGCATGGCTATCTAATTGACTGGGTGGACATAGAGTAAAAGTTGAATTCACATATCGGACTATGGCAGGCCGTTGGTACCTTTTATTCACCATAAAGGCACTTGAATGCCGCCTCATAGATCTCATTTTGCCTTCGCAGAATGGCAGATTGGCAATCAGTAAGCCGGCAGACACGCACAAATGCTTCGCCCGCAGACACGCACAAGCTGCCTTTGCTGGGAGCCAAATAGATGCGTTAATCTCACTTAGTTTTCGGTTCTTTTACTGATCCTTCGCACGGCTAAAGGTTTGTCCAGCCTTGTTCTTTTCGACTAAGGCTGGCATCGAGATTAGCCTCTTCGGAATTTTACGATGCCAAAGTTTCTGTCGGCGCAATAACCCGAGTGGTTTACCAAAGGAGTCCGCTGTCAGAATTTTCCTATTTGGTTCTTCCACTAAACAGAGGTTACCAATGAGAAAAATTGTCCTGCTCTGCTCGTCTTAAATCGGTCAATTGCCCGCGATATTGATGTCAATACCCTGACCAGCTCGCTGTGATAATCCTTCTTTATCCAGATGCCGCACACCAACCAAGGCTGTATTTTTGGCTTTTGCCGAGAGCATTCGGTCATACCGGTTTCTTCTATGGAAAATTTCGGTTACAGGCCCCGGTCAAACAGTCCTGGGAATTTTCTTAATGATAATAATTCTCATTTGTACTACCATTCCCAATTAACACCATGAAGGGTTAGGCTGCGGTGTTTGCTGTCCCTAATTATTGATACATCCTCCAAAGGAGATTCTAATGAGATTCAAAGAGTTATGCATTTCAGTGTCGGCGACAATGGCGGTTTTATTGACGATGCAGGTAAGAGCGCAGACAAATGAACTGGAAACAGCCACTGTCAGCGACGAAGAATTAACCGAGTTCAGAAACTCCAATTCTATCGACACGCTGCAAATTGATCGTCAAATGATTTACAATATTTCTGATACTGTGCGCTTCATCCCAGGCGTTCAGGTCAATGATAACGGCGACCGTTACAACGATAGCGGATTTAATATAAGGGGTGTTGAAGCGGATGCTATCGCGATTACTATTGATGGTGTCACTCAAGGCGAGACGCTTAGCCCGCCATCATTTGCGCCCTACGGTATGTTTGGTTCAAACCGCAATGTTGTTGAATTGGAAACAGTGAAAGCTATTGAGATCGTAAAAGGTCCAAACTCTATTAGTGCGGGCAGCGGCGCACTGGGTGGATCCGTCGAATATACGACAAAAGATCCAGGAGACGTCTTAGCACGCGGCGAAACGTTCGGAGGGACAGTAAAGTCAGGATATGACAGCCGCAACGGTGAGACGTTACTCACTGGAACGCTTGCAGGTCGATTGGGCAATCTTGAGTCCATAGTCGTGCTGACTCGCCGCGACACATCTGAGTCCTCAGCACATGACAGCGGCGCTGACATTTTGGGGCCATCACGCGGTCAGGCGGATCCCTACGATTTGAAGACCACCAGTTTGCTTGCGAAGCTAGCCTACAACCTAAGTGATAACCAGCGAATCGGTTTGGTCATTGAAAATATCGAGCGAGATACAATCGGCCAACCTTTATCGCGGGACAGTTCAACGTACTACGATTTTAATACCACGGACAGTTTCGAACGTCAGCGGATTGGCGCGTTCTTCGAGATGGAAAATGCTAACGCGCTACTTTTTGACGACTTGGAAATTACTTTTGACGACCAAGAAGTTTTCTCTAGGGGACAAACTGCATTTGCCTTTGACAGTAGATTTGACCGCGACCCATCAAACGATATTTTACGTAACGAAGATCGAAGTTATGTTCAAGACACACTGAACCTAACAGCGGATTTGTTCAAGTCGTTCTCAACCGGTAATGTCAATCATGAATTGAACTATGGTCTGACTTGGCAAACTATTGATGTCAAAAACGAGTTGTTTGATCGACGCTTTGCGTCTGTTAGTTCTACTAGTGCACAGACCCAGAACCTGCGAGATCCATCGTGGGTGCCGGAAACTGAACGGACGACGTTAACTTTTTATTTACAGGACACCTTGAACCTAACTGACAAGTTTTCGTT
>CAJWGN010000252.1 GCA_913031035.1 uncultured Gammaproteobacteria bacterium
TGGGGTCAGAGTAAAAATACAGTGCTGTATTTTTACTCTGACCCCACTAACTCTGACCCCACTAACTCTGACCCCACTAATTCTTGACCCCACTAACTCTTGACCCCGTTAATTCCTGTCCCCATGAATTCTGAACGCGTTAATTGAGCTGTTTAGTTAGCCTCCGGTTTCAGCTTAATAGCCTGTTTATAACCATCAACACGCAACTCATGCTCATCAATATGGACATGTGAACCATCGCGCACATCGTGGTCAAACCGGTAAGTTAAAGACATGCCTTTGTTACTGCATTGAGCATCGTAGTCAATACCAGCTTCTCTCGCAATCTCAGAGCTATGCCGCCATTGCGATACCGCCGCCGAACCGTGTTTTTCCGCCAGCATTTTTTTTGCTACCCCAGCTGACAACATGACAGCCGTTGCGTTATTTCCGCCAAACCCTTTTGCATTCAGTAATGCAGCCGAGAAGTTTTCGGCACCAATATCCGAGTGCTTGGAAGAGATCCTTAAGTGACTGTGATGAACGTCATCGGCAGGCCCTGTCGATGTTGTAATTCCCGGAACGATGCCATGCTCAGCAACACCAAGTGCACTAGCTAACTGATCGCCGCCAGCAGGCCCCATCGTGTGACCAACATAGCATTTAATACTTGGGACCAACCAATCAGTCGCACCAAACGCTTTGGCAGTCTCGTTAAATATATGAGATTCGCTGGTTCGATTCTGAGGCGTACCAGTACCATGAGCGTAGGCCAATATCTGCTCTTTAAACCCTCGTTCGTCCAGCAGCGATTTAGCCAAGGCCACCGCTTTTGCAAAAGTAATATAATTGCCCACTCCTGGGCCAGAAATCGATTTTTTATGCCCGTCTGCGTTCACGAATACGCCAGGCACGGCGCCATAAATATTTGCACCTAGCTCAAGCGCTAGGTCGTCAGCCATCAAAATGACGTACTGTGATGCCTCTCCTATGGCTAGACCGCAATTTTCACCGAAAGGCCGACACGATCTGGTGTAATCGATTTCCTCGCCATTAGCCAGCCCATCGAGCGCGGCAAGATTTTCATCAGTTGCCATAGCACCCATCGTCATAAAGCCATCGATTTGTTCCGGCGTAATTGGCGCTTCGCTCGACCCAGCTATTGCGATTTTCGCACGGCCAGATTGAATGTCATTAACGGCTGATTTGAGGTTGTAGTGGAAAGTAGCGCAGGCGCCCATATTGCCACCCGTTGTGCCAACATGGCCTAAAACATAAGCATTAGGGAAATCCGCTGTCATCTGAGGCAGACCCAATGCGAGCTGCTTTGAGGTGACCCGCTTGCCCCGCAAACGCGCTCCAAGTAACCCGCCTGAGCCTGTCTCATCCATTTGACCAATCGCAGAACTGGAATACATAGAAATCTGATCAGGCCGCACGCGTTGCGAAACATCGTCCCAATTCAGCCCCATACTTCCTAACGCATCACTAATACCTGCAATCGCCAGCTGTAAGCCACGGGGGTGATTGCGCGACTGATATAGAGCGGCAGGATCGAAACCAGTCGGTAATTGTCCTGCTGAGCTGACCCCTAACTTTCGGTAATCTTGAATCGTCACCGGCATCGCAGCATCAACTGTTACCCGCAGACGCCCGTCGTCCAGCTCTTGAATTTGCCAATTTTTTGGCACCACTTCTGGCACGTCACGCCGGCTCAATTCAAAACTAATCGCTTGTCCTTGACCCGGCGCTAGATTAACAGCCCGATTCCAGGGTATTCGATCTGGATCAAAATATTGTTCTTCAATACGTCGAATCAATGTGTGCTTACGCATGTAGTCAGTTGCATTGACATCGCACTGCATTAGACCTGCGAGACTTTGCCAGGTGGCGTCGGCTTGGGATTTAGCAAGGGCATCAATAACCGTGCGCTTGTATCCGTTATGCCCGGAGCTCCGACCAGCAGCATTTATGCCACCAAAACCAACTACCAACGGTAAGTGTTGCATGGTTCAAATTTTCCTTAAGAAGCTGTGCAGCTGCTTCATATGCTGTAAAAAAAGTATTTTAAGATGTAGTCGCTTTATTTCACAGCATCGCTCGCCATGAACTAATCATTTTGCAACATAATTGACTGCTTGTGTAAAACCTTACGTTGTCTCTACTCTAACACGCTGCTTTAAAGTATTACCCTGTCTGAGGACAGACTTATTGCCTCAAACCAAACCACCGCCGTGACAACGAGAAAATGCAGCTTACACTTTGATTGCGTTTGGGACTCCAGTATATTATGAATATCGTTTTTATCATCCAGAGTCAGCAAAAACAGTACATCTCCTTCACGAGCTCAGGCGAGATAATCTCGCGCGGCTGCGACTGGGTTATGGGTTACCACAATCTGATCCTTGGTTAAGCCGAGCCGTGTCATCGCATTGGACATCAAAGAAGGGATCTCGCCCGCGCTTCTGCCGCGCAGGAAACCCGCAAGCTCATAGATTACGACAAGATCAGGTTTGAGCCTAACCGCAACCCCTGTCAAAGTTCTTATATCATCATCGCTTCTGTCACATGCATGTCCGAGCATAACCAATCGCCGCTACGCTGGATATTGAAGCGGAGTGACGACCGCTGCATTCAAGCTATGAGGATTATGAGCAAAGTCGACTATTATTGTGACGCCGTTAATCGTAAATATATTGCCACGCCCTAAATTTTTTTCTGGTTTCCAACAAAAGAACACACACCCTCTCGGACCTGCTCGATTGAGGCCGGTACATCCCTGATTTCTCGGAAAAGAGATGACTATGTACTAAGGATTCTCGGCGAAAAAAACAGATAGAGACCGCCACATCCATTATGAAACGCCGGTTTCACAGCTTATCTACGGTTTTTTCTGAGACACATATACCTGTTAGGCTGATGCTAAAAGCGGGGCCTTTTTTTACCATCTCAATAAAGGTATAGATGGAAACCATCGGCTTAGTTCGGATACCTGCGACCACCGCTTTACGCAAGCACTAGCGGACAAGCAATCCGAAGACTGTTTTTAGGATTCCACCGCCGAGCTGCATAAAAAAATTAACACGCGACAAGCTAGTCAGAGTGCATTTAGTGTGGTGTTACCATTATCAGTACTGCTTGCGAACAATATTGAAGAAATCGACAAACTTCTGCATGTTATCTTTATCCTGAGAGATGAGAAGCGAGTGATCTCCCCCTGGTATCTCGACATAGACGTGTTGCATTCCAAGCTCACTCATTCTTGCCACCCAAGCACGCGTGCGCTCTACAGGAACTGCTGTATCTGCATCACCCTGAAGAACAAGAATTGGCAAATGCTTAATGCTATCCAATATTTCATTCATCGGCGCATTAGCTGCAGGGGCAGGCGCAGCAACCCCTAAACCTGCAAAAAGCTCTGGATATTTGGCGGCAATATGATAAGTGCCAGCGCCACCCATCGAATGCCCCCATAAATAGATACGATTAGAATCGACATTAAACTCGTCTCGGATCAGCTGCAGTACATTCATAACATCCTGCTCACTTCTCAGGGCATCCGTCATATTATCAAGGGCTCTTGAGCCATACCATCCACGACGTATGTAACCTAAAGGGGTGACTACGATATAGCCATTAGCCTCCGCTTGGTCTAGAAACCCTTGATACCCCATAAGCCAATCATGACTTCGTCCCAGTCCATGAAGTGAAACGATTAGCGGCGCAGATTCGCTCGGATCAATGCTCGAGGGAACAAAAACCGCATAGGGAATAGACTCCCCAGTGTCCGGAAAGACGTAGCTTCGGTGCTGAACTCGTGAATCCTCGATATGCTGTTCATCATCGCTGACCTGCCGGTCGGCCAAGGAAAGAGGACTAGTGCAAAATATAAAAGTTGTCAGTGCCAAATACAGGAGCGATTTCATTGTTATTTCTCCTATCCGCAAGGGAGTTGGTTTAAGAAATTAAGGTAGCAGAGAATAAACTAATATCATCGCGCTTATCAAACAATCTCAGATTCAATAAATAAGCTCAGACTTATCAGCTAAATTCAGACAGAAAAAGACAGCTTTGTGCAGCACCAGCTAGACCTTAGGTTTTACCCACACCTTCAGCAGCAACTTTGTCAATACC
>CAJWGN010000253.1 GCA_913031035.1 uncultured Gammaproteobacteria bacterium
ACTCCTGACTACATTTTATTTATTTTTGGCAAAAAAAAGCGGAGTGAAAGAACTCACTCCGCTTCTCATCAATTTTTTTTTCAAATTTGGATTCAACATTGCTCTCAGCACTCAACATACTGAGCGAATATGATACGGAAGCACCCCCCTACTTGTCCATTAGAAATAGCAAAATTGACGTAGACAAATAGTCGTAGTCGTAGATTTTCAGCAAGACTAAGGCCAATCGATTATTGGCTGGCCTTTTATCGGTCTTGGTCGGCGAACTAGTTTGCTGACTAGTTAGGTAATGCCCAGCGACTTACTCACCGGGACGCTCGCCTATGCAGCGACCTATTCAGCGGACCGCTAGTCGGCCATCTTCGAGGGCTGTTCAATAACAGTGACTATTCGAGCCCCAAAACATCCTCCATGCTATACAAACCAGGCGACATTGTTTCAACCCAGATTGCCGCTCTAACGGCACCGCTAGCAAAAGTCATACGGTTGCTGGCCTTATGGGTGATTTCCAGACGCTCGCCACCGCCTGCAAACACCACAGTGTGGTCGCCGACAATATCTCCAGCGCGCACAGTCGCAAACCCAATGGTCTTACTGTCCCTCTCCTCCCCCATTCCCTCGCGCCCATAGACAGCCACCTCATCAAGATCTCGGCCTAAACAGTCCGCCACTACCTGCCCCATTTTCAGTGCAGTCCCAGAAGGGGCGTCTTTTTTGTAACGATGGTGGGCCTCAGAAATCTCAACATCATACCCGTCACCTAAAACCTTGGCCGCCAACTCTAGAAGTTTGAAGCTAACGTTTACTCCCACGCTGTAGTTTGGCGCCATCACCACAGGGATAGACTGGGAGGCCGCCTGAATCAAGGCCAACTCTTTATCGTCAAATCCAGTGGTCCCGATCACAATAGCTTTGCCAGCAGAAGCACAGGCGGCAAGATTTTCCAACGTGCCACGAGGACTAGTAAAATCAATTAGAACATCAAAGTTGCTAGCATCCAGACTCCCTTGGGTTAACACCTGCAACGGCCTTCCTAAACTCAGCAAACCCACATCTAGACCCAAACTTGGGTCCTCCTTCAACACTGTGGCTTGACGCAGCTCCAGCTGCCCCGTCCGTTGGGCTACGGCTTCAATTAAGGTCTTACCCATTCGGCCTGCAGCACCCGCTATCGCTATTCCGATCATTAAGTCATTCCGGTCATTTAAAGAACGGAACATTCTAACACGACATTATCATCTTCAAAGTCGGTCTGTTTAAGGCTCTTCGCACCTGTAAAAAACTTGAAGGGTCATACCTATTTGGGCACACTCTCAAAGCTTGAGACGCTTAAAAGTGTAAATCTCTAAAGAAAATAACGCTGAACCTTAAAAAATTGCCCTCTTTGTAACGAATTTGAAAAAAAATGAGTGATATACCGGTCCTTTACGGAAGCAACAAAAAACAACGCTATGAATCTTTAGTTGCTGCTTTATACCAAGACGTTTTTCGCTACGCCCTTTGGCTGTGCAAAAACAAGCCGCTGGCCGAAGATTTAGTTCAGGAAACATTTTTACGTGCATGGAGGTCTTTAGAGAGTCTGCAAAACGACAAAGCAGCCAAAGCTTGGCTGTTTACTATTCTAAGACGAGAGAATGCTAGGTTGTATGAAAGATATCGACCCGAACTGGTGGATATCGAAGGTCAAGTCATAGCCGAAAATGATGAAAACGAACCTGACTTCAAAATGGATCGTGATTTATTGCACAACGCAATCAATCGGCTTGAAAGCGAATATAAAGAACCCCTGTTACTACAGGTTATAGGAGGGTTTAGCGGCAAAGAGATTGCCGCAATACTAGATCTGAACAATAACACCGTAATGACTCGACTTTTTAGGGCGCGAAGCAAATTGAAAGTTGAATTTGGCATCGATGACCCTGAGCCGGCAGCTGAGCTGCACACCGAATAACTGCCTCAAGTCGCTGAAGTAAACAATGAAACCAAACGGATTCCCAAGATACAGAGCTGAATAATGAACGAAACTGATTTCAAAAAACGGGTTTATATAGATCCTTTCGCGGCTGACCAAGAAATTTTGGATAGCGCTGCCGGCAACCCAATTCTACAAGACATCCTGGACCAAACTCAGAAAATGGATGAGGACATTCGCGGCATTATGGACGTGCTCGAAATCTCTGATGGCCTCAAAGAGAAATTGTTGGCCATTCCCCAGACCGATGAAGAGGAAAGTGCTTCGGAAAAAACTTTAAAAACGCTGACGGAGAAGCCAGCTGCTAATACAAATTTTTTCCAATATTTTGCCATTGCATCGAGTTTAATCCTGGTGCTGGGCGTGACATTTTCGCTTACCTACAACTCAGGTCCAAGTTCCGCTGAAATAGCGTTTGGTAATGAAGTCATAAACCATTTATATCACGAGTCGATTGAGATAGAGGCTATTAACAGCGGCTTAGCTCTAGATCCAATGGCCATGCCAATGATAGCAAATGCGCTGACCGGAGTTGGCACGCGCCTAGTTAGTAATTCTTTCATCATCAAAACACCGGTGCGCTTTGCCAAGCCGTGCATCATCATTCCTGCTTATGACAGTGCTCACCTGATGATAGAGGGCAGCGAGGGGGCGGTTAGTGTTTTTGTTATCAATAACAGCCCCGTCAGCATTGAATACAAAATCAATGACGACCGCTTCAACGGCATTGTAGTCCCTATGGGCAATGGCAATATGATTTTGGTAGGTGAGGCAAACGAAGATCTTGGCGAGTATAAAGAGTTGTTCTCTGAAAACATTGAATGGGTAATCTAAAGATCACCCATTCAATAGAAGATAACAGCCGCTATTTAGAATTGATCGACTGACATCGCCATCATTGAATCCGCTCCGGCAGATATTTCCTCTGCCAGTGACTTAGCTCGAGGCAGCAAGCGGGCCATAAAAAAATCTCCCGTTTTGACCAACCCTTCCAGATGATTACTATCTCCTGTGCCCTGCGCTATCCCTTTAAAGGCCGCCGCCAAGACACGGTTCCACATGTAGCAATAAAGGCTAAGGCCCAATAACTCCATATAGGCATAAGAAGCCGCCCCGATCTCATCTGGGCGGTCTGCACAGTTGGCTATAATAGACCTCGTAGTCTCCACCAACAGGGTCTGGGTATTCGAAAGGCTCTTTAAATAAGGCGCCAGCTCTGCTACCGGTTGGTTTTCTGCTGCAAACTCATTCATTTCATCAAGCAGGACCTCTAACAGCGCGCCATTAACACGAACAGTTTTTCGGCCCATCAAATCAAGTGCCTGAATACCATTGGCGCCTTCGTAGATTTGAGCAATACGCGCATCTCTTACATTTTGCTCCAAACCCCATTCTGCCACATAGCCGTGACCGCCTAAAACCTGCTGACCCAAAACGCAAGAGTCGAAGCCACGGTCGGTGCAATAGGCCTTTTGAACGGGAATTAGCAGCGCCACAAGTTTATCGGCTTTTTCACGGACATCTGCGTCAGGATGAAAACGGGAGATATCCAGCTGGCTCGCGGCATACATCGACAGAGCCCGACCCGCAACGATATTGGAACGCATAGTTAACAACATGCGCCGAACATCAGGATGTACGATAATAGGGTCAGCTACTTTATCAACTAACTGAGGACCTGTCGGTGCTCGGCCCTGCAATCTATCTTTCGCGTATTCCGCAGCAATCTGATAAGAACTTTCAGCCAAACCATTCCCTTGCAGGCCCATGGACAATCTTTCATAGTTCATCATAGTGAACATATTCGACAAGCCTTGATTAAGTTCGCCCACCAAAAACCCTGTAGCTTCTTCGAAATTCAGTACACAGGTCGGCGACCCTTTGATTCCCATCTTGTGCTCAATCGAGCCACAGTGAACGTTGTTTTTCTCACCGCTTAGACTACTGTCATCGTCGACAAGCGCCTTGGGAACCAAAAATAAAGAAATCCCCCTAGGCCCAGCCGGTGCATCGGGCAATTTTGCTAGCACCAAGTGAATAATATTTTCCGTCAAATCATGTTCACCAGCGGTGATAAAGATTTTGGTACCAGACACCTTGTATGAACCATCCGCTTGGGGAGCGGCTTTGGTGC
>CAJWGN010000254.1 GCA_913031035.1 uncultured Gammaproteobacteria bacterium
CCCAAGTCTTTGGTGCTTCAAGGCAGGTATCACAGTTGCCACAGGGCTGGGCCAGAGTTTCACCAAAGTAATTCATAAGAGCTTGACGTCGGCAGCTGGTAATTTCACACAGCCCCAACATGGCATTTAGTCGATGCTGCTCTGCACGCTTATGCTCGTCACTGCCTTGAGATTCCGCCATCATCTGTCGAAGCTTGATTACATCTTGCAGGCCGTACACCATCCATGCGTTTGCTGGAGCACCGTCTCTGCCGGCACGGCCAGTTTCCTGATAATAAGATTCTACGGTTTTTGGCAAATCCATATGTGCCACAAAACGCACATCTGGCTTGTCTATACCCATGCCAAAAGCAATAGTCGCGACGATAATCACGCCTTCTTCTCGCAAAAATCTCGACTGATGATCTGCCCGCATTTGCGACGGTAGGCCGGCATGATATGGCAAGGCGTTGAAGCCTAGTCCTTGCAGCCAACTTGCTATTTCTTCGGTCTTTTTGCGAGACAGGCAATACACAATGCCTGCATCTTTAGGGTGTTCTTGCTTAATAAATTTTAGAAACTGCTGTTTAGCACTGTGCTTTAGGGTAATCCGGTAACGAATATTAGGCCTATCAAAGCCGGCAATGTATTGATTCGCTTGTTCTAGTTGTAGTCGTAGAATTATCTCTTTTCGGGTTCTTTCATCTGCCGTCGCGGTAAGTGCAATTCTGGGGATTTCTGGAAATAGTTCATGCAGCAAACTGAGCTTTAAGTAGTCAGCACGAAAATCATGACCCCATTGAGACACACAGTGCGCCTCATCGATTGCGAAAAGCGCTATCTTGGCCTGCTGCAGAAGTTTGATCGTTCTTAGCTGATTCAGTCTCTCCGGCGCGATATAGAGTAAATCTAAGTGCCCCTCTAAAAGAGCCTGCTCGATATTCTGGACTTGTTCATGAGTGAGTGTGGAATTTAAAAAGTCAGCTTTTACCCCTAGCAAACGCATAGCACTAACTTGGTCTTGCATTAAGGCAATCAATGGCGAGATTACAATGCCGCAGCCGTCTCGCACCAAAGCAGGAATCTGATAGCACAGAGACTTACCTCCGCCAGTTGGCATCAACACTAAAGCATCGTCACCGTTTACAACGGTGTCGATGATTTCATCTTGGGGTTCTCGAAACGAGGGAAAGCCAAAAACGGATTGAAGGATTTGTTGGGCACTGCTCATTGGCGGGAAGTATACCTTAGCACTGAACAAATAGGGCTAATTGCTATGCCCCATTTAACTTACCTTCAATCGCTAGCCGACCTCGGGGGCTTTATTAAGTTCGGCCCAAATCAGCTAAAGGAACATAATCCAAATCAAAGCCAAAGGCGCGCGGCGAAGCGACTTTAAGCGCCACATCGGTTTGATAGTGATGCGTGCAGCCAATACCAAACACTGTCACTCGCTGGCCATAGCGCATACGCTCTGCGTTCAGCGGCCGACTGGTCTCCTGCTCAACGATACAAATTAGGTCTGGAACAGTTGCAACAACTTCCTCTCCCACCTTGGCAATTAAATATTCATTTTTGATCAGTAATGTCATCGCTGCTTGGTTGGCATCAAAACTTTGAATTGTTGCGGTACCCACATCATAGCCGCCGACGATCTTGCGTTCATTGTCTACCACCTTTCCCGTGTAGAGCCTTCTCACAATTCCGTAGTCTGTGGCCTTAAACAATTCAACTATGCTGTTCTCTATCGCGTCAACAATACCATCGTGATCCCGTAGCAATTTGCCGAGATTAGTCGCAAAACTAATGGTCTTAGGAATCGCAGCTCTGCGCGCTTGTGCGCCGGTCATGCCGTGTTCTGCCGAGCTGATCATGCCGCCCATAGTGACAGCCATCGCCCGCACATGGCGCTCAAAAGTTTCAGCGTCATTGCAATCCAGAATAGCCTGATTACCCCAAGCATCACGCAGTACAGCTGGTGTCGGGTGTACCCCATAGATAGGAAACGTCATCATTTGTGCTTCCGGCAAAGCTCGCCCCATGCCATCACCATCAATGCAAGGCACGTCACGCATAGCAGCCACGGTAAGTGGAATCGTACTATTGCCGCCACCCACCTCAAACGGAATCACGGCGTCGATCTTCTTACCGGTCAATGCTTGATAGGCGTCAAATGCCTTAACTGCCTCATCTTCGGTGGGTAGCTGTTCCAGCGTCACCGTAGGCGCTCCCACCATACCGATACTCACCACATGAAAATCATCAGGCACTTGATCTAGCGGCATCAACTTTGCGGGGCCGTAGCGCGACAGCAACCGCTCGGCAATTAGCTGCGATACATAGGGGTCACCTCCACCTCCAGTCGCAAGAAAAGCAGCTCCCGCACAAAGGTCCTTAATATCTTCTGCACAAATCTCTTTCATGATTGCCTATCCTGCTTTAAATCACCAATGACTTTAATTCGCAGTCTAACTGCGTTGTCATCCATGTAGCTCAAGGGAGTTTCTTCGATATCCAAAACTCGTAGACTTTGCTCCTGCGCACCTGCTTTGATCGCTTTCTCTCTTGCTGCCTGTGTTGCGGATTGTATTGCTTTGTCTCGCTTAACTTTGTCGTAACTCACAACCGATTCGACTTCACCACCGACTTGGGCAATTGCAGCGCCGATGGCATTGGCAACCCCTGCGTGCTCGGGACAGTAAACCTCGGAGGCTGTGTTGAGCTTACCTGTTATCAATATTGACCCACCACCGACGAGTATTACCGGAACAGGCTCATCACTTGGCCGCATCTTATCAATAGCATCATCAATCATTCGATGCATGGTTGCCGAAGCCGCGCCAACCAATGACCCTGACAATCCAGATACTTTATTTACCTCACCTATATCTTGGTGTCCTGCGGCTACTATGATGTCGGTGGCGGTGAGCTGCGAGCCGCCAAACACTAAGCCTTCTTTGACTAATCGGTGACCCACTGATGAGGGGCCTACTGATTTGCCATCAGCGCTAACCAAACTTCCACCACCAAGCCCAATCGCCATGATATCTGGCATTCTGAAATTGGTTCTGACCCCACCAACATCAATAAAGCTATTACTCTCTCTAGGAAAGCCATTGGCTAATACGCCTACATCCGAGGTCGTGCCTCCGATATCAACTACTATTGCATTGTCCAGCTTACTCAAGACTGCAGCGCCGCGAAGGGAATTGGTTGGACCACTGGCAAAGGTCAGTGCCGGATATCGGGCAATGAAGTCCGCCGACATAAGCGTGCCGTCGTTTTGGCTAACATAAAATGGACATTTGATTTTCCGCTCCACCAGCGCCGCTTTCATATTGGAGACTACGCTTTGAGCCAAACCTCCCAAAGCGGCGTTTAACAACGCCGCGTTTTCGCGCTCCAACACACCCAACCTGCCAATCTCATGGCTAACGGTAATATTGGCGCCTGAGATTTTCGCCTTCGCTAACGCTGCAATGTAATGTTCATGGGAATTGTTAATAGGCGAAAAGGCGGAAGCTATCGCAATCGACTCGATGCCTTTGGACACCAAGTCATCGAGTACGGTGCCGATTTCCTTGTCATCCAAGGCGTGAATTTCGCTACCATCAAATCTGTGGCCACCTTTGATCATATAAACATGATTACCAAGGCAACTTGCAATATCCTCGGGCCAATCGCACATAGGAGGAATCCCCGACCCGGTAGGCAAGCAGGCCCTTATAATCGCAGTCTCAGATAGCTCTTTCCGCTCAATCACCGCATTCGTAAAATGAGTTGTACCAATCATCACCGCAGTAATGTCTGCAGCACCCAAGTTAGCAATAGACATAACAGTGTCCAAGGCTTCGACGATTCCCTGCTTAACGTCACCGGTGGTAAGCGCTTTGTGAGTGGCTAGGATTTCTAAACCTCGCATCACAACAGCATCCGTATGGGTTCCACCTACGTCTATTCCAATCTTCATCTGTCTTTCCAATTCAACATGTGGGGAGAGTGCGAACGTATTTAGTACGCCAAATTTTCGTGCACGCCAAGTAAAGCGGAATAGTTAGAATTAGAGCATCCAAACTCACTATGCCTGTAAAAGAAATCT
>CAJWGN010000255.1 GCA_913031035.1 uncultured Gammaproteobacteria bacterium
TATGCGGTACCAAGATTGATCAAGCTGCAACGCAGGTGCATGACATCGGCGTTTATCTTAAGAAAAATGAAACTGGTGAGACCGGCTTTCGAATACTCGCCGGAGGCGGTTTAGGTCGAACCCCAGTAATCGGCCAAGAAGTTTTTGAATTTGTGAAAAAAGAAGATTTACTGATTGCGCTAGAATCGATCCTTCGCGTTTACAACAGAGAAGGCAGGCGCGATAACAAATACAAAGCCCGCATTAAAATACTGGTCAAAGCCACTGGCATCGAAGCCTTTCGCAAGAAGGTCACGGATGAATGGCAATCTCTAGACACCTCAAGATTAAAACTTAACCAAGCTGAATTTGATCGTTGTGCGAAGTTTTTTGTACCACCGGCGTATAAAACGTTTAACCGCAACTCTGACACTTTAGATTCATCTTTAAAATCAAACGCACTATTTGCAAGCTGGCATCAGCAAAATGTCGATGACCATAAAGTGCCCGGTTACTCTATAGTCACCGTTTGTTTTAAAGAAACAGGCGTCGCACCGGGAGACGTAACCGACGCTCAACTTGAAAAACTAGCGGAACTAGCTGACGAGTTTAGCTTTGGTGAGGTCAGGGTAAGTCATGACCAAAATGTGGTCTTGGCTGATGTTCACCAAGAACAGCTCTTTGAACTCTGGTCCGCCTTAAAATCTAATGCCTTGGCTAGCGCTAACTTAAGCCTACTCTCAGATATCATTTGCTGCCCTGGCGGAGATTTTTGCGCACTAGCTAATGCCAAATCTATCCCTATCGCAGAATCGATTCAGAGACAATTTAACGATGTAAAAGAACAGCAAGCCATAGGTGAGTTAAGCATAAATATTTCAGGCTGCATGAATGCTTGCGGTCATCACCATGTAGGCAATATAGGCATACTGGGAGTCGATAAAAAGGGAGCAGAATTCTATCAAGTCTCGTTAGGTGGGTCGTCCCGTCACGAGGCTAGTTTAGGTTCAATTATCGGCCCCGCATTCGCCCAAGAAGATATTCCTGGCGTTGTTGAAAAGTTAGTGAATGTTTATAAGGCGGAGAAGAAACACGGCGAAAAATTTATAGAAACCTACAATCGAGTCGGCATCGATCCTTTCAAAGAGAAAGTTTATGTCAAAGCTGATTAAAGACAGAGTCTTAGCTGCTGACAACTGGACATTGTTGAAGGAATCCACCGGACCAGAGGTTCTGGAAGCAGTTCGCGGTAAGAATTTTATTGTCCCCCTTACTTTCTGGCTTGAAAACACTGCAGAAATAGCGCTTTACGGCGGTGCTATAGGCATTTGGTTAGATAGCGATGAAACCCCAAGTATGATTAACTCTGATTTAGCTCAGATTCCAATTATAGCCCTGAATTTTCCTGTCTTCACCGATGGGCGCTCATACAGCAGCGCGAGGCAATTACGCACTGACTTTTCCTATCATGGCGAACTACGTGCCGTAGGAGATATCTTACGTGACCAGTTGTACTACCTGTCTCAGTGCGGCTTTAATTCTTTTAGTCTACGACATGATCAAGATCCTGAACTTTGCCTGAAAGCGTTCGACGACTTTGCTACGAACTATCAGGCAACCGTCGCCCAGCCAACTCCCTTGTTTAGACGACGTTAGCTCCGTATAGTCTTAAGCAATTCGAATAATACTGCAAGGTGCACAGCATGGAACATGATTCATTACTGTTCCCGTTTTTCCTTATTTTTAGTGGGGCCGCCCTTTTCTCAACGGTTGCTCTGTCTCTAAAGCAGCCGCTACTCGTTGCCTATATATTTTTAGGAATTGCTATTGGGCCTTTTGGGCTTGCATTTATTTCTGACGCCTCCTTGCTTTCGGATATCGCCGAATTTGGAATCATCTTTTTGCTGTTCCTGCTGGGTCTGGACATGCAACCTAAGAACCTTATTGCCACATTAAAAAAGACATTCCTCGTCACCGTAGCAAGCTCATTAATCTTTGTAGCATTGGGTGTAGCAACCGGACTTTTATTCAATTTTTCGCTAACAGAAAGCCTAGTAATCGGCTTCGGCATGATATTTTCTAGTACTATTATTGGAATTAAGCTGCTTCCTACAACCGTCCTGCACCAAAAGCATATGGGCGAGCTGATGGTTGGGATTCTATTGATGCAAGATTTCATCGCTATTTTCATCTTGGTTTTTCTAGACTCAGGCAACGTGGAGCAGTCACGAGCACTGCAAATGCTGATTGCTGTCCCCTGTTTAATTTTGTTTGCTTATCTGACAACCCGCTATGTGCTCATAAAACTCATTGCACGCTTTGACCATTTTAAAGAATACATTTTCTTATTGGCAATTGGTTGGTGTCTTGGGGTTGCAGAACTGGCGGCAAGCCTTGGGCTTTCGGCTGAAATTGGCGCTTTCATAGCTGGCGTATCGTTAGCCACTAATCCGATCTCTCAGTATATCGCTGTGAGTTTAAAGCCTCTTCGAGATTTTTTCCTGATCTTATTTTTCTTTTCCCTCGGCGCTCAATTCAACATTGGATTGATCGAGCAAATAGCCGCACCTGCTTTAGTTTTGGCGGCACTTGCCCTCATCATAAAACCCGTGGTCTTTCAGTTTCTTTTACGCAGATTCAGTGAAAGGAGTCGGCTAGCCTGGGATGCAGGATTGCGTTTAGGGCAGATTAGTGAATTTTCCCTACTTATAGCATTTGTAGCCACCAGTTCAGGAATGATAGGAGAAGCTGCATCCTTGGTGATTCAAGGAGCAGCTATCGTTACTTTCTTAGTCTCGTCCTATATTGTAGTTATGTATTGTCCAACACCAATAGCAAGCAATCCTAAACTACGTCGCGACTAGCTTTTCAAATTGAGAACAAAGCGGCCAGTAGCTCCACCTTTCAATACTGTTGCTAAAGATAAGTCTAGATTACTGAATTCAATTTCAGTACATAGAGCATCTAGATTTTCTAATTTCCATTGATCCCCTAATTTCTCCCATACTCTCCGTTTGGTCTCAATAGGTAGAAAAACTGAATCGACCCCTAGCAAATTAACCCCTCGCAAAATGAAAGGCAGCACCGAAGCTTGAAAAATCGGAGATTGCACTAGCCCGCAAGCAGCGACACTGCCCCCATATTTAAGTGACTTAACGACGTTAAAGAGAGTAGAACCGCCAACCACATCTACCGCTGCAGCCCACTGCTCTCTATGCATAGGTTTAGTCGTTTCTTCGCTCAACTCACTTCGATCCATTAACTCTGTCGCGCCTAAGTCTTTCAACAATTCATGAGCTGACTCTTTCGAAGTGCTGGCCGTCACCGAAAACCCAAGCTTGCTTAGTAAAGAGACGGCAACAATTCCAACGCCGCCTGTTGCACCTGTCACAAGCACCGGCCCATGACTGGGTTCAACACCATTTTGCAGCAATTTTTCTATGCAAAGTGCAGCAGTAAACCCAGCGGTACCCAAAATCATACTTTCTTTAAGACTCATAGATTCAGGCAAATTAATAACCCAGTCTGCAGGCACCCGAATAAATTGCCCAAACCCACCTGGCGTATTCATTCCTAAATCATAACCAACAACAACAACTTGATCACCAACTTTAAAATCATCAGAACTTGACGATGTGACTATGCCAGCCGCATCGATTCCAGGGGTATGTGGATAGGTACGAGTTACGCCGCGATTACCGCTGGAGGATAGTGCGTCTTTATAATTTATTGAGGAGTAATGCACCTCAATTACTACATCACCTTCCGGCAAATCATCAATTTGACGCTCAACTAGCGCACCCTTAAACACTTTCTCTTCAACTTCACTTACTTGATATGCTTTAAAACTTGTCAAAATCAGCTTCCTATTGAATGAACCACCTTTTGCAGATGGATCGATTATTTGATCACTCTATAAATAATTAATGTTATAGCCGCGCACTATTACTGATAATTGGTCTGCGTTGACTTTTCGAACCACTTTAGAACAGATCGGCTCGCGGCGCCTTCGAAAGCCGAGCCTAGCTTATCTTGTATTGATCTTTTGAAT
>CAJWGN010000256.1 GCA_913031035.1 uncultured Gammaproteobacteria bacterium
CAAAAAATAAAAACGTGGCTGCGGCTCAAACCCGCTAAACAATTTGGAGCCAGGATTGACCTGCAGATCATTCCAACCCATATGCGGCATCGGTAGCTGCCCCGCTGTCTCAGTGTTGTTATCAAAGGCACGCACATGACCTGGGATCCAGTTCAGGCCAGGCAGTATTCCCTCATCTGAACTGGATGCGAGCATCTGCATACCCACACACACTCCGAGCACAGGCACCTGTTGCTCTAGCACAATGGCATCCAGAGTATCGCGCATACCAGACTTATTAAGCTTTTCCATGGCGTGATCAAATGCACCAACGCCAGGCAAAATGAGCTTTGTCGCGTCAGTTAAGTCTGTGGATGTGTGTGCGCGCTCAGCTGGCAACCCTAAGCTCTTAAACATAGTAACAAACGCCTGGATGTTACCCACACCATAATCAATGATACGGATCATCGGAAAAATCTCTTCTCCATACCCAGCCAACGCGTGACGCTAGCACCCAAAGAAATCATCCAACGTTTGTTACGGTAGTTACGGTAGGTCTTTTTAGGGGAATCAAAAATCTGCTGGAGTTCCTCCACAGTAAGATCTAGCTTATGAGCCACATATTCAAATTCTTGACGTAAAAAGTGCTCGTCCATTTCTGGTTTCGCGATACGTTCCAAAGCGGCCTCACGGCTCATCTGCCCCGTCTGAATTAAACTAGAAAAATGAGCGCGACGCTTATGAAATCCGAAGCGGCGGGGCAACCAATAGTCCTCATAAAAGCGAGTGAAACGAGACTCATGGTGCTTGTGCTGAAAGCGCAGCCAGCCAAAGCGTTGCCCAAGCTCATCCTCGGCATCCTTCTTGATAAAGGGCACCAAATTCAGTGGATGATGAACCTGCATGCCCAAAATCTTCTGATGGTAAAGTTTATAGACCAAAATATCGGTCAATGGGAACGTCTCCAGCGGGCGCTGCCCAAACTGTCGATGAATGTCACCAAACAGCCACTTATCGATGCCAAGGTAGCCGCCCCACTCTTCCGGTTCGCGGCAGCATTCAGTTGAAAAATTTGACCCAGTAATAATGTGCTTGATTTTATATTTTCGGGCAAACTTGTAAAGCGAAGAGAAAAACGACGCGTCCTGTGGGAGGTCCTGGTCAGGTATTCCCGAGCGGAGAAAGGCGACCTGTAGATCTTTCATTTCCTCCCAATTAACAACCTCTGTATAAAGGTCCGAGCCTAAGCCGTCCACCAATTTTTCAATATTACCAACTGCCTGGTCGGTATTCCAACCTGCGTCTACATGGAACAGTAAAGGGCGAAGTCCCATCTTTTCCTTGACGATGTAAGCGGCGTAAGAACTGTCCAGACCACCAGATAACCCCAAGATGCAATCAAAATCCTGGCCCTTGCCTTCGGCTTTAATCTGCGCCGCCAGTTGGATAAGCTCATGATGACCGCGCTCACCAGTGTTCCAATTAGGGGCGATTATCGATTGATAATTATTGCAATAGTCGCACCGCCCGTTATCATCAAACAGGATATTCGGATCGGAGGTGTCCATAATGCAATGAGTGCAAATTTGGTATGGTTTCATAAAGTATTTGGCTTATTTAGGTAAGTATCTCGGATGAATCCGAAGGTTTTTTGTGAACATATACTCCACGAATAGTTTGATGCAAGCCGCCTAGCATTCTTAGTAACTTGGCTGCAAAGCTCTTCAGAATCTATTAAACGGTTCACGGCAGCGGCAATTGAGCCACTATCTTCAGGATCAAAATAAACACCACCGTCTTGCAAAACTTCTGGCATTGGACCCCGGTTCGAGCATGCTATGGGAAGCCCTGCTGCCATGCCTTCCAATAAAGTAACCGGGAGATTCTCGCAGCTGGACGCAAAAATATAAAGGTCAGCATTTGCCAGATGACTTGGTAAGTCAGCATGATTAATAAAATCTAGCTGGCTAACAAATTGACCATCAGGGTCACATCTCGCTATTGCATTAACAAGCTTAGATTGTGCTAAACCTGAACCGCCACCAATAAGCTTTAATTCAACATCTAAGCCATCATCTCGGAGCAGCCGAATGGCTTCGACTACATGCTCCTGATGTTTATACATGTCAGCATTGGAAACGTAAACACAGCGAACGGGGCGAAAAGTGTTATCAATAGATAGATTTTCCTTAAAAGTTGCTACATTTCGAAACACATCGTCTATACCATGAGGGGCCAGAGCTATTTTTGATAGAATTCCACATGACTTCTGAACAAGTTCTGCAGCATATTTAGTGAGAAATAAAACACCTTTGGAACGACGGAAAGCCTGATTCTGAATAACTTTAATAACCTCTAGACGTAGACGATCTCGCCCCCAGGCATAAGACTGCATAACTCCAGGTTCATAGGACAATAAATCCTGACTCAACACTATTAATGGACTGAAACCACAGACGGTACTAGCATCTGTTGCAAACAGCATGTCACAACCGGCCCGCTGAGCAGAATGCTTAAGCTTGAAAGCTTGCCAAAACAGCTGATGGGCTAGTGAGCGCTCCAGGAAAGGATGATAATGCTTTACAAGCCAAGGAGAGTCATCAATAGAATCGAGTAGGTCTCTGGAAGCCCATAGATGTAGTGCCTTGATACCAAGTTTTTCATCGAAGTTGCTAATAATACCCAACAAGTGTGCGCGTGCTCCACCAGACCGATTGCGCGATGCATCTATACCAACAACTATTTCGCCTTCAGATTTCATAAAAAATGTAATAAATTTTCAGAAGATAGTTTAAAGATGAATTCAAGTTGGCGCAAATGGTACTGTCACTCTTTCTAATATTGAAAAGATCTATTCCAAAAAAACTATCTAACCGCATTATGTAAATCATATTTAAAAATCAAACTTTGGGCTAAGACTAGAAATTTTATTTTTGACACTATTAATGAATTTAAAAGCAAATAGCTTAAACGGATTATGTAATGGAATATGTTGATAAATAACTTTGTCCAACTCATCAGAACTAAAGCTATTCGGCGTTATTTCTATAAGTGTTTTGAACAGGCCACTCAAACCAGTAGTCTTCTCAGATGGCAAATGCAAAAAAGTAAATCTCTTATAATCGCTAGATACATCATAATTTCGATAAGCTGTCCAAATTCTGTAAATCGATAAATCGATATTAACAAATTTTGTTTTCGCATTCAGCATTGTCAAAATTTGCTCTTCAGTCGTTATCAAATCGCCACGCGGATCATTAAAAATACACTCGTAATTAACTCTAAACGTGCTGAGATCGTCATTTTTATTAAACGCAAAAAACTCACCTCCTATTGTATCTTTTATAGTAATTTCACATGAAAATAAGCTGTAAAAAAAATTTTCTAGTGCAGATATAGATAAGCCATGAAACAAAAAGTCAGCAGAGTAAACGTTACCAGTTATAAAAGCAACCGGTCTATTAATTCTAGCGACACGGGTGAATAAATCTGCCGAACTATTGAGTGCTATGCAGTCAGTATCGAGCATAATTATACTATCGCCATTGTTGAAATATGGACTATCTTCAATATAGTTTATAACATCAAAGAAAAACTTCACTGTGGCCCATTCTTTAGCATTCTGCTGGGCTACACGCACGACGGTGGTAGCGGACTACCTGCTTTTCCCTTCGTGGTCAAGGAGGCCCACAATGCGTTTGAGCTGTCCTCACTCAAATCAGCAACGCGTCGCTTTCCAGCGCGAGTTGGCCCAGCTGTAGGCTATCATTCTGTAACGCTTCTCTCGGGACTGCTTCGGTCGCCTCAAGTTCCATTTGGGGATGTAACTTCAAAGTGGTGTGTGAGGGAGCTGACATATGACCTATACTGCTTGCGAGAGCGATCAGCATCACTGGGCGACCTGTTAGTTACTGGCTTCAAGGGTGACGCTGTCCGTCTGGATGCCATTCCCCCAAAAAAGGTTGTCTGGCCAGGGCAGTACGCTGGTGGCGATCGCGCCAGGCCATGGCCATGAGGCGTTTGAGGCGAAG
>CAJWGN010000257.1 GCA_913031035.1 uncultured Gammaproteobacteria bacterium
TTGATCGCCGATCTACAAGAGCGGTTAGAGCGCTATCAAACGCATATGGAAGCCATTGAGGTTCGTAAGGCAGCAGCTGAACTACGCGCAATTTGGGTCGCGGGTAATGAGTACCTCCAAGCCACAGCGCCTTGGACAACGTTCAAGACAGATCCTGAAAAGGCTGCTGTCCAGATACGGTTGGCCCTTAACTTGATACCCTTTTATGCGACACTTTCTGCACCATTCATACCAGATGCGGCAGACGATATGCACAAAACTATGGGGACAAGCCCTGTTTGGCCCAGCGATGTCAACGAAGCCCTACATGCATTGCCTGCGGGTCATCCATTTACAGTTCCTGAAGTATTATTTGCCAAAATCATCGATGAAGATCGTGAGGATTGGGAAGTCAATTTCGCAGGAACAAGAGATTGATTGCCACTATTCATCAGTGAGAAAAGGGCAGAATTATCGTATTTTCTTGCGATGACGGCTTTGTTTTCATGTCGCAGCTTCACGAGTAACGGCCTAGCCAGCTTTTCAATTGATGTTTAGAAGTTCCAGTTACTGGTGCCATATTATCGTGCACAATAACCGCATTTGAGGATGCAGACCGATGACACCAATTCTCTACTCTTTTCGACGGTGCCCTTATGCCATGCGTGCACGACTTGCTTTATTGTCGTCAAATACGACCGTTGCCCTTAGGGAGGTGGTTTTACGCGACAAGCCTGCGCAATTTTTGAACGTTTCCCCAACAGCAACTGTGCCATGCCTTGTTACGCAAGATGGCGTGATTGGCGAAAGCCTAGATATCACAAAGTGGGCCCTTGATCAGAACGATCCAGAAAATTTATTGAACATGCCGAATGCTGGGTGGGCCCTTATTGATGAAACAGATGGACCCTTTAAGCTTGCACTCGACCACACCAAATATGCAGCAAGATTTCCAGAACAAGACACACAAAAACAACGTGCCGTTGCTGAAGCATTTTTAACAAGATTAGATCAAAAAATTGATCGGTGGCTATTTGAACGTATTAGCATTGCAGATCTCGCTATTCTTCCGTTTGTACGGCAATTTGCCTTCATCGACAAAAACTGGTTTGACGAACAGCCTTGGCCCAATTTACATGGATGGCTAGACCGTTTCCTGTGCTCCGACCGCTTCGAACAAATCATGCCAAAGTACGGGCGATGGCATGAAGGTGACGTCGAAGTCTTGTTCCCAAATGCGCAGGAAAAGGCGTGACGGGTGAAGTCCTAGAATGTGATGTCTTGATCGTCGGCGGTGGACCCGCTGGCCTTTCGGTTGCCGCAGCTTTGCCTGACCATATTTCATCTATCATCGTTCACCAAGACGCAGAAATTGGCCAACCATTCCGAACCAGCGGTGGGTGCTGGCTTGCCGATGCAGAGCGGCTAGGGATCCCCGAAAGTTATTATCAAATCATAGATTAGTTGAATATTTACTCTGACAATCAAGAAGCTCACTTTAGAAGTTAAAACGATAAGATAGTGGTGTTGAACATCACAGATTTGTACCAGTGGTTGGCGCTAAAATCTGAACACAAGTCTAGACAATTACTTTTTGCAACAAAGTTTCTGTCGACGACGCTGACGGATGATGGACGTTATTTATCGCAGGTTAGGTCACGGCTTACCCCCATATCGCAGATCAAGTCAAAATACATCGTCGATGGATCGGGCGTACACAATTCCGTCCTGCAAAGCCTTGGACTAGGCGAAAAGCCCGCCCGCACAGGCGTTAATATCGAATATGAATACCCGATTGGGTCAAATAAAATTGATCATGCAATTCTGTTTGTCGGGTCCGCAGTCTTGTCAGGCTACGGATGGGTGTTCCCCACGGCAGATGGGAAATTGAGGGTCGGCGTTGGCGTCATATACCCAGATACGACTGCATCACCCAAAACACTGATGGAGAGTTTTCTGAACTCCTCAGACGTTCACAGATTTGGCCTAGAACTCACAGGTGAATACACGGTGGACGCTGGTACAATACCGTCAATTGCTTACGATCCTCAGTTGGTTTTTGGGAATGTTATACGCGTTGGCGACGCGGCAAACTTTGCAACGCCTACAGTTGGCGAAGGCATTCGAATTTGTATGGAAAATGGTAGCAACTTGGGTAAGGCACTGGGAACAGCTATTGGCACCAAAAGTTCAGAACCTCTAAAAAAAATACGAGGCCATTTGCAAAAAGAAATTCCAAACAAACTATCACTTTAGTTTTCTCGCAAATAAACGGTTTTCCCAATATAGCGTTAAGGACTGGGACAAAAGTATTAGGCGCATTTCGCACCTATTGGAGCAAGAATTGGTAGCTCTGCTGAAAAGCGAATTCTCTGTAAGAATGATTTTGAAAGCGGGCTTCAAAATGCTGCGAAAAAGAATTGGCAGATCTTATTCAGGCCAATAAATAAAGTCACCAAGTTTGATTTTGAGAGCACAAATCACCTAAAGTACGCTGCGATCCTTCATCGGTTTTTCTAAAATCAGTAACGGCCCAAACTAAAGGAGACTTCTGCTTAGCTCGGTTTTGCCGAAAGCGGCAGGTTGCCTGTGATACACAAACTTGCGTTTCATATGTCTGCTGTCTGAGCCTATTAAGTAGTTTTAGAACGGCTTTTCAAATCGTTCAAACAGGAACGACTTCAGCAGCTCACAGTCCGGAAATCCTTCGTAAACACTGGCGTAGAATTTTTTGGTCAGCTTCAGAAATTGTACGCACCAATTCTGCGTCAAATCGGGCGGCCTCTCGACTTAAATCGACATAGGCCACCTCCCCTGTTCGTGTCAGCGTAAGTTCTTCGTGGCGGCGATCATTTGGCAATGCAGCACGAGACAAAAACCGTTTCGTTTCAAGTGCGGCCACAGCACGGCTGACTTCTGTTTTATGAATACGGGCCCGTTTGCAAATCTCTTTTGCCGTCATCACTCCATAACGACCCAAGTGAAAAATCACTCGCCATTCCGTGCGCAGCATTCCATATGTGTCGCGATAGTATCGTTGGAAACCAAGGCTCGATGCATCAGCGGCTTGGTTTAAAAGATAAGGTAGGAAATTCTGCAAATCAAATGGGTCATCCTGTGTCATGTGAATTGCTTAATCACACTTAGTTTCAAAAGCAACTAATGATCAGCGCAAGAAGTCTGCCCCGTGATCCTACCGACGCTACGCAGTGATATATATGCCAAAAAAATAGCATCACATCTTTACGCAACCTGAATTGCGGCCTTGTGTTGAGTGTCAGGCTGCCGAGCCCCAAGCCAATCGAAAGGGTATTGAAGTGGTAATCCCCCCATTTATGGGGCTTTTTGAAACTAGAACTACGCGGCCATTTTATATTGGTTCAATTTCATAGCGGGAGTTATGCCGCCGATGCCCATATTGGGGCGGTCATTGTTGTAAGTCCACATCCATTTTGTGGCGTAATCTTGCACCTCCTGAATGCTGTGAAAGATATTCACCCCAAGCCAATCGGTGCAGCAAAAAACTTGATTTGAACGGTTCAGAAAGTGATGCCCCTTAGAACCGTTTCGAAAGTGTAAGATACCAAAACTCATTTTATTGTTTAGTAGGTTTACTCAATCACGAATGTAACCCGAGTAAGCGTTACCAAGCGTTATACTCCTTAAGATTGGGCATGGCTTTCTTGAAACATAATATCTTAGCTAATGTTGTTCGCATTGAACTTGAGCTTAGTGTAATTTGGCTTTTTGGATCTCCTTGATATTGCTGTGTACCACTGTGGAAAGCTTCTCACTGAAAGTAGATGCCACCTGATGAAAAACACTGACCAAATGATTATTGCAGACCGCAAAGTTTCAACAAAAGAGATCGAAGACTTATGTGCTGCAGGCCAAACAGTAGTTCTACGTCACTGTGACCTTACTGGGTTGAACCTTTCACAAAATGATATGTTAGGTTGGCGTTTTGAACGATTTATCCTGGCTGGCGCTTCTTTTAACGGGGCGATGTTGG
>CAJWGN010000258.1 GCA_913031035.1 uncultured Gammaproteobacteria bacterium
CAAGTATTGTTTGGGATTAACCCACCGATTGCACTAGCTAGTTGAATCCGCGACCGTATAAAATAGTATTTTTCCAAGAAACGGGACTGATGTTGCTGAGGAGTCCAATGTCAATGTGCTCCGGCAAGTCATGTGTCTGAAGAACACGGTGGATTTCTTTGGCCTGCCAATAGATGATACTGGCGATCACAAGGGTCAGGCAGCTACAAGAGTGCTTAAGCTGAAGATCGTCACGACCCTGTAGCCTGCCCTGATGCCCGTATTTAATATCACGCGCTAAAGCATGTATTTGTTCTCCCTTGAGCAAACCACGCCGATTACGCCTGCGCATATCGGGGTCAGACATGAAGTTTAGTGTATGTTCAGTACGGAAAATACGTCCTAGTTCGCGGTTAGCGCGATAGAAGTGATTTTTACCTGAAAAACCGTTAAGACGTTTAAGGGCGGTAGACGCAGTCACATGCCCACTTTCTAGCGAGGCATAAAAGTGGCCCATTCGATCCCATTCTTCAGCAATCCATTGTGGATACAGAACACGGTTCTTTTTCTTCAATAATACGCTGAGTGCCCCATAATCTTTTTGGGTATCGATACAAAAGATGGCCTGCTTTTTTAAGCCTCGAATTCTGGGTACGAAGCGTTTACCAAACATGGCGAAAGCGGCGAAGTTAATATCTGTGAAACCGTGTGTATCGGTATAATGCTCTTCTATATTCAAGTCACTTTCGTTATAGAGTATGCCGTCCAGGACAAAGGGGGCATCTCGATCAGCGCACTCGTGAGTCAAACTAAAATACGGTGCGTAGTTGTTCGCGACAAAATGGTAGAACTCAAGTGCAAAATCATTGAACGCATGACTATAGCTTTTCTGCAGCACTTTACGGTATAGGGAAAACCGCTGTCCGTCGCTACTGGATGTGGTTCCATCGCCCCAAGCTTTCGTGATATCCAACTGGCTGATGGCATTGACCACCTTCGCCAACGCGCTTCGCTGTGCCTCCTCGTGTAAGTGCCAATCGGTGATATGTTTCATGCGGTCATAGCTAACACCCTCAACAATTTGGGACATCGTAAAGGGACCCACCTCGCTGGCATGTGCCATCACCGTTGCCATAATTTCACACACCTGCTGCGCCTCCGGGTGATCCTGATCTGCAGCGGACATAAAAGAGCGATAAAAATGCAGCTCATTATCTACCTCAATTAACAAATCCGGCAATTTAATGGTCCGCAGGTGTTTACCAATCCAATCTTTCAAGGGATTCAGGCGAGTGTCTGTGCCGTAATCGAGTTTTTCTGTCGGATCAGATGCTATTCGCCAACCCTTCTCATCCAGTTTCGCGTAGTGGTTGTTAGGCTGACGTTCCAAAAATTGGTCGTATACCTTATTCAATCTGTTTGTCAGATATGCCGGTACCTCTTCAGAGTTCGATGGCAAATTAGCACGGCTAAAAAAGGCTTTTCGTCGAGATGCCCAGTCGGTTTCTAGAATAAAAAACGTTTCCAAACTAGCGAAGCGCTTACTACCAGATACAGAGAGATTACCGGATTTAATTTGATCACGTAGGACCGTCAGCAGCGCACACTCCCAAGCAGGTTTGTGGAGTTTATCTTCCTGAAACACAAAGGGTTGCAGCTTTTTAGGAATGAAATCTATCGGCGCGTCTTCGGGTAATTTATGTTTCCCTTCAGTATTCATCCGATTAAGAAGATTGATAGCTTCTATGAGGTTCTCGGACGTTTTATCCTGAGTATCCACCTGAAAGGTAATATGTTTCAGTAACGCAGGAGAAAATTGGCGTATATAGCTAAACCGCGCTATCACCCGCTTAAAGGAGTCACTGTATTGATCGCTCAATACATCATCAATATCTGCCATTTCAATTTTCAGTGTCTCTTCATCGACGGTCTGAAAAATGGCGTTCTTGATATCTTCCTGCTTGATATCCTCATTCAGCAGTACCCCAAGAATGTCCCTGTAGTGAATCAGTGAACCACGGAGTTGCTTACGGCGAGCCTTCATAAAACGATCAATGTCTTTATCCGCTTTGTTGTACACTTTATTCATCAGCTTGTCGTGCATTTGCACAGCGGCATCGAAGGTATCTTGGTACAGTTGCTGGAGAAAGCAGGTAAGTACGGTGTAACGGCGTTCTTCTTTTAATCGTCGCAAACGATAAATAGTACATTGATGCGCGTAACGCGCTAAAGAGCGCTGAAAATTGTTATTGAGCCAAGCCAGATCGACGGAGAGAATACCAGCGTCTTTAATACGTTCCAGGGTTTCCGTGAGTTTGATAAAAGAAGCTGGTGATGGATTACCAGGGGGTTGTTTAAGAAAGTAGAGCGGAGAATAGGTGGCATTATCGGCCTCTGTGGAAATCATTGCATCAAGGGATTGCTGCATTTTTCCGCAGAGTAAGCCAGATACTTTGTCATAAATAGCTGCTCGTGCCGCTTCCCGCTGCGTTTGTATCATGCGGAGCATGGTGTCTTGCGATGGTTCCAAAATTTGGTTTTGTTTTAGAAAGTCCCGTAAACGTGCCATAAATGAGCTCGTTTGCTCTAGGCTGTAGGATTCTTTAAACAAAAAGTCTTCCACTTCTAAAGAAACCGAACTAAAGAAACGTAACGTCAAATAGCGGCGAATAATATCTTGATGTTCAGAGACTGTCTTACGGCGACGATCATAGCGTTGTATATTATGAGGATCTATTCTTAGCTGTAGTGATACGAAGGTTATAATTTCATCGACAATATACAACGGCTCTTGAGCGGGGAACCGATTAAACGTTCTAACAAATGCTAGTTGGTAGCCAAAACCAAGTTGAGTATAACAGTGTCGACATTGTTTAATTTCCTTCAAATCCTTCTCTGAAAATTGAGTGGTACTGGCCAATTGTTCAAGACTGACAGGAAAAAAATCCATTTTATTTACCTCCACCCTTAGCATTTTTTGCGAATTATAAAACGAGTGCGAAAAGTATACTTTACGCACTCCATGATAGAAATGCTTTACCTTCCCTGATTAGTGGTAAAATCGATGCATAAACTGGTGCTAAAAACAAAGTGCACATTATAGTGCGACCTGTTAAATTAATGCACTATGAGTAAAGAAACCGCTTCTAAAGACCATATAGGCTATGCACGTGTAAGCAGCATCGGCCAAAATCTTGATTCACAGGTGGATGCTCTGAATCAAGCAGGTTGTGTGAGAATTTTTACCGATAAGATAACCGGTTCTCGCATGGAGAGGCCTGGTTGGGATGAATTGATGAACTATATTCGGCCAGGGGATACACTTGTTGTTACTGAATTGAGTCGTATGACGCGCTCACTGCTACATTTGTTAAAAACGACCAAAATACTTGAAACTGAAGGCATCGAATTCATCTCATTGCGTGAAAAAATTGACACCCATTCGGCAACGGGTCGTTGCTTTCTTTCCATGATGGGAGCTGTACATCAGATGGAACGAGAACTCAAATTTGAGCGTGCCTCCGCAGGTCGAAAAGCGGCTAAGGCGCGGGGTAAAACAGGCGGTCGTCCAAAAACAGACCCTTTGAAACTCGAACAAGCGCGAGTAATCTATGAAAATACAACGCAAACAGCAGCACAAGTGTGCAAAGTAACCAGCATTGGCCGTAGAACTTTTTTTGCATATTTGGCGGCTTATAAATCTCGGACCTAAAAAGAGTAAACTACAATAAGCCACCCAGAGAAGCCCACCGACACATCAGAATGAAAACTCTTCAGAGGAATAAACGCTCATTCGGAGGTGTATCACTGTTGGCCTTTGAAAGGCTAGCGCCCATTTCCGCACGAATGTGCACAGCACCCTAAGTTAAGAGGTCGTCTTCAAACATTGCCTCTGCCGCGGCGGGCGTTCAGGCTGTAGGAAAATAGAACTTCAAAATCTTATTTTGTAATTCGTTAGAGGAGAGTGCTGTAGAATTATTTTTTTAGGTAAATATGTTGAAA
>CAJWGN010000259.1 GCA_913031035.1 uncultured Gammaproteobacteria bacterium
TGCTGGTCAGTCTAGAGTGTAATTGCCGTAAACACCTTTCCTTTTTCTGCAACATTACAGGGAACACCTACCGATCGCAATTATGCCGATCGCCAAGCATGATTTTTCACCTAAATATGCATAAGGATAGGATGCAACCCTCCTTACGCAAGTGGTTAACATCAGATTCTATTATCAAGTTAAACATTAAATAAGAATAGTTACAGGACTTAGCTTTTTTGAGTCAGGTTAACTAAGTTACGTGTAGGTAGTAACTGAAAACTCTCCCGATTCAGAGCACTCACCTACTACTACACGACTAGCTGTAACGTAGCTTCTCCGGTGCATGCACAAAGAAGGAAGTTGATGGCCATGTGTAGCCATCCACCAGACATTGTCATACACAGCGGGTGTTTTGAAAATGCCCACCGCCCGCTGGGACAGGGATAATAGCTCCCCCTAAACATAACTCTTAAACTGAGCAGTAACTTGATCGCGATTTGCACTGTTCACTTCCCAAGACCATCTGCGATCTGGATAGATTTCTTCCCTACTGACCGGTCTTCTATAATAAACCAGCTAATTTATGCATACTTATACCTAGCGAATAAGACCAAAGCTTATTGGGCATTTCAATCATTTGATTTTCATCTAAGCTTCAAACCCAGTTTTACTCAGAACTTTATTTCGAATATCTTTCTAACAAACATGATTTGCTAAATATAAGCTTTTAAAATATCAATAGAAGGATGAGTGAATGTTTTTGAGGGGTGCGTCACACAATTCTAAACTTAAAACAACTGACAGGTTGACGATACCCCTAGAAAACTTGGCTGGCGATCGGCATAATTGCGATCGGTAGGTGTTCCCTGTAATGTTGCGAAAAAAAGAAAGGGTGTTTTTGGTAACTACACTCACGGGTGAGCCAGGTGACACCCCTGCCACTGGGCCAATGCTTGGCACCCCTCTTAAAGGGCCTCGCACTTTGGACACAGATAATGACGGCAACGCTTTTTTGGTTCTGCGTGAAGGCAATGCAATCTTCCAACTTGATTTGGGTTCCAACAGTATGAAAAAGATTGCTGGAACTGGAAATAAGAGCTTTAGCGGAGATGGAGGCAGTTCGCTGTTTGCCACTTTTAATGGACCTAAAGGTGTTGCGTATTTAAGGGCTGACAATAGTCTTCACGTAGCAGACACCGAAAATCACGCTATTAGAAAAATTGAGTTAGGCACAGGCTTAATCGATACCGTGTTGGGCACTGGCGAGGAAGGCGACGGCCCAGACTGTCGCCCGTATGATTGCCAGCTAAATCGCCCACATGGAGTTTGCGTTTTTGAACGCGTCATTTATGTTGCCGACTCAGAGAACCATCGGATACGCGCATTAACTGGAGCTGTCACTTAAAAAGCTAACTGCGTGGGCATCCGCAAAGGACATAAACCATTGTATGAATTAAATGATCTACTGATACTGTTAAATTCGAGTCAGGCAATCATTTCTATCGAGACCCATGAAGAACTACGGGCGGTGGATTTGATAAAGCGTTGCAGTGTTAACATAGCCAAACCGGTGATGAAATGGAGCATTACCAGCGGTATTGTCGATGCGGCTAGCGGTGTACCTGCTTTTAATCTAATGCCAATGGGAGCAACTCAAAACCCTAAGGTTGAGGCAGACGCGAAGCAAGCCTTGAGAGAAATCGCCAGTAGCCGGACTCCGAGCGTCTATATCCTGCTGGACTTTCACCCTTACTTAGATGACCCATTCGTTATTCGCACTGTCAAAGAAATCGCCCAGAATCATCTCAAGAACGGGCATCATCTTATTTTCGTAAGCCCAGAACTTAATTTGCCAAATGATTTTAGTCGCTTGTCAGCAAAGTTTAAAATTTCTCTGCCTGATCGTTCGGCACTGCGCAAATTGGTGTTAGCCGAGCTTAAAATTTGGAAGATACGCAATACTGATAAAAGATTTCACGCCAATCGAAAATCTATTCATCTCTTAGTTAATAATCTTATTGGGCTTACTGTATCGGAGTCTCAAAGATTAATACGCAACGCAATCTATGATGACGACGCGATATCCTCAGATGACTTAGAAAAGGTCCAGAAAGCCAAGTATGAGCTTATCGGTCAAGATGGTGTTCTTAGCTTCGAATTTGAGACTGCCAATTTTGCTCAGGTGGGCGGCCTTACTAACCTAAAAAACTGGCTCGCCGTCAGACGTGACGTGTTTTTACCCACCGAGGATGCTAGGGGCTTAGACATACCGAAAGGGATACTGCTTGTCGGCGTTCAAGGCTGCGGCAAGAGCTTAGCCGCCAGGGCCGTCGCTGGTGCTTGGAATGTACCCTTACTCCGATTGGACTTTGGTACTCTTTACAATAAGTTTTTTGGGGAAACTGAAAAAAATATGCGCAAGGCGATCGAGCTAGCTGAAGTCATGTCTCCCTGCGTTCTTTGGATCGATGAAATTGAGAAAGGGATTTCCACCGGAGACTTCGATAGCGGCACATCGCAGCGCTTGTTGGCAACCCTTCTGACGTGGATGGCGGAAAACAAGAAGCCTGTTTTCATCGTTGCCACCGCTAACAACATTGATGCTCTGCCCCCTGAGTTAATTCGAAAGGGCCGTCTGGACGAAGTCTTCTTCGTCGATCTACCAAGCGAGGAAACCCTTGGCGAGATATACTCAATTCACTTAAACAAGCGAGAAATTGGCATATCTTCAATCGACTTGTCCGAATTGGCGAAACGCTCTCAGGGGTTTTCTGGGTCTGAGGTCGAGCAGGTTGTCGTCTCAGCTATGTATCAAGCACTTGCCCTAAAACAGGATCTCGCTATTGAGCATTTGCTAAATGAAATAGAGAACACGCGTCCGTTATCTATAGTAATGGCAGAGCAAATTTCGCTTTTACAAAAATGGGCAAGCGGAAGAACTGTTATGGCGCATTAGAATTTTAGTTGAACAGAAAATGCCTCTAGGTAGGTTGCGCTACAGGTTAATTTATTGCTAAAAATATTCTTGGATATGACGCAACCTGCGATCGCAATTATGCCGATCGACAAGCTTCCTGCGTTTAGAGCAAGCCTATTCGAGCTTGCCCCCTTGATTCCAATATCGCCACCCGTGCTATGTCATAGCGTGGTAGTGATGAAATATGGCCTGAAAACGTTGCAGCTCTTTCTCTCCCTCCTCTTCGATCTCTTTATACAGCTCTAGTTTGGCTAGTATTTTGAGACTGAAATCATGCATCATCTGCCCCAACATCCACTCTCGCTGCTCATATTGCTTCATTTGCGTCAGGATTAGCGGGTCCCCGTCATGGAGTTCGATTTGTATAGCAAGGCCATTGGTAACATCAGTATAAGTGCGACTAAAATCCCAGATGTTCCAACCGCCCAACAAAAACTCCTTAAGTTTAGCACTTTCGCAAGAACGGCTAATCGAGAGTTTCTTGATATTATCAAAAGGGATTTTTCGCCATTGATCTTTTCTGAATTTTCGCCAATACAAAAGATCCTTTGCGCCCGTCAGAAGAAACTCCCCTCCATCGGTCTTGAAAGTAATCGCCTTGTCAGATTTTCTCTCCCCCCAATATTTGCCGCCCTTGACGCGGTGAATTAGCGTGAGAAATAGAAAATGTAAAACTACGGCACCTATTACACCTATTAAAAAAAAGGGGTTCATGCTTTCGGAAAGTTCGAAGTTGTTATTCATTGTGTACCACTGAATTATTATAGTTGCGGCGGTTTTGAGTAATACTAAGATAGTACTGGGGCGCGGGTACTGACAAGTTAATCCCCAATCTGTCAGGATCTTTCGTATGACCTAATCTAAAATGTACAAGCGTCACAGATTCTCACCAGAAATCATTCAATATGCCGTCTGGCTTTATCACCGATTCAACCTCAGTCACCGCGACGTCGAGGACTTGA
>CAJWGN010000260.1 GCA_913031035.1 uncultured Gammaproteobacteria bacterium
AAATCTTTAAGAAATGCCTCAAAGCTATTTTGTATGAGTGTAATATTAGGGTCTTCTTCCTGAGCGTAAGAAAAACTGACTGCAAGTAAAAGTATTGCTCCAATTAAAATCTGTTTCATAGGCGTATTCCATTTTTATTACAAACAAGATACTGCAAGCATGGGCTGTCAGAGAGTTAGATGAAGATAATCATAAATCAGGCAGTGTTGAGGCCTCCATAAGAAACATTTTCCAACCGTTGTTGGTTTTTCTAAAGAAATTGTAAGACGTCGCCGTTAGCAAAATTTCATCAGCATCATTGTGCCTAGTGAAATTGTTTGTAAGACAATAAATAGTTTCAGTAACTTGACTGACACTTAAATCACTTTTGCTGTAGGAATAACCCTCTTGGATGTTAGCTTGTAAGTGGTGGTAATAATTTTTCAGAGAATCTGTGTCTTTCATTACTTGTGTAGACGGGCCAATAAACATTGCAGGAGAAGTGAAATGAGACGCTATGCCGTCGAAATCAAAGACCATAAAATCTTTTACATAGGCCGAATATTCCTTTTCGATGGCATCTTCTTGAGCTAACAATAAAGCGGGCATCAGGATAAGAATAATACTGATTAATTGTTTTATTATCATGACGTTACTTCCATAGTTGATTAGTAAGAAGAAGTGCAAAATACTAATTAGAACCTGCTATTACAAGCAGAAGTTATTGTAAGGGGATTTTCGTATTCATTCCCAGAAGATTCCCGGTTTAGTGCGAAGAAAAACTACAAATCACCTAACCATTCGTCCAAAATAGTATGTATACGGATGCAATGGAACCATTCTAACTTATCGCGGTATGCCCCTAGGGTGGCATGCTGACTGAGTGGTTGCTGGGAAATAAGGCCCCTACTTCAGGCGCGTTTAAAAGACTAACAGCGGAGAAGCGAGTGGATCCCGCGCGCGTACTCATGGGCCTACCCCATCCTTCTCCTAACAACGGGGAACCGATTAATTATTTCCTCGAGAAGAAGTTACGTGCAGATCTCTCCGACAAAACAAATCCGGACATATTGGATAAGGCCAAAATTGAATTGTTCGATCAGGTTAAAGTACTGAGTAAGTAAGGAGACAGGTCAAGGTTTATTATTGTTAGTAGTTTGTTAATTGGTTTTCCTTTGCTTATTCCATTGCAGGGCTATTGTTGTTGGTAGTTTTTCATGGGGTAATCCTGAGTAAGCTATTCGGCGAAATTGTAACCATTATTGGATAAAACGATATTACTCCAATTGGCTTTAGCGATTGCCAGAAGCTCATTTGAGTCTGTAAGCTCGCTGTTGCGCGCACAGTTATGATAAAAGCTACCGTCTAAGAGTCTTGACTCGTCGAGCCATCCTTTTTCTATCATGTATCGTAGTACCACTAAACCTTTTTCTGCGATACCGGGGTCTGCAAGTTCTCTCCCATGCCTCTCGATCTCTAAAACGCCTTGAGCCAGCACCGAATTCCCAAAATTTTGCGGCTTACCCTGAATTTCTGAAAGAAGGTGTTGTGCAAAATATTCTGCTCCGGCTTCAATAATCCAACCAGAATCTTTATTACCAGGACAGTTCCATACCAAATCTTGTTGAAAGCTATGGTAAAGCTCATGGAAAATAACACTTTCTAAATCAAATTTTTCCATTAACGGGAATCGATCTGGCTGAATAGAGATGAAAGCAATTCTTCGGGTGGGACAGTAAGCTTCTTGTGATTGACCTCCTCCACCAGCAAGAATCCAATCGGCAAGGATATCTGCTTGTTCTTTAGCACTCGAGGCTGTCCAACTTCCTAATTGGGGACAGCTAGGCTTCAAAAACGCCTCTAATCTTGAACTTATAACTGATCTGTCTTGATCCGACAGAATCTTTTGAAATGTTGCTCCACGAAAGCTTGTTTTCAATGTTGTCGGAGGTTGATTTCCCGAGATAAAATTCCCCAGCGGATAAAAAACTGCCAAGACATCTGCTTCTAGGTTAGCCATTTTGGATTCAGCTAAAACGGCTAAATTATGAAGATATTGATCTGAGTACGACGTGAGATTATAAATTTCTACGGAGGATGCTTGTCTTTCGGGTATTAGCTCAGCGGAATTCGCGCTTAAATTTCCCTCTGGAGTGACTACTAGTGCTACCTCTATATAAGTTTGGAATTTATATTGTAATTTTTGGATAACCAATTCCCCCTCGGTCGCTGAGTAGGTAGAAATAGCCGGGGTATTTGTAACGATTGTTTGTCCTGATTTGAGGAATTTAAAAACTGCTCCCTCCACATACGACAGCTCTACGTCATATATAATACGCTCACCGATTCTTAGGGTTGGAATGTAAAGGATTTTGCCGTCAAACGTGGCCACGTCAAGATATGCATGGCTAGATATATTGAGAAACAGGCTGGTTATTAGAGCGAGACTTATTGTTAATAGCTTTTTCATATTCATACCTAGAAGATACTTGGTTTAGTGTCAGGAAACACCAAAAATAGCGGCATTTGAGAGCTGGGATCGGTTTTAATGGGGTAGGAAATAGAAAGGTAGCACTTATGGTGACTTTGCTTAATGCAACACAAGTTTAAACTTGTTATATTTTATTATATTAATCAATAAATTAGCTGTAATACTCGACTCCTGCCTCTTTCACCAGAATTTCAATAAGACTAACAAATTTAATTAGTTATCTCTGATTTACATCTACCGTTAGAGCCTTGGGTGTTAACTAGTTGGGCTTAGACTTTAAACATCCGCACTAGCAGCAACAGAAAAGCAGAGTAGGGTTATTGTTGTTAGTAGTTTGTTCATTCGCAATCCTGATAGTCAGAGTCAATGCACCTTGTTGCTATTTGTTGAGCTTGAGTTAGTAGATCAGGGGTTAGCCTCTCGGCAACTATTTCTCTATTGCGTTTTGCGTCTTCTTGGCCTTGTGCTGCTGCAACTGACCACCAGATATAAGCTCTAACATTGCTCTGTGGCACACCGTCTCCATTGGCATGCATAATTCCGAGATTGGACTGGGCATCGGCATCACCTTGTTTAGCTGCTAACCGGTACAACTTAACCGCTTCTGCATAATTCTCAGTAACAGCTAGTCCATAGTGGTACATGAGTCCTAAATTGTACTGGGCACCAGCATAGTCTTGTACAGCAGCTAATCGAAACCACTTAACCGCTTCTGCATAATTCTCAGGAACACCGTCTCCATTGGCATGCATAATTCCGAGATAGTTCTGAGCACGAGCAAGACCTTGTGTAGCCGCTAATCGATACCACTTAACAGCTTCAGCATCATCTTCAGGAACACCTTCTCCGTTGGCGTACCTAATTCCTAGGTTTAACTCGGCCTCTGCATCTCCTTGTTCAGCCAATAGCTTGGTTTCTTCAAAGTCTATCTGCGCGTTAGCCGTTAAAGACAAGAGGATGAGGATGGTTGCGATTAGGAACTGTTTTAGTTTCATTCTCAAAAGATACCCGATTTAGTGTCCTTAAACACCAGCAAATTGCCTTTTCTCTTTTTAGCTTTAACGTGGCAAGTAAGTGTAAATCACGAACCGCCCTCTAGAACCCCATGTCTATCATCCCCTGCAGGATATCTTCCCTTTTGGCCCCGGGTGCCGAGCTATGGTGTCCGCTGTTATGTCGTCTCGTAACAAATCAAAGCCAGACAGATAGAAGCAAATGCTATTCACGGTAGAGAGACACGGGCTATACGCAAAGAACGCAGCGCTAAGATGGCGGAGCTTTATGGAATTGAAAAAGAAATGCGCAGCATGGGCATGGTAGAAGGGTCATGGGTAAGCCGAAAACCACCCAGTAGGTAATCGCTCGTCCACAATAGTATGTATACGGGTGCAATGGAACCATTCTGACTTATCGGGGTGTACCCC
>CAJWGN010000261.1 GCA_913031035.1 uncultured Gammaproteobacteria bacterium
AAAAATGGCTAAATATTTTTTAGACTTTAATATTAACATTAGCTTACAATGAAACTAACAAGTATCTGCTCCCAAATCGCTGTCTAAAATGAAAAGCTCTCTAGAGCCTTTCAATGCAAGCCAAACACCTACTGAAACTACCGAAACTACCGAATAGATTGCTGTATATATTTTTGGGGATCCGGTAGCTTTGCGGCGTAGTCGCACCCAACTTTGATCTCTGAAACTAAATCGACCAAACCCCATCTTTAGACCTGACAGGTTGAAAACCACCTTTTCATCCTATAAAAAAACTACAGCACTCTAGCTTCACCTTAATTAAGGTATTTTCATGTTATCGAATTCCACTATCCTGATAACTGGCGGAACGGGTTCCTTTGGCCATGCTTTTGTTAATATGACACTAGAACGTCACAGCCCCAAGAAAATCATCATCCTATCGCGCGACGAAATAAAGCAATGGGAAATGGGCTTTGGTCCCGGACAGTTTCCAAATGCGGAAGATTATTACGCCGAGGCTATCTCAATTCCAATTTATGCAGGTTTGAGCGATGATGGACAGAAGCGTGTGATTGAAGAAGTGGCAAAGGCTATGGAGATACATTAATGAATACTTGCGTGATACCCGCACGCGGAGGGTCAAAGCGCATACCGCGCAAAAACATTCGACAGTTTCACGGTCGCCCAATGATTGGCTGGTCTATAGCTGTAGCACTCAATTCTGGGCTATTTGACCGCATTGTTGTGTCTACGGATGACGACGAAATATGTGAAATTGCGCGCGCGCAGGGTGCAGAAGTCCCTTTTATAAGACCTAAACACTTGGCTAACGATCATGCCACGACCATGCCCGTCATCGCCCATGCTATTGATGCACTCGCTCTATCTGAAAAAGACCCCGTGTGCTGCCTCTATGCTACGGCTCCTTTTGTTCACGCCAACGATTTAGCACAAGGGTTGCAGTTATTGAAATCTGGCGCACGTTTTGCGATGTCCGTCTCACGATTTGACTACCCAATTCAACGTGCCCTGCGGCGTGGTCCAGATGGTGCAGTGTGCATGATGGACCCTACGCAGATGCTAGTTCGTAGCCAAGACCTAGAACCGGCCTGGCATGACGCAGGACAATTTTACTGGGGCTCGGCATCTGCATGGACTACGGAAAAAATAATTTTTGGCGCGGGCGCGCATGGTGTTGTAATACCATCAAACCGCGTTGTTGACATCGATACACTCGAGGATTGGACTCGTGCAGAGGCGCTATTTCAGGTTTTGAATAAATGAGGGTGACCTTCCGCGTCGATGCCTCTCTTAAAATTGGAACAGGACATGTGGCCCGGTGCCTAACACTGGCCAACGCATTGCAGAAATCTGGACATGACTGCAGATTTATTTGCCGTAATTTGGAAGGTCATCTTGGTCAAAGGATCCAAAATGAAGGGTTTCACCTCCTGCTGTTACCTGCCCCTACATCCACTTTTTATTGCTATAAAAATGATCCTACTCACGCTTATTGGGCTGAGGTGCCGTGGAAAATCGACGCGCAACAGACTATTTTTGCTTCATTAAAAAGCGACTGGCTTGTGATTGACCATTACTCCTTTGATGCGCGCTGGCAGAACGCTGTCAGTGAAATCGCGCCAAAGATCGCAGTTATTGATGACCTCGCCGATCGACCCCATGTCGCCGACCTACTTATTGATCAAAACCTAGGTAGAAAGGCTTCTGATTACAACAACCAACAACAGGCCAGCGGAGAACGTCTTATTGGTCCGCGGTACGCACTTCTACGTCCAGAGTTTCCCAAAAGTCGCGAAGATACCCTGAAACGCCGGGCTGCAAGAGGCTACACATTAAAGAGCGTACTTGTCTCGATGGGCGGGGTAGATTTGGAAAATAGTACAAGTTCAGTTTTAAACGTACTAGCAAACCACCCCGACCTCAAGGCAACCATTGTGATGGGTAGACAAGCGCCCGCCTTAGAAATTGTAAAGGCCCAAGCTGCCAAACTTCCCACACCAGCAAGTGTTGTGGTCCAAGCAGACAACATGGCCAAGTTAATATCCAAGGCTGATTTGGGTATTGGTGCAGCAGGTGGTTCGGCGTGGGAGCGCTGTTCGCTAGGCATGCCTACGCTTATTGCGATAGTAGCAGAAAACCAGACCCAAGGCGCAGCCGCACTATCGGCTTGCGGTGCCGCAATTAATCTTGGGTCCCACCAATCTTCACACTTTGCCACTAAACTTGAGGTGGCATTAGAACACTCGAAAATCCCTTTTAATCTCTGCGCTCTATCTCAAAGTGCTGCTTCAGTTACCGATGGGTCCGGGATCACCCGTGTGGTGGAAGCCCTTGAAAACCCAATTAAGCTTCGCGAAGCAAAAATTACAGACGCGGGTGATGTTTGGAGCTGGCGTCAAGCGCTTCCTGCTAACAGTTTTCATAAAAGGAATACCGTTTCTTTTAGTGATCACCTTACTTGGTTCTCGCATGCTCTTACTGACAAGAACCGACGTATATATTCTGTGGGAGAGCCGTCAATAGCTCACCTTCGACTAGACCTTGATAAGACTGGCGGCGCGGCGATTTCTATACTTCTCGCTCCACATGCTCGAAGAAAAGGCTTCGGTCGGCGCTGTCTTTCTCTGCTCACCCAAAGGGCTGCCGACGACGGCATCAAAGCCCTTACGGCTGAGGTTCATATCAAAAACAGCACATCTCTCGCCGTTTTCCGATCTCTTGGCTATGCGGAAACGGCTCCTAAAAACGGCTTTTGTAACTTCAAGTTAACGATATGATAGTGGAAAAATGCATTCACTTCGTCACATAAAAATATTGATTGGAGAACTTGATGAACATTAAGCCCAAAATAACAATTGCAGGGCGAAATATAGGCCCTGAGAATCCTCCATATGTCATTTGTGAATTATCTGCAAACCACAACGGCCGCCTAGATGCAGCGCTCCGTCTGATCGATACGGCGGCGGCAATAGGTGCCGATGCCGTCAAAATTCAGACCTATACCGCAGATACCATAACACTTAATTCTGCGCGGCCAGAATTCCAAATTACTACTGGTAAATGGGCTGGACGGAGCCTCTATCAACTATATGAGACAGCATGTACCCCATGGGAATGGCACCCTGAATTATTTAGTCATGCACGTAAACGTGAAATTACAATGTTTTCCTCACCGTTCGATACAACAGCAGTGGACTTACTCGAAGACCTGAATGCACCCGCTTATAAAATCGCAAGTTTTGAAGCAGTGGATTTACCGTTAATTAAATATGTTGCATCAACCGGTAAGCCAATGATCATATCAACAGGGATGGCAGATGCAGAAGAAATTGCAGAGGCAATTGCCGCAGCAAATGAGGGCGGGTGCCAGGAGCTAGCAATTCTTCATTGCGTTTCAGGTTATCCCGCACCAGCAGGCGACTACAATCTAGCTACAATTCCCGATATGATAAACCGCTTCAATCTTGTCACTGGTCTTTCCGATCATACGCCAGATAACACCACCGCGATAGCAGCAGTAGCGCTTGGCGCTTCGGTGATCGAAAAGCATATTACAGAGGATCGCAATGCCGGTGGCCCAGATGACAGTTTTTCACTCGAACCAAACGATTTTTCGATGCTATGCACGGGCGTCCGCACAGCATGGGACTCTCTAGGGAAAATAGACTACGGACGTAAATCTAGCGAGATGGGTAACGCAACCTTTCGTCGCTCACTTTATTTTGTGAGCGATTTGAAAGTAGGTGACACCATCACAGCCGCCGACTTTCGCTCAGTTAGGCCTGGATTTGGCGCGCCACCTAAGCTTTCGCAAACTATTATTGGTATGCACGTTCTCGAGGCT
>CAJWGN010000262.1 GCA_913031035.1 uncultured Gammaproteobacteria bacterium
GAGGGCGGATACACGTCCTTCTGTTGATACCAAAGTCTTCACCCGATTCTTTGCGGTTTCTAAAACTGCTTCAACTGGGGCAATGGCCGATTGGGCCAATGAAAGAAGATTGTTCAGGATGACTGTGTTTGCATCCCCAAGGTTTTGTCCGTCGTGTACCATGAAGCTACTCCTTTTTAGATTGCTAGTTTTGTAATCACTTCGCAGGTGCAGCGCAACAAAAATACATTTTAAAGTAGGTGGTTGTTAGAATATTGCGTGGATTTTTTGCGATGTAGCATTTGACACAAGATGATATAGCGCAGCCATGTTTCAAGTCTTAGAGATCATAACCCTACAGCAAATGGGTGTTGCGGCTCTGGTGGCCGTGGTCGCGGGCTTTGTTAAAGGCGTGGTCGGCTTTGGGATGCCTATGGTTTTTGTTTCGGGGTTTAGTACGTTTTTAGTGCCTGAATTGGCCTTGGCGGGGCTAATTTTACCAACTTTGGTCGCCAACCTAATGCAGGCTTTTCGGCAGGGTCCTGCGGCGGCTTGGGAATCTGCAAAGATATTTAAAGTGTTTCTGCTTGTTGGACTAGTGACGTTGTTAATTGGTGCGCAAATGGTTCGGATATTGCCGATTTGGTCAATGTTATTGATTATTGGAGGACCGGTAACATTATTCGCAATGCTGCAGTTGAGCGGTATTGAGGTGAAGCTAAAAGGCAAATCCAACCGGGTCGCTGCTAGTGTGGGTGCCTGCGCCGGTTTTATGGGGGGGCTTTCAGGGATTTGGGGGCCACCAACCGTTGCGTATCTTTTAGCGCTTGGAACGCCCAAGGATGATCAAATGCGGGTTCAGGGGGTGATTTATGGGCTAGGAGCGGTTGCACTGACTGTTGCCCATTTCGGGTCAGGTGTGCTGCGCGGAGAAACATTGCCACTAAGTTTGGCGATGGTTCTGCCTGCGGTTCTGGGCATGTGGATTGGTGGGCGTGTTTTTGATCGGATTGATCAAGTGATGTTTCGCCGCGCGACACTGATAATACTGCTAATGGCAGGACTTAACCTAGTGCGTCGCGCGGTGATATTGTTGATTTAGGCCCTACGAGCAGTCGTTGTACCGGCAACATCTTGAATGAACGTGATGATACGAGATTTTAGTTGCTCATCTTTAATTGATGCAACCGCGCTTACTATATCCATAGCATTATCAGCAGGCATCGTAGCATCTTCTGTCAAACCATCAAAGAAGTAAGACGTTGGAACATCCAAGATTTTGGATAATTCGAACAAACGGCTTGCTGCAATGCGGTTTGACCCGATTTCATATTTTTGAATTTGTTGAAAAGAAAGTTTAAGGCGGCGTGCAACGTCTGTTTGGGAATAGCGACGCAGTGTACGTGCCTGTTTTAATTTACGACCTACGTGGATGTCTACTTCATGTGGCATTGCTTGTATCTCCGGTTGAGTGATTACCGTAATACTAGAAATATGACTTTGGTTCAATTAGGTACTTTTTTACTTTTTTCTACCATAGATGTACTATTACTGTATGATTTATGTTTCATTACTGTATGATCTGTACATTATTGATGTATGATTTAGGTGCCATTAAGATTTTAGACATACGTGCGTAATAACTATGGCCATAAATAATTTTTGGATTTTGTTTCCCAGTGAATACAGTAACTAGCCCCTTACTCTTCGAGATGATTAGATCGTTTTCGAAATTGGCCAAAACATTAAACCTATTACACGCAGTGCGGGAATTGAGCAGTACAAGACAAACCGTACGACGCCATATCGACAATCTCGAGGAGATAAGGGGCGAAAAACTATTTGAGGTTGTAAATCGGCAATACGAACTTACCGAAGCTGGGCGAAATGCGTTGCCAGAAGCGGAGAAAATCCTTGCGCGGGGCCATGCATGGCTTCGAGGTCAACTGAGCGGCGCTGACGGAATGATGCGCATTTCATTCTCGAATTCTGATGGTTGGGAGTACTTTCAAGAACAACAACAAATGAGCGAAGTGTGGAGTGCAAAATCAGAATTACTACGCACCGCAATCGCTTGTTGGGCCAAAAGTGGTGGCGACCTCGAAAGTGAGCATATGAAGGCCGTGCGGCCCTATTTCTTGGTGTACAGGGACACACCATCTGGCTGGATTTGTGTCGAAGTTGGTGAAAAATCTTTTTATTCGACATGGTGGGGTTGGGCCGAAGCACGCAGCAGCATTGGACGTTCTCTGGGCCAATTCCCAGGGGGGGAAGAATTCGCAAAAATTATGGACGCACCATTTCGGGAAGTTCAAAACAATCATTCGTTACGTCTTGATCAAGTAGCCACGCGGGTTCCCAGGGTTCCGGGTGGAGATCCCATTACGCTTTGTTTTCAAAGACTAATTATGGGGTCGAGGATGCCTGATGGAAGTTTCGCATTGGTAACTGTGGTCGACCGATCCGAAAAGGTGACTGTTAGCGGACTAGATCAGGGTTGGATTGATGATATGCCAGCAGATGCAAAGGTCAATTTTTTCGAATTTGAATAAAACTTAAAGCAATTGTGTCTTCTTTGCGCTAAATGTAAGTATGAACTTATGTCAAGGGGCAAGATGATGATGATTCACAACATGTCGTATGGGGAAAGATTTGTTTCTTCTACCGCAAGTGTTTTAGGAAAGCATGGCATTGGTATTACCCTAGGGTCTGATTTTGATGAATATCGTTCGCAATTGCTTGCTGCTCGGCCTGATCACGCTGTGGGTGCCCCATTTGATCTAAAATTTCACCACCTCAATGAAACAAATGCAATTTGGATGATTGGCCGTAATAGGCAGGGTAAAATCATGCACACTCAGGCTATCCGACTGCTGGATCTTGGGAGGGGAACGTTAGGCTATTACTTTCTGAAGCAATTCAGAGATTTCCCACCACCAGGCCTTCCTATCGATATGCAACGCTCTCGATACCGGATGGGCCCTGGTGCGAACCGGATGAAAGGGGGGGTTGCCTATCACGGTGAATTCTGGATTGGAGGCACGCCCGGAGAGTATCGCGGCAGTGGATTTTCGACGGTTTTATGTAGGTTGGGTTTTTGGGAGGCGTTCCAGCGCTGGGAGTTAGATCACTTGGTCGGCTTCATGGCGCAAACCGTGCCCTTTAAAGGCTGGGTCGAGCGTGCTGGCTAGATGCACACTGACCCCAGCGCATTACGGTGGTTTTTAAAAGGACAAGACAACCCGATTGAAGGTTTCTTAGCTTACCTACATCGAGAAGATTTTTACTTTCTTTTGAATGTCCCTGAAACGTAGAAATTTTCAAAAGCAGCATAAACGTAAAAAGCCGCGGGATTAAATCCCACGGCTTTTTCATTCCGACAGTTGGCGACTTTAGCCAATTGCTGCGTTTCTAACGTCGTCATCAATAAATGGCAGGTATTGTTCAAAGTTGCTTGAGAACATTTTTATAAGCTTTGTGGCTTGTGCATCATAAGACTGCGCGTTGACCCATGTTCGACGTGGATCCAACAAGATATCTGCAACACCACTTACCGCAACAGGAACTTCAAAGCCAAAGTTTTGATCTGTGCGGTAGTCAGCATTGGCCAATGAGCCGTCCAATGCTGCGGTCAAAAGCGCGCGCGTCGCACGAATAGGCATACGTGACCCAGTGCCATATGCACCACCTGTCCAGCCTGTGTTTACCAACCAGCAAGTCGCCCCGTGTTGGGCAATTTTCTGACGCAGCAAGTTACCATATACTTCTGGGCGACGTGGCATGAAAGGCGCTCCAAAGCATGTGGAGAACGTTGGTTCAGGTTCGGTAACGCCACGTTCAGTGCCCGCGACCTTCGATGTGAAGCCTGACAAGAAGTGGTA
>CAJWGN010000263.1 GCA_913031035.1 uncultured Gammaproteobacteria bacterium
GGTCAGATGGTGCTGGTCGTTTTGGTCCCAAAATAAAAATATTTGGTCACCTGGGTTATGAGGTTTAGCGAAAAATTTAGCTTCGGGCACCAGCGCCGTCCCTTCTTGATCACCCATAATTTTGGTCAGAATAGAAACGTGCGTTCCCTGGTACTCAACAGCTAAAACACTAGCCTCTACACCACCCCCCTGAGGGGCCGCAGTCATTACTGCATCAGTGCGCACAGCAACTTCACCTTCAGGCAACACTATTACGTTATGCCCACCAATAAATTTTGCCACAAATTTAGTCTTTGGTGCGTTAAATATCTCACGTGCCGGCCCTGCTTGCTCTATAACGGCGTCGTTCATCACTACAATTTCATCAGCCAAGGCTAACGCTTCATCCTGGCCGTGAGTTACATGGAGAAAGCTAATATTTAGCTCTGTCTGCAATTTGCGTAGCTCACTGCGCATTCGGATGCGCAAGAAAGGGTCGAGGGCAGAAAGTGGCTCGTCTAACAACAGAACCTGGGGCCGCGTGATCAAGGCACGAGCCAACGCAACGCGCTGTTGCTGCCCACCAGAAAGCTGCGCGGGCAAACGGTCCATAAGAGAAGTTAGGTCGACCAACTCAAGCATTTCGCCAGCCTTAGCTCGGCGCTCCGCTTTATCAATACCAGACATTTTAAGACTAAAAGCCACGTTATCTTGCACACTCAAATGTGGAAAAAGGGCATAGTTTTGGAACATCATTGCAGTGCCACGCTTTGCGGGTGGCAGGTTGGATATGTCACGCCCCAATAGGAGTATGGAGCCTTCCGTAACAGCCTCATGTCCTGCAATCATGCGCAATGTAGACGACTTGCCACAACCAGACGGGCCAAGCAAACACGTGTAGCTTGATGATCCAAACCGGTGACTTACTGCGTCAACAGCGACCGTATCCCCATAACGCTTTGTGACATTAACCAGCTCAATATCTTGTGCCATCTTACACTCAGATAGCTGTATATTTGAAACTATTTTTTGCTCAATATTATCCAATGACCAGAGCCTTTTTAATTATTTTGTAACAATTTCAGTACATAATAGAACTTAAAAAATAATGGTACTCATGGCGTACTCTGAGTCAAGTTTTAATTAAACTAACGGGAAATAGATTTATATTTATAACCAGTTTCTAGAAACTAATACTATAATGCTGAGGTAATCGGAGATGTGCGGCTAAAGAGTGACCGATCAAAATCAATTTGAAATCAAGCCACTGACATTTAATCATTAGTCATTTCTGCAATGCTTACTAATAAATACAACTCTTCAAGTAGGTTTTTTATGTTAAAAAAATATATCACTGACATTCCTCAAATAGCACAGGCATGTAAATGTACAGCTGATGCATTTTGGCGAAAAAACAAAACAAAGCCTATCTACCGAAATAGCGTCAGCTATTTTAAGCACAAGAAATTCAAAAGAAAAAATACTAGCGTTGGCTACTCTGATAACTTTTAAGCCATAGCGATGTGTTATCAACAGCAGCATTTTCACCAAAATAGATAATGTGAACAACTGTTCACATATTCATCACAACGAAATTCCTTATTATATTTTCCAAAAATTAACTATGGAAAACTAAATGGTTGATTAGGCCAATTCAAAAGAAATATCATGCGCACCATTCCACAAAACTGAATTTCCGAGTGCCATGAGGTTTTTTAATCCCGAAGTAATCGTAATAAAATGGTTGCCTGCTAATTGCCCCATTTTCGAAGAGAAATCCACGCCTCCATAAGACAGTAAAATCTCAGTCTCGCTTATACCGCCGGGATAAAGAAGAAATTGGCCAGGCGCAGGGTGGCTTGTATGGTTTTCGTATCCAACTCCAAAATTTGTGTCACCCAACGGTATCCATACGCCCTCACCAGACCAGCGAACATGCACAATTTTCCCCTGATAGGGTAAAAGTGCCTTAAAAGCTGCAGTCGTTTCTGGGGCGAGCTCTTCCTCAAAATGGCCACCAAAAGTGAATTCTCCAGCGCGGATTATAAGCTGTGTCATGTAAATATTCCTTTTTAGTTGTGTCGATATAGGCTCCAATTCCGCCTGGGGCCTTTTATTCGCTGCTGTTTGAGCGGACGGGATCCTGGCAAAAAACCAGATAAGTTACTCACGTATAATAATTAGGAAATAGAAGCTTGGCTGTCTAGGACTTTTTTTGGTGGACTCTGTGGTAATCTACGTCCATGATTTCATTGGATATAATCTTAAACGTTAAACTAAATAGGACTAAGTCTGCTCTACTCTAGCCCCTACAAAATTGATAACTTATTCAAAGTTTCTAAAGCACGATAGAAAAAATTAAAGGGTTTAGATGGGCGGATACGGATCAGAGCGGTTTAGTAAGCAACACGATTTCAATAAATGTAATTGGCGACACTTAAAGCAGCTAGGAGAGAAGGGTTTATAAACAATGGGTAAAACGGCAGTTCCACATGTTCGCGCAGCAGAATGATGGTGCCAGTCGCTGGCTCACTTGCACTTGCTAGCCAACTAAATTTTTTTATTTGTAAGGGGAATCTCGCCGCGGGCAGGGAGTGGGTAGATCAGTTAGTCCTAATAGAGTGCTCAGCGTGCCACTTTGGCGGCTAGAGGACCTACTTCAAATATATTTTAATTAAGCGGGTAGTAAGGTTATATCTAGCGGATCACCTTTTCTTATGGCACAAATTTTAATGCATAATCCACTTAAGCAAGATTAAAAGTCTTGGGAAAGGCCTTAACGCCAGTTAGACAAGCATAAGCGGCTACTTGAAACTGATGCATACCTTAAGGCGTTGGAGACGCCCAGGTCTATGAAAGAATGTGATAGCAGGACTTATCACCGCTTAAAGAGACGCGCTGCCGTGACTAAACGGCGATGTATTACTGAATTCGTTATAGTTACTAGGCGGCGGCTAAAGGTAGGATGATAAGATGAGCTAAGCGGCAAATGCTATTTGGACGGAAACTGATGTGCCAAATACCAATAATGCAATAAAATCAGACTGGGTTCAGTTATTGGTGGACTGATCAAAGCTCTTACTATTCTAAAAAATACTATTTAATTTGTGAAAGGCATCAATGACACGCAAGTTCCAAAGCCATCTTGCTATGCTATGTTTTTCAATTCTGATTGCAGGATCTTTTTCGCTAGGCTCCATGGTAGCACATGATATTTCGCCAGTTGCATTTACTGCAGTGCGCTTCACATTGGCAGCGTTTATTGTTGGGATGATCGCATTCTCAACTGGTTCAGTGACTAAAGCCGCATTAAAATCGCCATGGCGCTACTTAGTTATGGGTGGCACATTATCAATTTATTTTGTCCTAATGTTTGAGGGTTTGAAGACCGCAAGCCCTATTTCCACTGTATCTGTTTTTACACTCATTCCACTTATGTCTGCATTGATAGGGTTTGCAGTGCTCGGCCAGATTATAAACTTTAGAATTATGAGCGCACTTATTGTTGGTGTCTTAGGCGCGTTATGGGTCATTTTTCGCGCTGATGCCCAAGCGCTTTCGATGTTCGCAGTCGGTCGAGGTGAGATAATCTATTTTGTAGGTTGTGTAGCATATGCCTTCATGCCGGTCCTATTTCGACTTCTTAATCGTGGAGAAAACCCACTAATGGCCACATTTGGAATGTTAATTAGTGGAGGGGTAATATTGATATTCTTAGGTACCTCTGAAATTATTCAAACAGACTGGGTAAGTCTCCCCATAACGGTATGGATTACAATATTGTATGTTTCCATTTTCGCAAGTGCGATTACATT
>CAJWGN010000264.1 GCA_913031035.1 uncultured Gammaproteobacteria bacterium
CGCAGAAGTTATAGGCTTGGATGAGCCATCTGATCTAGCCTTGTTAAAGATATCTGCTGATGACCTGCCTTTTACTGAGTTTGGTGATTCTGATGCCATCAGGGTTGGAGACTGGGTTCTGGCAATTGGCTCGCCATTTGGGCTGGAATTTTCTGCTGCTGCAGGCATTGTCAGCGCCAAAGGTAGATCTGTTCCGGGACAGTCCACCTATAACTACATGTCATTCATTCAAACTGATGTGGCGATAAATCAGGGCAATTCTGGTGGCCCGCTATTTAATTTAGATGGTGAAGTAATCGGTATCAACTCCCAAATTTTAAGCAGTACAGGTGGCTCAAACGGTATTTCTTTTTCTATACCGAGTAATGTCGCCTTAAATGTGGTTTCTCAACTCCGTGAATCCGGACGAGTTGAACGAGGCCTGCTGGGAGTTCGAATGGGGGAAGTTGATTACGCACTAGCAGAAATTTTTGGGATGAAAGCGCCACGAGGGGCTTTCGTCCAAGAGGTTCAACCCGGTAGTCCAGCGGCTGCCGCTGGAGTTCTGGATGAGGATATTGTGCTCGTCTTCAATGATCATCAGATTGATTACTTTACTGACTTACCTTTTTACGTGGGTCAATACCGCCCCGGAACTGAGGCTGGAATTACAGTGTATCGAGATGGCGAGATCAAAAACCTAACCGTCTCCTTAGGCAGTTCGCCGACTAATGCCGCTGCCAGCCAAGCGCCTGAGGTGGTGCGCGAGAAGCGCAACCCTTTGGGCTTTAGAGTTGCTGAGCTCGACAGCGAAATCCGCCAAGCATCAGGAGTTAACGGCGTGCGAGTTGCTGAGATAGGCCCAGGGCCTGGTCGTGAAGCTGGCTTAATGGACGGTGATGTCATCATGGCCTTAAACCGCGAAGAGCTTAGTTCAACCGGGGAATTTGCTGAGATTGCGAATGCTCTTCCAGAGACCGGTTTTGTTCATATTCGTATATTTAGAGAAGGTCAGGCTTACACTCTCAATTTGGAGCTCACTCCATAGTAACTCTGGGTTCTTCCAGCTTTACGACTTTCTGACAGGGCGCGCTATTTGCTGTAGACTGCGCCCTTAATTTTCCCTAGCCAATATTTTTACTCACCCGTTCCTCAACACAGACTGATTATCCTCTATTGACTGACTTAAGCCACATTCGAAATTTTTCTATCATTGCACATATCGATCACGGTAAATCCACCTTGGCAGACCGCTTTATTCAAGAGTGCGGTGGACTAAGCGCACGGGAGATGGACTCTCAGGTTTTAGATAGCCTGGACATCGAACGGGAGCGCGGAATTACGATCAAAGCGCAAAGTGTTACTTTGTACTACGATTCTAAGGACGGCAAGCGCTACCAATTGAATTTTATCGATACCCCAGGCCATGTCGACTTCACCTACGAGGTTTCACGGTCTCTAGCTGCATGTGAAGGCGCCTTGCTGGTGGTTGATGCGGGGCAGGGAGTAGAAGCACAATCGGTGGCTACTTGCTACACCGCGATTGAGCAAAACCTAGAAGTGATTCCGGTATTGAACAAAATGGATTTGCCACAGGCAGAGCCGGATAGAGTTCGTACAGAAATTGAAGAGATTATTGGTATTGACGCCTCCGAAGCGGTGGCTGCCAGTGCCAAGACAGGTCTCGGCATTATTGATATTCTCGAAGAAATCGTCGCCAAGGTGCCAGCACCTATTGGAAACTATGAAGACGATCTTCAGGCCCTAATCATAGACTCTTGGTTCGATAACTACCTCGGGGTAGTGTCTCTGGTTCGTGTTGTAGCTGGCAAATTAAAAAAAGGCGATAAAATTATCGCCAAAACACTCGGTAAACCCCATATCGTTGACAGCGTTGGTGTCTTTACTCCTAAAAGGACTGAGGCTACTCATCTGGCAGCCGGAGAAGTGGGATTTATCGTAGCGGGCATAAAGGAAATTCTTGGTGCACCTGTAGGCGACACGATCACGCTTGCGAAAACGCCTAATGTGGCGGCTTTGGATGGATTCCGAAAAATTCAGCCTCAGGTTTATGCGGGCCTCTTCCCGGTTTCCTCAGATGACTTTGAAAATTTCAGAGATGCACTTTCTAAGCTCACACTTAACGATGCATCTTTGTACTATGAGCCGGAAAATTCCGATGCGCTAGGCTTTGGTTTTCGCTGCGGTTTCCTTGGCATGCTGCATATGGAAATCATCCAAGAGAGGCTGGAACGGGAATACGACTTAGATCTAATTACTACCGCACCTACTGTTATCTATGAAGTTGTGCTTATCGGTGGCGAAGTGGTTAGGGTGGACAGTCCTTCACGGCTGCCAGCGGTTAATTCTATTGAAGAGATGCGAGAGCCTATTGTGTTGGCAAACATACTTGTCCCTCACGAACATCTAGGGGCTGTTATTACCCTTTGTGTCGACAAACGTGGCGTGCAAAAAGACATGCAATTTATCGGAAAGCAAGTGTCGTTAAACTATGAGCTACCCATGAGCGAGGTGGTGTTGGATTTCTTTGATCGCCTTAAATCTGTAAGCCGCGGCTATGCTTCTTTAGACTACCATTTCATTCGGTTTGAAAAGTCGAACTTAGTACGTTTGGACGTGTTGATCAACGGTGACCGAGTTGATGCGCTGGCCATCATTGTTTATCGTGATCATGCCCATAATCGAGGTCGTGCATTAGCGGAAAAGATGAAGGAATTAATCCCACGTCAGCTCTATGATGTTGCTATACAAGCGGCGATTGGCGGCCAAATTATAGCGCGCCAAACTGTTAAGGCGCTGCGAAAGAACGTCACCGCAAAATGCTATGGTGGCGATATATCTCGTAAGAAAAAATTGCTCGAAAAGCAGAAAGCCGGTAAGAAGAGAATGAAGCGAGTTGGCAATATCGAAGTGCCACAAGAAGCTTTCTTGGCCGTACTTAAAATGGATACCTAAAGCGATGGATGTAGATTTTTCGTTAGTTCTTGTTTGCTTAGTCGCTCTTTGTGGTGCTCTCTGGCTGCTCGACAGTTTTTTGATTAAAAAAACCCGCGATGCCGACATTGAAAATTATAAGCGCAACCAAGCAAAGGATAAGTCTGAAGAAGAGGTGAACGCACAGCTTTCACTGTTGGCTCAGGAGCCGATAGTTATCGAATACGCCAAATCTTTTTTCCCAGTTTTGTTGATAGTGCTCGCTCTTCGCTCTTTTCTCATCGAGCCCTTTCAAATACCTACCGGTTCTATGATACCGACTCTGGAGGTCGGGGATTTTATCTTGGTTAACAAATTTGCCTATGGTGTTCGGCTTCCGGTGCTAGGTACAAAAATATTTGAAGTTGATGAACCTAAACGCGGCGAAGTGATGGTATTTATCCCGCCTCACGTAGATCAATATTATATTAAGCGTGTGGTCGGTATGCCGGGAGACACTATTAGGTATGAGGATAAAAACCTCTACATCAATGGTGAAATGATTAGCAAGACCTTCGTTGGACCTATTACTGTCGACACGAGTATTGGGGATCTCTCCGGCACGCTTTATTCAGAGTTATTGGGTGACGTTGAGCATCCCGCCCAGTTTATTGACGCAGCGGGCAGTAGACGCAACAGAACCACTTGGGTCATCCCCAACGGGCATTATTTCATGATGGGCGATAACCGTGACAACAGTGCCGACAGCAGAGAATGGGGAGCGGTTCCCGAATCTCAAATTGTTGGTAAAGCGTTCGCGGTATGGATGCATAAGGAGCCTGGCTT
>CAJWGN010000265.1 GCA_913031035.1 uncultured Gammaproteobacteria bacterium
GTTTTTGATAGTTTGGAACTTAGGAATAAATTGATCTATTAACGTCATAATCTATCCTTGCACAGCAATTAATTCGATAGTCAAATCATCAGGACAATCATTCCAAATAACCCCAATACACCTCATTTCAACTATTTTTTGCCATTGAAAAGATTGCCTATCAAGATCAAAGTAATAGCAATCAGGAACCATCGCGACTCCCTGCGGTTTCTTGCTTATATAAGACAATGTGACTCCTGGCAGGGATCTTTTGAGATACACATCAACCTGACCGTCGGCCCCTACCTTTAAATAATTAACCACAGAACTTATCTGCTGAGATAAATCTTCTTTACAGCGTATCCGCAGGTAGACCCGAGTATTAAAATCTAAAAACTTATCAGACAGAGATGCAACAAATTTAGATGCACCCTGGGGTTCCAATGTAACGAGCAACTCAGGCTCAATGGTTAGCTCGTTTAGTAATTTGTGCGTAAGTTTGGTTATCTGAGAGAAGCATTCTGTTAAATTATTCGGACCGAACGCCACCATTGAAAGCTCACGATCTAACGATTCACCGGTCACTGACACATTATTGGAAAACATACTCAGCTGCGACATGAGTTGCCTATAGGCCAAAAAGACAGCAGAGGGCGTCGCCGTCGCGTCTTCTAGTAATTGGTCAAAAACCGCAATATGATTACTGATAGACATCATAGCCAAGCCGACGGGTAGGATATTCGCATTACTAGTCAGACCCGCTTCAAATGAGCTAGTGCTTTGCAATTGTTTATAGCGGCCAACTAGCTCTTCCTTAGTAACTTTGATCATGCCGGCTAGAGACGCGGCACCAGACAGCAAAATGATTTTAGGTATGTAGTGGCTGGATATCATAAACCCGTCACCATTTACGATAATCTCTGCTAGCTTGAGCAGGTGAAAACCGTCGGAAGCTTGGATCTGCGGTTTGGTGAGCAATTGACAATTCAGCTCTAATCTTGACAGGGTCGCCTGCTCATTTGAATCAAATAAGTCTTTTTTGCTGATGTCTTTAGCTGCCAAGAATCTTGCGCTAGGATCGACTGCACTCGCCAAATTACTTTGTTCAATCGAAACCGGCGCTAAGCCAAGATAAACCTCTATTTTCCCACTTTCATCTGCATGTTTAACGTCCAGTGTAAAGGGTGCTATCTGGCAATTACCTGGGAACGAAACCAAGCTCCCATCTTCTAAAATACAGAGCAGTTTTTCTACGTTTAACAATCCAGATTTCAGGGCCGACAGGTCAAACTTCAAGTCAGAAATTCCTGAATCGATGCCTGTTTTCACTTGCGAATAAAGTTGTGATACGGCTGTATTGTACGTATCTGACTGCTGGAAATGCTGCGGCTTTAAAAAAAGCCCTTGGCTCCAGTTTAGGGGTTTTAACGAATCCATTAATATAACTCCAAATTAACTCGCTGAAGCACTAAACTGCGTAATAGCTTCTTCACCAAGTCGAACATCCAACTTAATATTTGATGGTCTAACGGCCTCAGGCTGCGACTCTTTTTCCATGAAAACACCTAAAGTAGCATAGTCAGAGATAGTCCACTTCTGGTCAATGGGCGCCTGCTCTTGAACGCTTACAGAGATGGGGATGATTCTTACAGTCTGGGTTTTTATAAGTTCAGCGAAACCTGTCACAACGGCAATATATTTTGCATTTTCTTCCCGCGCTAAACTATAGGTTACGACGTTTGTAGGCGCTAACGTATACAAGGAACTGGATAACCCATCTGGTATCATCTCAACTGGCTGTGACAACACCTGAGCAATTCCATCAGGTGTCTGAATCAAAGAATTCAACCCCGAGACATTGCTCAACTGAATTACTTTGACGCTCAAAGTGTGGGCACGTTGACTAAACGAATTTAGCTCTGCTCCCGCGCTAAATTTGATTTGTATAGCGTCTTCCCCCCGCGACCAAGTGACAAGTTCGTTTTTAGGGTCATTAACATCCCACACCAACCAATTACCTGTGGTATCAACCCAATTATCAATTTGTCGGTCTAGTGGCGCCGATGGCTTACTGGAAAAAACATTGTCTGATATCATGCTACAGCCACATAAAAAAAATATCCATGCAAGCAGACAACACACCCATATTTTGGATTTAACAGTGAAATCACCCATCACAATGCCCCTAGGTGCCCTCTCCAGACCAATCATCGGTAGCGGTAGTACCACATACAATGTGGTCCGCTTGAATTAGCCCATAAGTGAATCTGACGTTTTCATAGGGCATCAGTCCGTCATTTTCAACGTCTAAGATATTGGGCGATACAGTGTTTATGCTAACAATCTTTGCTCGTTGCAAGGTAATGTTGTAGTACTCCACGGGCTCGCCAGCACTGGTCTCATCTGGTGTCCGAAAGAACCGCAATATAACCTCCAATTCCGAAGGCGATGTCACCGAATTTAAGAGCAGTGGTGAACTCTTATCAATGAATTTACTGACCTCTAAATATTCGTGCTTTCGACTACCCGTCACTTGCCCTGTCAGCGTATTGGTTGGCACACTTACCTTGTGATCATAGGCTAGCACCAGACATTCTTCTTCGTAATCAGACTTGAAAAATGAACCTATACTTTCTTTAGAGCAAGCTTCCTCTGTCAAACAACCTTCCGGATCGTTGATAGACATGTAAATTTCAGTTGGCATTGTTTAATCCTTATTTAAAAATTTATGCTTTGCATGCTTACGCACGCTCCAAAATACTAGTGAGTGAAAGAGTGAAATTTGCACCCATAAATTTGAAGTGCGGCGTGACCTCTAGACCAACGGAATACCAGCCAGCATCGCCTACGATTTCAGATACAGTAATTAATGCTTTTCTCAACGGTCGTTGGCTTCTTGTTGCAGCAGAGGGGTTATCTTGATCTGCAACATATTGACGAATCCACTTATTCAATTCAGATTCCAGTTCACTACGACTTTTCCAGCTCCCCAGATTCTCTCGCTGCAGGACTTTAACGTAGTGAGCCAGACGATTAACTATGAACAAATAAGGCAGTTGCGTACCTAGCTTAAAATTAACCTCGGCCTGCCTACCTTCCTCATCATTGCTAAACTTTTTCGGTTGTTGCGCAGAGTTCGACGAGAAGAATACCGCACTATCAGCATCTTTCCTTAGCGTCAATGGGATGAAGCCTAACTCAGATAATTCGTACTCTTTACGGTCAGATATGGAAACCTCAACCGGGCCCTCGATTTTTTCGGTACCACTGATATTGACTATATTTATCGGCAAATCAGCCACTTCGCCACCAGACTGGGGACCAATAATATTTGGGCACCAACGATATTTAGCAAAACTATTGTTTAGTCGAGTTGCGTAAGCATAGGCAGAATTTCCCCAGAGATAATCAGACTTAGCCTGAATAGATTCTTGATAGTTAAAACCTCTAACCGGAATATTTTCTCCGTAGGTCGGCCTCAGCATAAATTTAGGTAAAGTTAATCCGACGTTTCGTGAATCATCGCTGTTTCTAAAATTTCGCCAATGTAAATATTGGGGGCCTTCAAATAAAGCTTCCAACTGCTTAAGATCTGGCAATTCGGAAAAATCATCAAGACCGAAGAAATCCTCACTGG
>CAJWGN010000266.1 GCA_913031035.1 uncultured Gammaproteobacteria bacterium
ATATTAGAGGCATGATCTTCAGCCCCTGAGGCTAGTTTTGCCGATTCCGGCGTTGGACCGGAATAATCGCATAGTGCTAAGACCCCCGGCAAAACTCGCCAACCCACGTCAGAGGCTAAACTTTCGGGCAGGCGTTCCAACTCACCGCGCCAATCAGCACCAGTCCAGCAACCGAGCAGGTAGTCAGCAGGTATCTCTGTTCGGTTGTCCAACGCGCTCTCGAGCAGTTGCAAGGTATCATACTGACGTTGCCAATCTCTGTACGCCTCTAGCAACTTATACGTGCTTGGTTCCAACGGGTGCGGTGCCCTATTTACTTTGCCTGTATCGAAGGCTTTTTGGCATTTCTTAGTCATAACAAACCTCTAAATAATTTGTTATATTATAACATATTTGGTGTGCCTTGTGAATCAGTTAACTTGCAATTACGGAGCTGTATAAATCGTTAGATCGGCCACTTAGGATTAGAAGACATAAAGGGGGTATTTCTTTGCACCGAAATCACCGTTTTGCACCGTTTCGGTTACTTCGGTGTAGATCATTTACCACCGTTTTCACCGATCCCCCTATAAGGGGGTCGGTTACGGTGATGATCCGGTGTTTTTTGGTAGAGTGATTGCCCCCCCACTTATGTTTATGTGCCCCGCCGCCGCCAAACTCTTTATAGCCTCTTTTGCACGTGCTGCACGGTGCCCCGTACTAACATCTGCTAGCGCCAACTTTACCACAGTTTGCGCCTCATCATCTGTCATGCTGCCTTTACTAACCAGCGCCTTTTTAATAGCGTTCAGGGCTAGCAGTTGATTTTTACCTTTTGGTTCAACTACCGTAAAGTTGACTGATCTAGGAATGATTACACAGCTGGTTTCAGGGTGCCCGTACTGATCCACCCCCAGTTTTAAAGCCTGCAGCTCGAAGGCTTCATTTATCGTGTCATCACCATCTTTAACCTTAGCCGTTTTCCAAAATCGCGCGTTATCTTTTCTGCTGACCTCTATTGCCGCCTCCATGGCCGCATGAAACGACGAATGACCTCGAGCACCCTTTCTAGCATCTTTACCAGTGTGGTGAATAAGGACGACCAAACCCTCAATTTGCTGCGATATGTGCTGTGCAGCAGCCAATATACACCCCATGTCCTTTGATGAGTTTTCATCAGCACCAGCTGTCGCTTGACTAAGCGTGTCGATAAATATCACAGCACCTTTACCAACCTCACTCTTAATCTCAATTATCAATTCCGAGACATCGTTTTCGTCCAGAAGACTAAATGAAGCTAACAGATATTTTAGGCTTAAAGCTGCTTTTTGGTGATACTTTTCCCAAGCCTCAATTCTCTTTTTAATTCCAGCTCCACCCTCCAAAGCCACGAATAATCCCGGCCGTTTTAAAAGGTACTTACTGAACCAAGTGGCATCCCCGTTAGTAATGGCTATCGCTAAATCGATTGCTATAAAACTCTTTCCTGACATTGACGGCCCATAAATTGTAGCAACACCAGTCGTCGGTAAAATACCCTGAACTAACCATTCCGCAGGAGGCAGCGATTTTAAACCGTCTCTAGATAAAATCTTGAACTTTTTCTGTGTAAATGCCTGTTCAGGATCAAGTTTTGACTTTTGTTCAAAGACTCCCTTTGGCCTGCCAAATCGTTCCGCATGATGAAATAGTGTGCCTATCGTGATATTTTTATTGGGGTCATAGACGTTATATAAGCGAAACAAGTATTTTTTTGCCTCCGACGCGCCTTCTGGTGTTGACCATCGATTCAAATCACTCTTACTCCAATCCACCAAGAGCTTGCGGCCACAGGACCAATCAAGAGATGCGACAGCCCATATAATATCGCGCCAAGTTTCGTGATCTGTCTCTGGAGGAATCCAAGCTAATAGCTCAGATAAATTGGCTATGTTTTGAACATCTTCTGACCACAGATTTTGGTTCACCACAGAGTTAAACATTTGGTCATTAGTGCCGTCCACCTTTGGGGCAATAGTGCTGGCTATATCGACCAGTTTTTCAGGCCACCACTGATGCTCAATAGCCTTTAACTGATCCGTAGCGGTTACAACTTCACGTAAGCGACCGTGGCCAGTAACTGTTAGAAACCGTCCTTTATGATACATCTCGCCACTTGGGCTTTGCCCGTGACCTACAGTTTCTTTGCTCAGCGCAAATATGCGAATACCAGTTCCACTGGGACTGATCTCTGCGTAACTGCCGATTGATTGTCTAATAGCCTTTGCAGCGTTCAATTTTTCATCTGAAACCCGCACTTTATCCAAATCAACGCCAATAAGATATAACGGCTCTCCGGCATCGTCTCGGGTCACGGTCTTACCTGTCAGAACAATACCCACACCATCGCCAGAGCCGCCTTCATGGGCCTTTAGTGCCTGCTCGAAGGGCATTTGGTTATCTTCATCCAAGTGATTGATTTTGCGGCCTGACCTTGGGCAGATGGGCACCTTAGCAAATCTACCGTCAGGTTTTTCGTCAAATGCTTTCCAAACAACCCAACGCGATAAATCTTTTAAAATATCGGGTATATTTTGCGCTTTAAGTGGATGACTACGGCAATATTCTAATCCTGTCATTTTAATTTGAGCCACATCATCCACCATCATTGTTCATAGAACACTGCCGTAGCCATTCGTCTATTGTACTCTCTAACCATCCGGCGGCTCTACCGCTGGGCAATATCTTGAAGGGTCTTGGAAATTCACCCTTTGCGACAAGCTCATAAATCGTACTTGGAGCAAACCCAACTTTTGCGGGCAGGTCTTTCATTCGCAAAATGCGGGGGCTTTTATATTCAGTATCCATGTGATCATTCTCCGATAGCATTTCTTTAGCTTCGGCTGGATCGGTAAAGGTTTTTTTTAGCCTTTGATAAGGATTCGAATAGGCATTTTAATCCGTTTTAATCTTGAAAATTTCACCTTGGGTCTGCCTAACGTCATTCCAGTAACGGCGAAGGGTTTCCTCTGAGGGCAAATCAGACATTTTGGCTTTTATCATTGATTTTGATAAGCGTAAAATAGGATCTCTTGCCTTCCAATTTTCAATGTCATCAAGAGATCTTTCAACACCTACATCAACATCATCACGCCAGTCAACATGTCCGTACCACCGATAGGTCACGAGTTCTATTAATGCGGGTCCTTTTCCTAGGCGCATATCATCAATTAACTCTTTAGAAGCTTTAGTTACAGCAACCACATCATTTCCATCTACTAATTTATGAGGAATATTGTTAGCTATGGCAAACCTTGAAATCATATTACTAGGCTGTCTGAGCGAGATATGCATGTGACTTGCAAACAGGTTATTCTCGATTACAAATAGTACCGGAGCGTTTTGTGTCTTTGCTAAATTAAAAGACTCGTGGACCACCCCTTCTTCTACTGCACCGTCACCAATATATGCGACACCAACATCATCAGTCCCGCTAAGTTTGGCTGGTCCTTGCCCGGCCCACAGCGCCTGCTGCGCCATCTCGACCACAGCTGGGTGCCTAGCCGCGGGCGGTTTCAGTCAGTGCATGTGGGCGGTACGCTTAAATCTGAGCAGATTGAGTGATTGGCAGCCTCGCCCACGGCTAAA
>CAJWGN010000267.1 GCA_913031035.1 uncultured Gammaproteobacteria bacterium
CCCCCTAGTTCGTAGCCAGGTACTCTATCCAGCTGAGCTACGGGTGCATTATCTGTGAAGCAAGCCTCAGAGAGCGCGCTATTATAATGAAATCTACGATTTTTCATAGCCATATGTCACACTAGTTGTCTTATCACAGTATTCTTCTCGCCAAAGCTGTATTACCATTGCCTAATGCTTAAAAAAATTCTGTTAATTCCGACCCTTAGCCTGCTTCTTAGCTTCAGTCCTCTAACACTCGCTGACTACGAAGACGGCGTGAGCGCTGCCTTCAAAGGTAATTTCGAAGAGGCATTCTATGAATTCTCTCTCGCGGCAGAGGATGGGCTGGATTTAGCCCAATATAATTTGGCCATTTTGTACTTTATGGGCCAAGGAGTCGAAGAAAACGTAGATTTGGCTTTCAAGTGGACCCAAGCCGCTGCAAAGCAAGGACATTCAGCAGCCCAATACAACCTCGGCAGCCTCTACTACAGCGGCGACGGCACAACTGAAGACCTAGATGAGGCGATTAATTGGTACAGTGAGGCCGCTAAGGGCGGCCACCCTGAGGCCGCTTTTTTACTCGCTAAAATGTATCAAGAGGGCGAAGGTGTCCCTGCAGACCCCGTTCAGGCCCACGCATGGGCTAGTATGGCAGTCAGCCGAGACCACCAAGGAGCTGGAGATGTTCGAGCGGATATTGAGACAGGCATGGATAGCGACCAACTTAGCCAGGCCAGACGCTTATTCGCGCGCTGGCAAATAAATTAGCCCTTCCCTAGCAACTTCACCATCACCATTATCACCATCACCATCACCACACAGCAATCTGTTGCGCGAGCACCTCTAGGGTAATGGTTTTCAATAACCCCTAATCTTAGGATAAGAATCCTAAATAAATACAGTGGGGGTAAGCGAGGGGAAGTGGATAGCCGTCAGTCGATAGAACCGGTGCCCGAGTAAAATACGTTTTACTCAGGTGACTAACTACATTTTTTAAGGATTACCGGCTGCCCTTTCTTGTACCAGCTTTTCTTCAGCAGCCGCCAGCAGTTCTTCCAACCATGTGTAGTAAGTATCTGGGTCTACGAATGGATGAGGCTCGCCTTCTTTACGATTTTTAAGACGCTCGTTACGAGCAAAAACCCCTGCGGTAGATTCATGGTTAGGGATGTTAACTTCAATTCCGCGCATTTTTTGAAGTCGCTCCACACTGTTAATGTAAGACTCGGTGCGCTCGACCCCGCTAAAATTTAAGCCCACTCCGCCAAACATGAATGCTTCCCGAGGATAACCGTCGTCATAAACCGTGAATGCGAGAGACAGCACTCCGGGGGTATGGCCTGGGGTTTCAAAAAACTGTAGTTGTTCTCGGCCCAAGGTAAGGGTGCTACCATCATTAGCAGCCAAGTGACGAATAGGCGTCGGGTATTCTTGATAAATAGCAGGCTCAGTTGTCATCTGCCAATCGGTTTCGGTCATCATCACGACAGCCCCAAATTCATCTTGGAATCGCCTAGCACCGCCCACATGGTCATAGTGGGCATGAGTCACGATAAGGTAACTAATATCGTTTGGATCAAAACCTAAAGTTCGGATATTCTCGATGGCCAAATCGGTTAAATCACCATACAACGAATCGATTAGAATAAGGCCTTGATCGGTGACATAAAGCCAAGCAGAAACCCATTTTGCTCCGACATAATAGAGATTGTCGAAAACCTGAAAAGGTTCAACTCTTTGTAATTCCGGATTGTCTCTGTCACTAAGCTCCGCCGCAGAAACTAATCCCTGAGGTATGCACACCGCTGCTGCTATCACTGCTGCGCTCAAAGCCCGTTTTATTTTTTTCAAAACTGTGCTTTTTAACTTCATTTTTTTACGACCATCCTTTTGACATCATGACTCTGCCCGTTTAATTATTCTATGCTTATAATTAATCTAGTCTTTTATTATCCTATATACGAAGTCTACAACCGTTAGTAAGATCGAGGTAAACCCAAAACATGCTCGCTCACAAAATTTAAAATCATTTCCTGCGAGATTGGTGCAAGCTTCATCAACCTTGCCTCACGCCAATACCTTTCTACATGATACTCACGGGCATAGCCGAATCCACCATGGGTTTGAATCGCGGCATCAGCGGCAAAAAACCCAGCTTCGGCTGCCAGCCACTTAGCCATGTTTGCCTCTTTACCGCAGGGCAAATTGTTATCTAGCATCCAAGCTGCTTTCTTAATCATAAGCTCGGCTGCATCTAATTGAGTAGCCGCCTGGGCAAGAGGAAAAGCAATACCCTGGTTCTTACCAATAGGCCTATCAAAGACCACGCGTTCGTTAGCATAGTTCACGGCACGGCGCAGCGATGCCCTACCGATACCCAAAGCTTCAGCTGCAATTAGTATTCGCTCAGCATTTAGTCCATCCAACAGATAGCGAAAGCCCTTGCCCTCTTCACCGACTCTATCCTCAACAGAAACTTTAAGGTCATCATAGACAACTTCGCATGTTCGAACCGCGTTTCGACCAAGTTTGGGAATCGGTGAAATAGTTACTTCTGGCCTCTGTAATTCAGCTAGCAGCAAGGTCATGCCATCCGTTTTCTTTGCCACCTTGTCTCGAGGCGTTGTTCTAGTGAGAAGGAGAACTCGTTCTGACTCCATTGCCTTGGTGGTCCACACTTTACGACCTCTCACCACATAGTGATCACCATTTAATTTCGCTGATGTTTCTATAGAGGTGGTATCGCTTCCGGCATTGGGTTCTGTGACACCAAACGCCACATGCATTTTCCCAGCGGCCACTTGTGGCAGGTATTTTTCACGCATCGCTTCAGAGCCATGCTTAACAACAGGATGCATTCCAAAAATTGATAAGTGAACTGGCGTTGCACCATTCATTGCAGCACCGGATGCAGCTACTTCTTCTAATACAATAGCAGCTTCTTGAATACCTTTGCCCGCACCACCGTACTGCTCTGGCATCGCTATGCCAATCCAGCCTCCTGCTGCCATTTCGTTAAAGAAATCCCAAGGGAATTCATGCTCGCGATCTTTCTCTTCCCAATAATCATCCGGATAGCTTGAACACAGCTTTCGAATAGATTCTCGTATAAGTCTGTGCTCATCTGTTTCAGCGAAGTCTGTCATTTAGATTGTCTTCCCCGATAGTTTGGCCGCTGTCGCTAGCACTTGCTTAGCCCTTTTAAGATGTGGCACATCTACCATCGCACCGTTGAAAGTAAAAGCCATCTTGCCACTACTCTCATGCTCTTCAAACGCAGCTAGCAGCTCAGTAGCTTCATCAATTTCGTGCTTGCTAGGTGTAAATTCCTCATTAACGATTTCAATTTGATCAGGGTGAATTGTAAGCTTTCCGGTATAGCCCATATCAGCTGCAGTTTTACATTCCGCTTGCAGACCTTTTAGATTTTTTATATCAGTGTACACCGCATCTATAGGCTGCACCCTCGCCGCTACAGCTGCCAGCAAACACATAGAACGAACAAAGCTAAACACTTCTAGGTAATTC
>CAJWGN010000268.1 GCA_913031035.1 uncultured Gammaproteobacteria bacterium
ACTTCCTAAACAATCAAAACGGGAAATTATTCCAATTGAATGAAAAATTATTAATTACGGAGGTTTTTCGAGCGGCGTTTTCGGTAGACTTGGTCTATCGTTGTAACCTTTTAGTCAGAGATTAAGTCCGACCTTGTAAGAGGCGCACTCTTATTGCTGCGGTTTGTTACATGACCGGTTCACGCTATTGGACTTGCGCGTCAAAGACCTGAGTGGCAACATCTATACTTATGGACGTTATTTAGTGTCTATTGTGATAACGCTGTAATTAATTAAAGTTTTATGGAATAAAATTCCATATCGTTTGTTAAGTAAGGAAGGCAAAGTGATAACGGCTAAAGTATTTGAAAATATCTACCCCAAATTGCTTAGGTATGCGATGAGTTTGACTAAACGACCTGCGGCGGCGGAAGACCTGGTAATGGCGGTAATTACAAAATTACTTGAGTCAAGCAATGTGCCTATTGACGTTAATATAGAAGCCTATGCGATGCGCTCCGTTAAGAATCTATTCCTAAATACGATAAAGAAGGAATCTAGAGAGGTGGGCGAGCAGGGTGAGGATGGCGAGAGTATCTATGAGAGCACAGTGGATCCAACGAGCGGAAGTTTCGTTGATGAGGGTGATCTTAGTAGGGTACTTATGAGTTTAGAGGAAAAGTGTAGGGAGATTCTGACTTTGCATGCAATCGGCAACAGCTATAAAGAAATTTCTGCAGTGCTTGACATAAAGGCTGGGACAGTAATGAGCAGAATGGCGAGGTGTCGAGAGCACCTAGATCCTGTTATGGGTGAAAGATAAATATGGCTACTAAAAAATTAAATGAAGAACTTCTAGTTGCCTATGCAGACGGCGAACTTAACTCGGATGACATTGCCTTGGTTGAGGCGGCAATAGCCGTCGATCCCTCTTTAAAGCAGCGTGTAGACAAATTCAAAAAATCTGGGCTATTCTTAAGATCCTCAACAGATATCGAGAATCAGGTAACTCCGGAGCATATCGTCCACAGGATAAGAACTATCGAGGCGGCGGCAAAAAAAAAGCAGCAGACAACTTCAGCTAAGACAATGAACTGGCCATTATTCTCGTGGCGCTCTTTTACTTCTATTGGGGGATCATTTGCGGCGGGATTGGCCTGCGCTGTGTTTGTTATTTCGCCTGGATTTATGACGGCAAACAATGATCCATCAAAGGTCTTGCCGGATAGCTATACTGAGCAGATAGTCATGCGTGGCGCTCGTCAGTTTGAGATGCCATACATCCAACAGGAAGGCCTAGATATCAGTAATGGCGAAGATATACGAGAAGGACCCTTCACTTTTATATTTAAATCTCCTATATCAGGTGAATATAGTATCAATGAGATAACCGATATATTAAATGGATGTACCACCACGTCTCAGAGTTGTGATGATATATATGCTGGTAGTGTTCGTGAGGGTGAGATCATAACGAAACGGTTTAAAATAGATGATCAGGACTCGCTAAGTTTGCGCGTAACGATCTCTAATACTTCAACGACAGTTGAGCATAATGTGAACTTCAATGTTATCAGACCTAAGTAACACATCTGATTCAACTGGTATCGTTAGGCGTTAGCTTGCAAATTTGAGCTTGAATTTAGTCTCTTTTTTAACTGTAAAAGAGTCGATTAAGTTCGAATGGCCGATACGACTCTTTTCTATAAATCTGGAGGAGTTATATCTTGTACACAGCGCTGGAGCGTATATTTTTGGAGTACATAGTAAATGCGAATTACCAAGTTTTTTCATCTACGAATGTCTATTCAAGCTTTATTCCTCGTCTGGACTATTGTAATTGCCCCCCAGGCTTTTACTGATATAAATAACGTAGCCAATGTCAATGATATCGAGGAGCTTAGACAGTCTGCTGAGGCCGGTGATGCTGCAGCGCAATTTGAACTCGGTAGGCGTTATGCTTTGGCAAAAGGCGTAGAAGAGGACGATGAAAAGGCCGTTGAGTGGTATCGAAAGGCCGCTGAGCAGGGCCATACTTCCGCGCAATATAATCTAGCACTCATGTATGGGGATGGTGAAGGCGTAGAAGAGGACCAAGAAAAGGCTGTTGAGTGGTATAGGAAATCTGCAGAGCAGGGCTATGCCAAAGCGCAAGGTTATCTAAGCGAGATGTACTTTCTTGGTGAAGGCATTCAAGTGAATGATGAGAAAGCAGCTTACTGGGCTAGAACGGCGGCAAATCAGGGCGATGCTTTAGGTCAGAACAATGTTGGTTTTATGTATCAGATGGGTCGCGGTGCTTCTGAGGATAACCTAAAGGCTATCGAATGGTATCTACTGGCCGCAGAACAGGGGCTCGCTATGGGTCAAGTTAGTCTTAGTGACATGTATTTATATGCGGAAGGTATAGAGAAGAACTATGAAAAAGCACGATACTGGGCGAGTCTAGCAGCTGAACAGGGCGACGCTTTCGGTCAGGTTAGTTTAGGTATCATTTATGACGACGGTTATGGAGTACCTGAAGATAACAGTACTGCCATAGAATGGTACAGAAAGGCTGCCGCTCAGGATGAGGCGCTGGGACAAGCCATGATTGGCCGGATGTATTATTTTGGAGAGGGTGTTGATGAGGACAATGAAAGGGCGTTTCACTGGGCTAGTCTGGCTGCAGACCAAGGTAATGCTGTAGGACAATACTTTGTCGGGTTAATGTATGACGAAGGTCATGGAATCGCTGAGGATAAATCTAAAGCATTCCAGTGGTTTAAAAAGGCTGCTGATCAGGAATACAGATACGGAAAGATAAGCCTTGGCAAAGCCTATTTGTATGGATCTGGTGTAGAGAAAGATTATGAGCGGGCGCTTTATTGGTTCAGGAATGCGGCTGATTTGGGTTGGCCCGAAGCTCAGTTCTATTTTGGCTTAATGTTTGATGAGGGTTATGGAGTGGTTGAGGACAATTCCAAGGCTATCGAGTTTTATCGAAAGGCTGCTGATCAGGGCAATGCAGATGCATTAAATAACCTTGGTATGATGTATGAATTGGGAGAGGGCGTGGCCAAGGATGTGGAACTAGCAGAACAGTTCTACACAAGCGCAGCAGATGCTGGTAGCCAAGATGCGTATACAAATATTGGCATATTGTATCTAGCACGCGGAGTATCTAATAGAGATCAAATTCCCGATTCTCGTGGGCTTGAGTTTGGCGACTATCATGCCCTTGTTATTGGAAACTCACGCTATGAGTACCTCGATGATCTCACTACCGCTGCCAGGGATGCATCTGATGTTGCCCAGATTCTTAGGGAGAAGTACGATTTTGAGGTAGAGCTGCTGCTAGATGCTACACGTAAAGATATTCTTACATCCCTAAACCGACTGAGGGGTGAGCTTAAGGAAACCGATAATTTCTTACTATATTATGCCGGACATGGTTATCTTGATGAAATCAAAGAAGGTTATTGGCAGCCAGTTGACTCCGATATAGAGGACGAGACGGAATGGATTCCGAATAAACGTATTCACT
>CAJWGN010000269.1 GCA_913031035.1 uncultured Gammaproteobacteria bacterium
CAAATAATTTTTTAATTAACGAAACTACTGATCTAACTGGTGTGGAACAAAAAATAGTTCAGTCATTGGCGGAAAACCTGTTTGTTATCGAGTTGGCTGTAGAATTAGATGTTGCTCGAACCGTTATTGCTTTGGCTCTCTTGGCTAAGTCGGTGGAGGATAACGACCGATCCGCAAAGCGATTTGCTTATCGAATTCTTGGCGCACTAGAGCCTGCCATACTCGAAGATACTATGAGTAAGTTTCAGGGTCTGTGATCATAATAACTTAAGTGGTTTCATTATTAGACATTTTTCCAATCTGTTACAAAGTGTGATCTCAATGAAACCAAGCGATCCGGCAAGCGATTACTACAAGTCAAACCAAGGTAGGTAGCTGCTCGCGTAGCACCAACGTAGAGATATTTATCAAAGAGTTCTGGCTCTTTTTCTGCAAGATCGTCCACACCCAAGAAAAATGCTGCTTCAAATTCAAGACCCTTGATGTGTTCAATTGCAAATATTCGAACGTCAGTTTCCCGTCCAATGACATCGCCGTTAGGGCATGCTTTGACCCTAATATTTGCAGCCTCTAGAAGCTTCATGAGGCTTTCTGCGATAGGTTGAACTTTTAGTTCGTCAGAAACAAAAACTGCACAAGAAGGCAGCGGTTCAATCATACTGTCAATTTCAAGTATGCGGGCAGAAAGCCATTTGCAGGTTTTCTCTGTTTTCTCGCCTTCTTCTAAAATTGCCGGTTTTACTCCCTTGTGCGATCCAAACTCAGGCGCGTTAACTTCTCCTTCTTCACCAGACATAGCAGATAGAAGGTCACGAGAGAATCCAGCAAGGAGCTGTGATTGACGGTACCCAACACTTACTGCTTTCATTTCAATGTTGGGTATTGCCCAACGAAGCTGATCTTCAGATGACGTACCAAAACGGCTTAGCCTCTGATTAAAATCCCCACATGCGAAGAAAGAACGGATATCTGGATGTGTCAGCTCATACATTGATGAAAGCTGCAACGGCGAGAAGTCGGTAACTTCATCAACGACAATCTGATTACGGTAAAGTTCTGCGATACTTTGCAAAGGCCCCCAGTAGCGGTTTTCAATGTCACGAGTAACGGCTTGGCGCTCCATCATTCTGTTCGCACCCTTAAGATAACTCAGAAAAAGTAGGTCAAGCTCGTGTGACGATAATGCTGAATTTTCAATACCTCCCGGAGTGTACCAAACACCTTCGTGATTTCGTCTAAAAGCGCGGTAGCGCTGCGAAAAACCTCGAAAATATCGGCTTACCGGGTTGGAAATAAATCCTGCCTGGGAAATTAACAAAAGCTCATTACCAATTTTTCTGGCTTCATCGCGTGAGATAGACCTTTGGCCTAACCATTCCATCACACGGGCATTTCGTGAACTCTTCGGTAAGGTTCGTTTTTGCGCAACACTCCGAGCAAACGCCTGCATAGTTTTTCGAAAGGTTGAGAAAGCAAGTTGCTCACCGCGCGAACCTAGTCGAACAGTGCCCTCCTCAGGCAGCAAGTCTTCTTCCTCCAGTTCGTCCTCATCCTCGTATTCTAGACTGTCAATGTAGCTAAGGAACTGACCAGCGAAAGAACGATCCCTATTGATTTGGCCTCGTAGGTGGCGGTCTAACTCTTTTTTTATTGCCACCCGACGCCCACTGACCCACGACTGCAGGCCATCCGCAATTTCTTTAATCTCCACAAAGACTAGCGTCAAAGCACTGTTCTGCTTGCTATCTATTATTTGAAATGCGTTGTGTCCTAAAGTTTTAAGGGTTGAATCATCAGCGTTAGCAATTAATTTGGCAGCCTCAACCAGCTGGACCAAAAACGCACTCTGTTGCCAAGAATCAAAAGCTTCAAACCATTTAATTAACTCACTTCTTGCTTTGTCAGTCTCGTGGATTAACGAAGGTTTTAGGACAAATCCGCCGCCGCCACTTCCACTTCGAAGCAATCCAAATTTATCCTTAGCCACCGGCTCACAAAATGCATCCCACGTAGTGATTTTAGAGTTATCGGAGGGGACACCCTCTTTTCCGAAGGCTTCACGAAGGTATAGTTCAAGCAGCAACGTTGGTGTGAACATCAACCAACTATTTTTATGCTCAAAGTGGTTAAGAATTCGGGCGCGCTGGATAGTATCAAGGTCCTCCACCATCTCCTGTGGTAATTGTAGCTTCTGACCCAGCCTCCGGATCAGTGTTGTTGTTTTACCAGTGCCTGGAGGGCCCTGCAGCATCAGCCGCGCCTTTAGAGGCATACGAAATAGCTCATCTTGGGTTTTGTCTAAAATGGCTTGATCTCGGAGGCTTATACCGCGCAACACCGCGCGAGAGACGTCATCATTGGCGTTGTTGTGTTCCGAATCCCAAGCCGCAAAAGGGTCGAAGTCGCTCTCATCGCCAGACGATTTTTTTAACAGAGTACGGAGTGAAGCGATAAGGGACGCAGGTGCGTCTTCAAAAAAGGCTCTCGTCCGCTGAGAGTCCCAAACTCCATCCTGCTTAACTGGATGCAAGATTAGCTTTTCAATAACTTCAACTTCTTCACCATTCGGCAATAGATATATATCGCCAATATCTTGCGACGCTAGCCTTCCAATTGGAGCTTTATAGCTTGCAAAATTGGTTACACCCGAGACGGTGGAGTGACGTGCAAAATAGTAAGTTTTTTTATCACCGTTTTCATCAACAACAGATACGCGTGCCAAAGCAGGTTCAATTACAAGCCTTGCGTAGCCACTTGTGAGGTTTTGGGATACCGCAGCCCCAGCCGTAATAGCCTGCCCATCAGTGAATGTATTCATCTGCGCAAGAGTGGCTGCTGGGTTCAGGCGAGCGGTAGTAAGAGCTACACTTGCCTTTTCAAAAATCAATGTGAGCGTTTCTAAAGTGGAAGCCGCTACGGTTTCTAGATGATTACTTTCAGTCAAAGCTGCTCCCTCTCTTATCTGTCATAAATTTTTTAAGGCTAAGGTAAATTAGAATCGGCCTTAATCAAAATCATAAAAGGTGAAGCTGCAGTAAACCATCCCTACCCTACCCTAAATTTGCGTTTTGAGATGCAGATTTTGTTCAAGCCTACATTCTGCAACCAAACTTGTCTTTAGACAATTTTGGTTTCCTGGGATACTCAACTCTTATTCAATCATAAATTTTATGTTCAAGCTTTTTTATTTATGCTCACCCAGTCAGATAAAAAATCAGTAGAAAGCCTTATTTTTTTTCCATGACTTTCTACTACTCCAGCAGATTTCAATCGACTAACCGTCGCACTCATAGAGTTTCGATTAGTTTTATTGCCTGCAATTCGCCTCGATCTTAATGCATTTAAGACAATTAGGTTTCTACTTTTGGGCCGCTGATCATTTAACAGATCAAGTGTAATAAAAGTCATATATCCGACGCTAATATTCCATTTCTTTGCAAACTTTGTAGGCAAGACATCCAAACGTTCTT
>CAJWGN010000270.1 GCA_913031035.1 uncultured Gammaproteobacteria bacterium
CCCTCGATGCCCTGATAGTTTCTCTCGTGCCACTCGGTCTACCGAAAACGCTTGTCGATGCACGTTGGATGCACGGCGCAGAGCAAAACGAATCATTCCTGCGGCAACGGTTGCATTGCTATAGCGGTCGATTAATACAAAGGCACCCAAACCGGGACAATCTTTGTAGGCTTCAAAAGGAATTTCAGCATCTAAGGTGACTTGAACGTTTGCGATCTCGTTAAGGGAAAGCTCTCTGCCGGGTAACTGCTTAAAGGTGTTAATATCATATTTGAACTTAATGTCGGATAAGCTGGCGTTCGCCTGGCTCGTTCCTAGCTGTAAACTATAGCGTCGGCCAATATAGCCCGGTTCTTTGTCCATCCAGACCAGTTCTGCCTCAAATTGATCTGACACTTCACAGGGTGCGTCTGCCGCGACGATTAAGTCTCCGCGAGAAAGATCAATCTCTCTATCTAGCGTTAAGGTTACTGCCTGGTCTGTAACAGCGCGATCTAAGTCTTGTGCAGAGAGCACCACCCGGTCAACCGTTGCCATTTGACCGGAGGGTAATGCTCGGATCGCATCGCCGGGTCGAATGCTGCCGGCAACGACGGTGCCTGAAAAACCGCGAAAGTCTGCATGCGGTCTGTTGACCCATTGCACTGGAAATCGAAACGGGTGTTGGCTGAGTCTCTCTCGAATATCTACTGTCTCCAAAAAACCCAATAGCGTTGGCCCTTGGTACCAATCCATTCGTCCTGAACGCTCGATCACGTTGTCCCCTTTAAGTGCAGATAGCGGAATAGGGGTAACTGACTTGAACGCCAAGTGCTTGCGAAATACCTGGAATTCTTCACAGATCGCATTAAACTGCTTTTCAGAAAAATCTACTAGGTCCATTTTATTGACTGCTAAAACCACATGTTCTATTCCAAGCAGAGAGGCAATAAACGAGTGGCGGCGGGTTTGCGTAAGCACCCCTTGGCTGGCGTCAATTAAAATGATTGCAACGTCGGCGGTCGAGGCACCGGTCACCATATTGCGCGTGTATTGCTCATGCCCTGGCGTGTCGGCAACGATGAACTTGCGGCGATCGGTATTAAAGAATCGATAGGCCACATCAATAGTAATACCCTGTTCGCGTTCTGCAGCTAGGCCATCGACTAATAGTGCGAAATCAATATCGCCGCCTTGAGTGCCCATTTTTTTAGAGTCGTTTTGAAGGGAGGTGACCTGATCTTCAAAGATCAACTGCGCTTCATACAACATTCGCCCTATTAGCGTGCTTTTACCATCGTCTACAGACCCGCAGGTTATAAAGCGTAGTAGGTCGAGTTGGGCTTGTGTTTTCACATAGGCATCCACACGGGCTTGAATGTCGTCAGGGTTAATAACGTTTGATTGATTCGCCATTAGAAATAGCCCTCTTGTTTCTTTTTTTCCATCGAGGCGCCGGCATCTGAATCGATTACTCTACCTTGCCGCTCGCTTGTGCGGCTTTGCAGTAGTTCCAGCACAATCTGCGGTAAATCGGTGGCCGTTGATTCGACCGCGCCGGTTAAGGGGTAGCAACCTAACGTCCTAAAGCGGACCTTTTTGAGTTCTATTGATTCTCCAGGCAGTAATTTGACTCTGTCGTCGTCGATCATGATCAGCATGCCATTACGATCCACTACTGGGCGCTCAGCAGCGAAGTAGAGAGGCACAATGGGAATGTTCTCCCGATAGATGTACTGCCAGATATCCAGTTCGGTCCAGTTTGATAGGGGGAATACGCGCACGCTCTCGCCTGGCGATTTACGGCAGTTATAGAGATTCCATAGCTCTGGACGCTGATTTTTTGGGTCCCAGCGGTGACTGCTACTACGAAAAGAAAAGATACGTTCTTTGGCTCTACTCTTCTCCTCATCTCGCCTTGCTCCACCAAAGGCTACGTCAAAGTTGTGCAAGTCTAGTGCTTGTTTTAGTCCCTGGGTTTTCATGATGTCTGTATGCATTGCACTACCATGGACAAAAGGGTTGATGTTCTTTTCGATTCCTTCTGGGTTGGTGTGAATAATAAGGTCCATTTTGGCCGCTTTTGCCATAGCGTCACGAAAGTCATACATGGCTTTAAATTTCCAGCGCGTGTCAACATGCATAAGGGGAAATGGTGGAGGGCTAGGATAAAAGGCTTTGCGAGCCAGATGCAGCATGACGGCAGAATCTTTACCCATTGAGTAAAGCATTACTGGATTTTCAGCATGGGCCATCACTTCTCGAATAATATACAGGCTCTCGGCTTCAAGCCGATCTAGGTGGGAAAGTTTCGCCGGCTGGATTTGGGTAGTTATTTTAGTGTCCGATAAAAAATCGTTTTTAGACATGACGCACTCAGGAAAGTGACCGACTGCAATCTCAATACCGTTGTTAATGTTCGGTTGTTGTCGCTTGAGTTCGTGACAAGTAGCCACTAGGTTTCCAGAGGGAAAGAAAATGGTGGGCCTAGTATCTGCCAGGACCTTTAACCCCTTTAATAATGATGAGATTTCTCCGTCGGGCAGACAGCACCAGCGTTTAGCTCCTTTGCCGTCTTCTGCAACCAAAATGCGATATTGTTGACTACTGGTGTTAGGTAGGTGGTGTAACTGCACAAACAATGATGATCTGCGTTTTCTTCTAGCTTGAGCTATCAAGCTGTTAAAGACAAGCTTGATAGCCGGACGGTTACGCTCATCTCGCTGTTCTCGAAATAGGTTAGAGCTAGCAAGCCAAGAAGTAGCTGATAGTCTCCGCTCTAGCGTTCGTTTGACAATGTCCTGCCCTCTATTGGCTATCGCAATACTTATATCATCCATGCGCCATAGGATGCCAAATCTAGAAGCTAAAAGGTCATAGGTGTGGTCTAACTCAAACTGTTTTTGGGACATAGACTGTGTCGTAAAGTGTTAAATTTATATTATTCTATCATATTAATTTTTTTTAAGGATTTTTCATGAAAATATTTTATTATATTGCATTTAACGACATAATGTTTTTAACATAACGTCATAACTCCTCGTGTTTGGCACGCTCAATCCGTTGGCAATAAATCAGGAAGTTAAGTTACTTAGTTTCCAAAGACGCAAAAAAACCTCAGAATTTTATAGCTCTGAGGCTTTTTTTTCGTTCAAGCAAGAAGCTTGATAATGGCGAATAGATCGGTAACAACGCTTCTTTACCAATCAGGATGCTTTATCAAATACCGATGAATTAACCTTCTTTATCAGCCAGCGCCTTGTCTAACATCTCAACCAACTGATTACGACTATAGTTATGGGGTCCCCATTGATTCAGCTCAACCAACTGTTTGACCTTGGTGCTAATGGTATACGCCCGCTCTTCTTGACTGGGAGTGACCACATAACGGCGTAGCGGATTTGTATCAAAAAGCGCATGCATGAAGGCTGCAGATACCGCGTCTGGTTTTGGCAGCGTTAACTCATAGG
>CAJWGN010000271.1 GCA_913031035.1 uncultured Gammaproteobacteria bacterium
AACTAGCTGTCAGTTTCGCCCGAGAGGGCCTTTTTGCGTGCGGGGTCTTCGAGAATGCGAACAAGGATATAGCCAAATATGATTGTCACGATAAGCAAAGTGAGCGCGATTGCTCCGCCTCGTCCCAGCTTGAAATAAATGAAGGACACATCGAACAGGTAGACTGGTAACAAACGTGTCGCATTACCGGGCCCCCCCCCTGTCAGAGCCAGAATAGCATCAATAAAGCGGAAATTATCCATAAACCTCAAAAGAATGGCTATCAGGAGGAATGGATAGATATTAGGAAGGCTAACGTTGAAAAAGTTACTAATTGAGCCCGCGCCATCGACCATATTGGCCTCAAGCTGGTCTTGTGGCACTCGCTTTAGTCCAGCAAGCGTGATCAGCGTAATTAGCGGTGTCCATTGCCAGACATCTACAAGAATAATTCCATATAATGCAGTGCTGGTACTAGCCAAAATAGACGCTTCCCCGAGCAGTCCTAAACTTTCAAAAATCCAATGATACCAACCAAATGTACCATTATATAGGTAATAGAATAGTAAGCCCGCAACGAGGGGAGATACCATCATTGGCATAAGGAACAATGTGATCAGTATTTTCTCATAGCGCGAATTGTTCAAAACAACTGCAAGCGCTACGCCGACAAGAACTTGGATAGTCAGGCAGATTGCACTGTATTTTAGCAGCATACCCCAGCCTTCGATATATTTAGCATCTGAAAACATCCGACTGAAGTTATCAAATCCAACGAAAACATCGCCCCGGGCTCCAAACCCTACTTTGTGGAAGCTCATATAAACGAGCCACAAGAATGGATAAATTGTTATCGCTGCCAAGAGTGTGATCGCCGGCGCTGCGAGATAGACGTAGAACATGCGGCTTGGGGCCTGGTTGTATTGAGCCGGAAGCCCACTTACTTCCGTGAAGCCCCAGTCCTTATCAGACATTGCCGGATGGGTTTCTAATGCCACGTTGATAGTCATTGCTTTCTCCAAGCCAATTGAGAGGCCAAAACGTAGTAGTTTTCCAAATGAAAGTGGCGTTTCTTACAATTGCCTTCCTTGCCCCAAAACTTCCTTCTTCAAAAGGTTTCTTTATGAGAAGGATGCAGCTGCCGCTGCGCCCTTCTCATTGGAGGTTTTCCTAGTGTAGGTTATCAATTTGAGATTTGATATTATTGCACGCTTCTTCTGGCGTCACCTGCCCAGCCACGCACTGCTGTGTTTCCGAAGCCATGATTGAGTAATATTCATTCGCTTCCGGAACTTTTGGACCAAGGACGAAGTTAGGAGCTTTAATGCCAAAGTCGTACACAGCATCAAAGGTGAGTGCATTTGGCATGGTAGAGGGACGCGTCCGCGCCTCTGCAACACCAGGCATTTTCATCACAGACTTGCGTGTTGGGGTGCCGCCAAGACCTGTAAGCACTTCGTGTTGCAATTTGCCAGTCGTCGCATACACGCAGAAAATATATGCCGCCCTTTGAACATCTTCCGAGGCATTGCCGTTAATGCCTACTCCACCTACGCCACAGTTCGTGCCATTCACGGCAGGTCCGCCGTTCACGATCCAGCTCGGTTCACCTTTTGGACACGGCGCATAAGCCGTCAGACCGCCTGCGGCTTTTGAAGTTTTTTCATCTTCACATGAAGCTGCAAACTCGTGGTACTGAACCTGCATCGCGATGTCACCAGATTGATACACTGTGTTCAATCCTAGCGTATCATTGGCCAGGTTGTCAGGATGGCACACATCAGCCTGCTCTTTGAACTTCTGCATAAGAAGGACCGATTGAGCGTCACCCCAATTAGACGGAGGTGGCGTTCTACTGCCAAGCGTGTCGTCAATAGGCCAGTCTAACCATTGACCATGCGCAAAGAACATCCGCTGTACGTCCAATTGGGTTGTCCAAGCAAATGAACCATGGTGCTGAGCGTAACCATACGGTACGTCGGCCCCACCAGCGCGCTTGTTCTTTAAAAATTCAGCGAAGTCGTAGACATTTTTCCAAGTGGAATTTTCATTGTATTCCATCCGGTAGCCGTATTCAGCCTCAAAGTCTTTTGTATTCTGTTCATAGATATCTTGGCGGTAAAACGTACAAGCTACCGCGGCATCGTAGGGCAATGCGACCAAACGATCGCGGTCATAAAAGCGGCCACAGGCATCAAGGAAACCCTCAAAAAACACGTCAGCGCCGTAACCTTCAGGATCCTGAGGCAATGTGTTGTCGCCAATCATCGGCGTCATATCTGCATAGTAATCAGCAAATGGTGCGCCAATGGGTTTGTCTTGAACGTAACTGATTGGGAAATCTGCATTACCGCTCTGAAGATCGATACCAACTTTCTGCTGTACAGCAGGCAGGCCATCAGTGATAACCTCTACCTCAATTCCGGTCAGTTTATAAAAGTCACCGATTTTTTCACGGATCGCGAATGAAGGTGGCGTGTTTTCTGACATGAAAACAAGCTTTGAGCCGGCATATTGTCTCCACTTAGCATCATCAGAAGATGCCGCTTGAACCGGAGTACGCGAAATAACCGTACTCAGCCCAACCATAAGAGACCCAACACCGAGCGATGCAACACTACCGCCGCCTAATTCTAGGAACTTTCTTCGTGAAACTTTTTTATGTATAGCATTTTTAGGTACGTAAAACATATTATCCTCCCTTTTTTGATGCCTTATGGCCTCAGTTCAGTTTCGGACCATTGGCTTATCCAGCGGCAGTCGTCTTTTTACTCCTACGCCGACAACTAAATTACAAGCAACGATTGTGCCGATTGGTCAGGTCACATGGACCCGACACACGGCATTGCACTTAATGACCCCATGCAAATACCATATAAGGAGTTGCTCACAGATTAGGCGCTGGATGCCGCGACGACGCAGGGGCGAACCATATCCATTATTGTACCAGGCCATCGGTGGACGCAGCAGGACCCATCGGCAGAATTAATCAGAGAGGACCTGGAAACCGAACAGGAAGCATCTCATAACGCCATATGAGATGGAACAGTATACAATGACCTTTACTATTAAAAGTGTATGGCGACTTAGATACAACATTAAAGGTCGTCGGATCCGAGCGGGGGGGGGCGCATGGCTACGAGGGGCCCGGGCGTAGCGGTCAGCCAGCGAAGTTCGACCAGCCCCGCAACGATTGTATAGGCCATGATAAACAAAAGTAATCAGTGGCTGTGACCCAATCTGTTGTTACCTAACCGGTAAGTTTGGGTGCTTTTGTTACGTATCACCAGCACCACTCAAACCTACTATTTCTAGCAGTCTAACCGCGTAACCCACTGCGGTGCCATTGTAACCACCTGTGAACATACTGTCGCAGCCGGGTGATACTGGCTGTGCGCTCGTGAAGCTGGCGAGAACGGTCTATTAGGCGGGTTAGGCTAACCTGTGAGGGCGTAA
>CAJWGN010000272.1 GCA_913031035.1 uncultured Gammaproteobacteria bacterium
CTGGCCACTTCGGAAACAAGAGGAATTTTCCAATAATCGGAAAGCTGGCTCGCTAGGGTGGTTTTCCCCGAAGACTCGGGTCCTGTAATGACTATGATTTTAGTGCTCATTAAAATGACTCCTATGTCGTGGAATATAGCCAGTCAAGGCTGTTTTCTTAGCGATAGTGGGCAAAAAATCGATAAAGCTATCCGTCTGTGGAAATAGCAGTCAGCTGCAATAATGCTGGACTGTCCTTATTGCTTGATCCTACTTTTTTAGTTTGGGCACTTATTTTTCGGGTGATAATTGTCAGCTTGGCGCGCGGTAGATGCGCCACGTCATCGACTACGCTAAAGGCAATAGTAAGGTTCGTCAATGGCGTGGGCTCGAATCTATCTCAACAAAGCCCTCGTTCGTGCCCGTTAAGATGGACTGATAATCAAGATCACACCTCTTTTACAGCAAGGTTGAGGGGGTTTTAAAAAGTAAAAATATTTCATGTGACCGCCGAGAGCCCTTTTTAAGAAATTCTTTCTAACTATTGGTTCAGCTAATGATACACTGCGATTAGTTCCTTAGGGGTGGTCAATTGATCTGAGAATCTGGTGAGAGCCGGTAAACCCTAGAACCTGATCCGGTTAATACCGGCGTAGGAAAAGGATGCACACCACATCTTCATCACACGTCCAATTTATGCCGGGTCTCTTAAATTAATTTTTGGAGAGACTCATGTCTAACGCTCGATGCATGTCATATTTTACCTTCCTGTTGCCGGCCTTCTTTAGTTTTACGCACGGTACCGTCGTCGCCGCAGAAAATACCATTGAAGAAATTATCGTTACCGCAGATTTTAGAGCTCGAAATGAGCTGCAAATGGCGACGAGCGTCACAGTCATGACCGAAGCGGTCATAAAATCTAGGTCTGCTCAGCATTTTGAGGAGCTAGTGAACGCCATTCCTAATGTGAACTTTGCCTCTGGTTCTAATCGTGCACGCTTTTTCCAAATTCGAGGCATCGGTGAGCGCAGTCAATTTGTTGCACCCATTAATCCGTCGGTTGGTTTCCTTGTGGATAATGTAGACTTCAGCGGAGCGGCCACCATTGCCACGATGTTGGATGTTGAGCAGGTAGAAGTACTACGAGGCCCCCAGGGAACCAGATATGGCGCCAATGCCTTGGCCGGCCTGATTAACGTAAAGACAAACGATCCAGAGGATGAGTTTGCCGCAAATCTCAAACTCGGGGCAGCGGATTACAACACACGAACGGTTTCGGCAATGGTGACCGGACCGTTGACCGAAGCTGTGAGCGCTCGACTGGCTGTGGGTAGTAATCAATCCGACGGTTTCTATGAGAACTCATTCCTGCAAACTAAAAGAAATAATGCTCAAGATGAACAATCTATTCGAGGCAAATTAAGCGCTGAAATGTCTGAGAATTGGCAGCTGGACCTTTCTCTGTCTCACGTAGATGTAGACAACGGATACGATGCTTTCACGCTGGACAATTCACGCACGACTCTTTCTGACGAGCCCGGCCGGGACCAACAAGAATCGCTGGCAATGGCAATTAATAGTAGCTGGGAGCTGAATAGTTTTGATTTAGATCTTATCGTGGGCGTGGCCGATTCTGATATGGAGTATAGCTACGACGAAGATTGGACTTTTGCAGGGATTCATCCGGATGGTTACATGTCACGTGACAGTTATATCCGCGATAGAGAAACCCAAAGTGTGGAATTGAGATTTTTATCGAATGATAATAGTCGACTATTTTCCGACTCAACGCAGTGGCTGTTCGGTGTTTACACTCTTAGCAGTGATGAGTCGTTGAGGCGTGAGTACACTTACCTAGCTTCGGACTTTCGCAGCGAGTTCGCTTTTGATACTGCCGCACTTTTCTTCCAACTAGACTCCTCGCTTAGCGATAATTTAACTTTAGAAACAGGCTTGAGAGTCGAGAGGCGTGATACGACTTACAGTGATTCAGAGCTGCTTGATTTCACTCCCTCGGAAACCCTATGGGGCGGCCGTATTGCTGCCAAGTACCTGCTGGATTCAAACACCATGACTTACGCTAGTGTTGCCCGAGGCTATAAGGCTGGCGGCTTTAACACCGATGGCACGTTGGATTCGGATTTGCGGGAATTCGGTGAAGAATTCTTGGTTGAGTATGAGGTAGGAATAAAGTCGAGTCTTCTTGAAAAAAGATTGCATTTAAAAGCAGCTGTATTCCACGATGACAGGCACGACCAACAAGTAAAGAGTTCAACTGGAAGAATCCGAGCTGACGGAAGTACCGAGTTCGTAGATTTCATAGGCAACGCAGCTGAGGGTACGAATAACGGTGTGGAGTTTGAGGCGATTTGGTATCCATCAGAGCAGCTAGGTCTAACCGCCAGTTTTGGACTGTTGGATGCGACTTTCGATTCCTTTATCAACTCCGAAAACGAGGATCTTTCAGGCCGGAAGCAAGCTCATGCGCCGAGCTATATGGCCCATCTGGCTGCAGATTATAGTCTAGGTGCCTGGTCCCTTTCGGTTTCTCTGGATGCTAAAGACGACTTCTATTTCTCTGATAGTCACAACGTTCAAAGTGATCCCTATGAACTATTGAATATGAATCTCAGCTATTCTAGTGAAAGTTGGAGCTTAAGCTTTTGGGGTCGTAATCTTACTAATCAAGACTATGCTGTTAGAGGATTTTTCTTTGGGGAATTTGGTAATGACCCAAGAAAAGGCTACGCTGCTGAGCCTTATGTTCAGTTTGGTGAGCCCAGAATGATCGGTGTCAACTATGAAATTCAACTATGATATTTAGCTATGAAATCTAGCGATGAAGTCCAGCACTGCAATGCAGTTCTGAAAACTATTTATGAGGAACGCTATGAAAGCTTCAGTTGATATTAGTCTCTATCCATTGGCAGATGAATATATTCCCGCCATCAAGGAATTTATCGAAAGAGTTCAGGAGTACCCCGAGATTGCAGTAGTAAGAAGTGATCTTTCAACTCAGCTTTATGGTGACTTTAATCAGATAATGGAGCTTTTGACAGTCGAGGTTAAGCTAAGTTGGGAGAAATACGGAAAAGGTATTTTTGTTATCAAATTCTTGAGAGATGATCTTCGAGGTCTTTCTAGTGATTGAATTCTTCAACACTGTCGGTGAACAATTTCTGCGAAATTCTTTGCTGGAATTGACTGCGGTTGTGTTTGCGGTTGCTTACCTGATTCTTGCGGTTAGAGAAAATATCCTTTGCTGGTTTGCAGCAGGTATTTCTACCGTCATTTTCTTGTTTATCTTTTGGGATGTTAAGTTGTACATGGAGTCTGGTCTGCAAGTTTACTATCTTGCTATGGCTGCGTTCGGCTGGCATCAGTGGAGACAAGTCGGTGACGGTTCGACGGGCTTACAGGTT
>CAJWGN010000273.1 GCA_913031035.1 uncultured Gammaproteobacteria bacterium
AACCCGCACCCAAAGGCAAAGTAAAAGTAAAAGTAAAAGTAAAACAAGATTAAAAATGCGTAACCGCTTGCAAGCTCAAATGGATTAACACGGAACCAGAAATAATTTCTTCGCTCTAGATGGCATAAGCGACAATTTAGAGAATCTATTTGTTTAAGATGGCGCAAATGCAGCTTTCTGGGCATCGAACGAAAAGCTAAATCTATTTCGACCCGCTTAAATGCCGCAGCCAATCCGGCGCTGGTCAGCGTGCTTTCGAGCGCGATTGCTTAAAACTGGGATTACTTTAACTTCAATAAAATATCAGTGACAAAGCTTTCTTCAAATAAGCTATGTTTCGGGCGAAGTTCTCGCATACATATCAAATAGGGATCAAATAGGTGTTTTCCTTATCAAACTGGCCTTGTTTACTAGCGGCAAACAGAAAACAATTTAACTTATCAAAGAATTCAGCGTTTAATTAATGAAGCTGCACGCACAGCCGCTGCCTGAGCGACCAACGTATTTTCTCAACCACCGTCTTATCGTACGATTTGAAACGCCTTATTTGATTCAGCAATGAATTTCATGGCGTCCGCCGCAGAGTTCAACATTGACTTGAACTCATCCGTCATAGCAGTTGGCACGTAAAATAAGTAGACGGTGGCTAAAAAGCGCAAATTTTCTGCGTCAGAACCCTTGAAATCCCGATCTTTCTATAAGAACTTAGATCCAGTTCTCAACTTTCTATTCTTACATCTATAAGGGATAATTGGCGTTATGAAAGAAATTCAAAACCGCCCACCTGGTAAGCAGCTAGGACAAGGCATGTTGATAGCCTGTCTAATTATTGGACTAGCTGGATTGACATTCTTTTTTGACGAACTTTTAGGTCAGCAGATCAACCCAAATCAAAACCCGCAAAGCTACGAGGGAAACAATGGGTTTCGAGAAGTTATCCTTCAACAAAACCGCCAAGGACACTATGTGACTAGCGGCGTTATCAATGGGGTACCAGTTACTTTTCTACTGGACACCGGGGCGACAGATGTAGCAATACCATCACATATCGCCAACCTTGCTGGTCTGGTTGCCGGGACAACGAGTCAAGCAGCTACCGCTAATGGTGTAATTAACGTTTTTGCAACCTCCATTGACGAGCTTAGTATTGGTTCCATCGCGCTCAGCAATGTTAGCGCTAGCATTGCATCTAATATGCCTGGCGAAACAATACTTTTAGGCATGAGCGCGCTGCGGCAGGTAGAATTTACCCAGCGCGGTACTACGCTGACATTAAGACACTTGGCCGACAGACAATGAGCATTGATAAAGCACAGACATCGAGCGTTAAATTTCAACACCTTGTCTCCCTAGCCATAGCTGAAGATCTCGGCTCTGGCGATATCACCGCCGCTTTAATCCCCGAGACAACCCATGCAAGTGCACATATCATCTCAAGAATGGACGCCGTTTTTTGCGGTAAACAATGGGCTAGCGAAGTCTTTAGGCAAATAGACCCCAGCGTCAAACTTAACTGGCTGGTGGACGACGGAGATCAAATTCGGACAAACCAATGCCTTGTTCTCCTCGAGGGTAAAGCCAGGTCCATCCTCACAGCGGAAAGAACAGCACTTAACTTTATCCAGACCCTAGCCGGCACCGCCACAAAAACCCAGCAGTTAGTGGGTCTTGTAGCCCACACAAATGTAAAATTACTAGACACTCGCAAGACCATACCTGGTCTACGGGTTGCTCAAAAATATGCAGTTACGGTCGGCGGAGGCCACAACCACAGAATCGGATTGTTTGACGCCTACTTAATCAAAGAGAACCACATACTAGCCTGTGGCGGCATAGAAGCTGCTGTTTCAGCAGCGCGCAAAAATAATCCAGAGAAAAGTGTTGAGGTTGAGGTGCAAAGTCTTGACGAGCTAAAACTTGCCCTAGCCGCTTTAGCCGATGTGATTATGCTGGATAACTTTTCTCTCGAACTGATGGTTGAGGCTGTTGCAATAAACACGGGCAAATGCCTATTGGAAGCTTCCGGCAACATCGACCGTGATACGCTGGTGAAAATGGCCGAAACAGGAGTGGATTTCATCTCCATAGGTGCACTAACCAAGCATTGCTTTGCAGTAGATCTTTCACTACTGTTTGACGACCCTGCTTAGCCGCATATTTCTGACCTAAACAATTCAGAGGAAGCACGCAATGAACTTACCCCGAAATTTATTTAGCCTGCTTGTTTTAATCTGCATGCCTTTGACCGCTCTTGGCCACGTCGGCCGCACAGATATCAATGGCGGACATTACTTTGGCCGATCCTACCATTGCCATATGCGAGCCTGCGAAATCCCAGACACCTTCACCCGCATTGGTCGGGGCAGCCTTTTAAGGGACAACAGAAACAAAGAAAAGTTTTTTAACCCTGACGACTGGTCCTTCGAAGAAGATTACGATGAAGATTGCCAGTCTACCCGCCAAGAAATGCTGATTCTAACGAGTCGCAACGAAGTCAAATACACAAACCCTCGAAACTGCATAGTTCGAACTGGGGAGTGGTTTGACGAATATACAGGCAAAACTTTTAAGGTAGCTGTACAAGTAGATATAGATCATGTCATTCCGCTAATGTACGCACACATTCATGGCGGCGACCGCTGGGACGCAAGGAAAAAACTACAATTTGCCAACGACCCGTTGAATATCATGCTTATTGAAAAGCGGGAAATAAGACGCAAGTCCGATAGAGGACCAGATCGCTACCTGCCAAGAGAAAAGTTTCAGTGCGAATATGCCGCGCTGTGGGACGCTCTAGCCGACAAATACGATCTTACTATCAATACCCGAGATCGAGCTGAAATAAGCGTAATTCGGAGAGATTGTCCAGCATTTGGAGGCGTAGAACCAAATTAGCGTACTTCGTTTATCGTGAACCTTTTACGCTAAGTCTTGCACTGAGCGCCTTTTGTGCAGGCCATTTTATACAAACCTGAGCCTGTCAGGCATAGCTCTTAAAAATTCGCCATTCGGCGCACGTCCATAAAAAAGCCGAGCTTAGTTTCGTAAGCTCGGCTTTTTTATTTTCAATGTCCATGGATCGCCTAAAATTTTAAACTAAACCTTTTAACTAAGCGAAATAAACACACTATCCATACGCGCTTGCCATATAAGCGAAACGCTAGGCTATCGCTATGGAGCAAGGATACTAATTGTATCCATACCGTTGTCTGGATCTAACATATCCTCGCCTGCTGGGAAATCGTTCTCGGACAGAATGTAAGCGATCACATCTGTATATTCCTCAAGCATTAACGACCCCGGATTATCCGCTGGCATGGTGCCCATAATATTTTCCCACAGATAAAGCAG
>CAJWGN010000274.1 GCA_913031035.1 uncultured Gammaproteobacteria bacterium
CAATGACTTAGAGTTATCAAATTGCTCGAAATCCGGTTGAAAGTAGTTAACTTGTCAATACCTCTCAGAGGCATGCATTTGCCGGTTAACTATGGGCAGCTCTTCAACGTCTGCTCAATAACCCCAATATCCTGCGCACCCAACGCCAACTCATATTTATTCCTTAAGAAGCCCCACTGCCTTGCGTACTCCCAATGATAGCTCTCATCAGGCGGCAGCCAATCACCGGGGCCTTTGGCGCGCTTAAACTGATTCTGTCCGTCATCCACGGCGTGCAAACGCAGCTAATTGGTTGCGTTGCCCAGCTCTCCCTTTTTGATGCTTATCAGCTGCCTCAGGTTGCTCAATTTCTGCTGTTCTATGACTTTAGCTTGCTCACCCTTTATCGTAATGGTCTACTCATACACTCTCCATAATGATTGCGTTAACTGTCCAATAGAGCACCTAGAACTATGCGTGTCGCTTATCTCCTGCTGCCGGCTTTAATGCTCTTGCCCTCGCTTGCAAATGCCCAACCAGAATTAATAGCCCTGCAGCCAGATCGGATACTCTCCGGAGAGAAGCTATATGAGTCTGGCGAATGGCTCCTGATCCAAGAGGGGTACGTCGTAGAGGTCGTTTCGACAGAAGCGGAGCTGCCACCTGGAGCCGATAAACAGCGACTAAATGGCAAGACGATTATACCCGCCCTAATTGATGGACATGCGCACTTAGGGTATCAGTCTGTAAACAGTTGGGGCGCGGAAAATTACAACGAAGCAAATTTACTCGACAATCTCGCACAGTATGCTTACTACGGTTTCTCAACTGTGTTCTCAGCAGGCAGTGATCCGGTTGCTTTGATAAATGAACTTCGAGCCACCATTGATCTTGAGTCACTGCCTGTAGCAACACCTCTCGCCGCCTACGGTGTGGCCCCGACAGGCTACGGCCCAAATAATTCATTCCTGGACGAAATTCGTGTTGTAGAGGTTGAGCTAGAGACAAACATACTGTTTGGCATAGACCAGCCATCTGATATTCAGACACTGATAAAGGCTATAAAACCAAAGCAAGACGCCATAATTAAGATATGGGTAGATGATCGCGCGGGAACGCAGCCAAAATTAGGGCAGTCCCTTTATGCCGAGCTAATTAGTCAGGCAAATCAACAAGGGATTAAGGTGGTAGCGCATCAACAGGACTCTGAGGACACCGCGAGACTTTTACAAGCAGGCGTCGCTGGATTCTTGCATGGAAGATTCGAGGACGAGATAAGTGACGACCTAGGTCGGTTATTAGCCGAATCAAATACCTTCATTATTCCCAACCTAGGACTCTCTTTGCTCCGGAGCATGACTATCTCCGAAGATCCTCTGTTATATGAAACACTGCCCGCCCCTACTTTATCTCGGCTTTCTCAAAGAGTGTTTGCAGGCACCAACGACGCTCTATCTGCCTCCGGCGCTAATAACCAACTTGAACAGCAATTAAAGATCTTGATAGAAAACCTTGAGCCCTCAATCAGAAAAAGCTTTGCGTCGGCTATAGAGCGCAGGGTTCCGATTATATTGGGAACAGATGCCGGGGCACTTCCCGACCATTATTTTGGCTACACTGGCCACAAGGAGCTAGAGATATTTGTTGCCCTAGGAATGTCGCCAGAGCAGGCAATTGCAACCGCAACCTCTACAGCCGCATCACAGCTCGGTCTTAATGATCGTGGAGTGCTAGAGAAGGGAAGACGAGCGGATTTTTTAATTCTGAATTCTAATCCTCTGGGCGATATTCGTGCTACGCAAGATATCTACTCCGTCTTTTTGCTTGGCAAAGAACTAGACAGAACAGCGATTATTGGGAAGTTAATGCAGGATACACGTAACTGAAATCTTATTTAGCGCAATAGATTTAACGGTACTGACAAGTTAATCCTTACTCTGTCAGGATCTGGCGCATGCCTCAATCAAAAATGTACACGTGTCGCCGATTCAGTCGTGGGCAGCATTTAGGATCAGCGGAGAATTATCGCTTTTGCAGACAGCGTGCCTTTGCGTCTTGGGAAAAGGCAGCGGCGATATAGAAAGGCCGAGTCGGAATTTTTCACGATCTAGGCAGTTAACTTGCCAATACCCTTTACTTGTTCTGTGTAAACCTGAAGGCACAAACTTACCTTCTATTTTTTGTGGCTAGAATACGAAGTGTATCTGGATCTGTATGGATGACCCGCTCCAACACTTTAAGAAGATCGTCGCGAGATACTCTAACCCCCCGACTCCGACCTAAAGCAGCGACAGAAAATACAAGACTACAAGTAGCCAGAAGTATGTTGTAGTCACGCATAATTCCGTTAGCCTCGATAAAGATCAACACGCATAAATTTAATGTAGACAACACCATAAGAACATCGATAGCAAAACGATCACCCTTTGCCTTAACGAATAACTCTATATCTTTTTCTTCAATCAAAGTCCTATCCTAAGAATATAAAATACCGCCAAAAGCAGCAGACCAGAGTGAAGGCACATCGATCAGCCATCTCCAGAACAAGCACTCCAGCAGCGCAGAGGTATTCAGCTGTTTTCTTACGATCAGAATACGCTTCTCCAATATAAGTCCGAGCTGCCTTGTCTTGGTTTATTTTTCGGAAAGTGATCTTAATTGAACAGCGGTCAGTATATAAATGCACGGTAGTCACTGCGATATTAAATTAGTTAAACCAGTAACAGCTTTGAAATTCAACACCTTAATATTTTTTGCTCGCAATCGGCACTCAAAACTACAACCAAATTAGGAGTTAAACAGGATGTCCGTTTATATAATTGCTAGATTTAAAATACATGACCGCAGTGAATATGATAAGTACTCAGCCGGCTTCTCAGAGGTCTTCCAGAAGTTCGATGGCAAGATGCTGAGTGTTGATGAAGACCCGACGGTATTAGCGGGCGACTGGGATGATACAAGGTCAGTAATTATTGAGTTTCCATCGAAAGAATCTGCTTTAGCTTGGATGACATCTGATGACTATCAAGCCATAGCGAAACATCGTAATGCAGGAAGCACCGTAAACTCAATATTAGTGGAGGGCTTAGGATAATAGAGGTATTGACAAGTTAACTACTAGAATCGAGAAAAACCGCTATTTCCAACTACTATATCGCCGCTGCCTTTTCCCAGGACACAAAGGCACGCTGTCTGAAAAAACGATAATTCTCCGCTGACACCAAATGTCGTCCGAGGTTAAACAAATTGTACACAGCAGCATAAGCACCCAAGAATCGTTGTGCATGATGCATCAGTTTAAATTTACGGATGCCCCGCTCTCTTATTCGAGTAGGTTCATGGGATAGCTCAGCTCGATTATT
>CAJWGN010000275.1 GCA_913031035.1 uncultured Gammaproteobacteria bacterium
CACACCGCCTATATCCACGTAAAACCCCAGTATCTCGCCTAACTTCCTCACTCGCGCATTAGGAAAACCGAACCCAAAAAGATAAGGCCGATCGTAGCCGATATATTTTCTAAGAAATGTTGTGGCTCCTAGATAGTATGGCCCCCTCTTAGAGAGCGACCCGCGCTGGCTAGTATCGACCATAGTGTCAACGCACTGCAAAGTGTTGGTCGGTTCGCCCCGACATAGTACACGCCGTTTAACAGCACCATAAAAAGCGACAACATCATCTCCGTGCCGAACAACAACACCCTCGCCTCTTCCATGCTGATATTTCCAGTCCCAGTGGCTAATTGACATCTCTTGCTTAAACACTTTTTCAAACAGCGCACGAATAGCGTCACTGTCCTCGGGTACCGCTTGTGCTGCTTGCCAGCGGCTAGATGTTGAATTATTTGTCACTCTTTATTTTACCAATGGACTCGTTTCTTAGAAACGGTGATGAGGCTTAGGAAGCTAGATTATCCACGTTCATCGAGAGCAGATCAAACCACCCTTGAACAAATTAGACTGTTTATGTGGAACTAAGGTTTTTCAGGCTTATGGCTTATCTAACACTGCCAGCAAAAGGCAAGCAATTAAAACGAAGCACTAGATAGTATTATCGTGGCAGACCGGTTTAACGATTTTAGCGTGCAAAGGACTCTTGCAAGGTACGAAGCAGATCTTCGCGACGAAACGGCTTGGATAAGAAACCATCAAAATCGGAATCCAGTAGACGCCGAGCATCGGCAGAATTTGCATTCGCCGTTATAGCGATAATCGGTATTACGTTTTTAGGACCAGATAAGCTCCTGATCTGCGCGGCGGATTGTTCTCCGTTCATAACCGGCATCTGAATATCCATTAATATCGCATCAACCGAATGTGCCTTTATGTAATCCAGAGCCTGCTGCCCATCTTCCACCGAAATCACTGTATGTTTGTCATTCTCCAGCAACCTGCTCAAAACCATCCGATTGACAGCGTTATCATCGGCGATTAACAACGTCATCGGCTCGATTTCAGGAATCGTTAAATTGCTATTATGGAGCTTTTCAATATTTTCAAGCCTGGGCATAATAAACGGAAAGTAGACTGAAACCTTAGTGCCGACCCCTATCTCAGATTCCAGCAGTATCACTCCATTCATGGCAGTAACGATTTTTTTGACAATAGTAAGGCCCAATCCGGAACCTCCATATTCACCTCGAGTCGACTGACTGCCCTGAACAAAGGGTTCGAAAAGTTTTTCTTTAGATTCCTCAGGAATACCAATCCCTGTGTCGTCGATAACAAGCAAAAATTTATTGTCTTCATACAACAAGCGCACGTTAACAGCACCGTCGACGGTAAATTTTATCGCGTTGCCGACTAAGTTCATTATAACTTGCTTGGCTCGGGTTCTATCTCCCAAAAAATAGTACGGAACATCTGAACTAATTGTTACGCTTAAGGAAATGCCTTTTTCTTCAGCTTGAAAGCTAAAAGGCCTCAGCGTCCCACTAACAAGTTCGCGAGTGCAGATAGTCTGATTGGCTATTTTAAAGCTATCAATGTCCATTGCATTAAGGTCAATCACATCACTGACCAGTTCTAACAACGTATCTGAACTGCCCATTACTATTTCTGCATATTCAGCTCGCTCGGCATCTGTCTTCGCAGCCACCATAAGCCTTGCAGCCATAATGACACCATTAAGAGGCGTTCTAATCTCATGGCTCATTGCGGAAAGAAATGCTGACTTGCCTTGCTCGGAGCGTTTCGCGTCTTTTTCGGCATGACGGCGATTGGCTATTTCACTTTTGAGTCGACTGACTAAACTGTTCAACCTGTCTTCGCTATCACGCTGCGCCTTACTAAATATCGCAGCTGAACCTGAGAGTATTACAATAAGTAAAACCCCCTCGATTGCGTTGGTTATCCCGACCTTTGGCACGAACTCATGATAAACCGCGCTATAGTTAATCAAGCTGTTCGCGTGAAGGTAACCTGTAACGGCTAAAGTTATGCAGCATATCAGCCCCCAAACCATCCCATTTTTTCGACCTGTCAGTAAAATCGCAATTGCGGGTACAGGCAACAACCACATCATGACTGTATCTTGCAGGCCATACGACTGCATCAGAACAGTGGGCATTATCCAATAGGAAAATATTGCGAGGTTAGCGGCGAGCTTTTGATATTGAAAAAAAGCTTGCAGAAAGAGCCCTGCCCAAATAAGCAGCAGCCCGCCCAAAAGTACACTGTTGTCTGACCCTGCGCCGGACAGCAAATTAGAGAGCATCAAGATTAGACAAACAGGGGTCACAAAGAAGATGAAGCTGGAAAGTAGTCTCCTCTCTTTTAGCCTCGCAAGTCGCCCATAGGTAGGATCAAGTCCCCCATTCCACAGGAATAAAATCTGTTTAGTTATTATAGAGAACACGGTAGGCCAGTTTAATGAGTATTAAGTTGTTGGATTCATTCTTCATAGAACGCTCTCCAGCATCACCAGGGGAAGTTTGTCTTTTGCTGCTATTCAATTTTTGAATTCAACCCCCCTAATCGGCAATATACATATTAAAGAATAGTACGGATTCAGGCTTTAGTGAGATAGAAATGATGCCAATCGCACTTTTTCTGAAACCCGGCAAAACACAGGTAAATCTATACAACAACTTAGGTCCCTAGCCGCTGCTGTTATTGATCCATCTACCTAATGCAGGCATTGCGTTTATGTTTGAGTTTGTCTATCTTTTAGTTACTAGACCGAGCATCACAATATAAGGAAAAATCATGGGATGTAACTCACCGCTGAAAGTCTCCATCGCTTTTGTAACGGTTCTTACTAGCCTAGCTTTGTTTTCATTTAACAGCCATTCACAAAGCGCGGAGCCAAGCGCGGCACTCGCTGTGAATCTTAACGAGCTAGAATGGGGGCCGGCTGGCGGTGGCAATGGGTTTCCAGTGGGTGTGCGAACGGCACGCCAAGGTATAGACCCGGAAACCGGCGGAATCACTTACTATGCCCTTTTCCCTGCCGGATCACATTTTAAAAAGCATTGGCATAGCCATGACGAATATGCCGTTGTGGTGTCCGGTAAACTAGAAATACTGCTTGGGGAAAATACTCACGAGCTAGCTGTCGGCAGCTACATCGTCATACCCGGCTCACTTGGACATGCTTGGACAGTACCTGAGGGAAGTGAAGATGCCGTAATCTTAGTAAGAAGAGCAGGACCGGCTGACTTTCATTTCGTAGAATAAAAATCTAAATATTTCCTGTCTGGGGGGG
>CAJWGN010000276.1 GCA_913031035.1 uncultured Gammaproteobacteria bacterium
GAAACTATTATGATTAACTGTAATCCTGAAACGGTTTCTACCGATTTTGACGTTGCAGATAAATTATATTTTGAACCTGTTTTTTGGGAACATATTTACGACATCATCCAGCACGAAAAACCCGAAGGCGTTATCGTTCAATTAGGAGGACAAACCGCATTGAAATTAGCTGAAAAGCTAGAACGTTATGGAATAAAGATAATAGGAACTAGTTTTCAAGCGCTTGATTTAGCAGAAGATCGTGGAAGTTTTTCTACCCTTCTAAAAGAAAACAACATTCCTTATCCAGATTTTGGAGTTGCAGAAAATGCTGAAGAAGCTCTGGCTCTAGCTGATGAATTAGACTTTCCTATTTTAGTTAGACCCTCTTATGTACTTGGTGGTCAGGGAATGAAAATTGTGATTAATAAAGAAGAGCTAGAAACTCATGTTGTAGACTTGCTTCGCAAAATACCGAACAACAAACTCCTTTTAGATCATTACCTTGAAGGTGCTGTAGAGGCTGAAGCAGATGCTATTTGTGATGGCGAAGATGTTTATATCATTGGTATTATGGAGCATATTGAACCTTGTGGAATTCACTCGGGAGATTCCAATGCAACCCTTCCGGTATTTAACTTAGGAGAATTTGTTATTCAACAAATAAAAGACCATACCGTTAAAATTGCTAAAGAATTAAAAACGGTAGGACTAATCAACATTCAATTTGCAATCAAAAACGATAAAGTATTTATCATAGAAGCGAATCCTAGAGCGTCACGAACAGTTCCTTTTATAGCAAAGGCATACAAAGAACCTTACGTTAACTATGCAACCAAAGTAATGTTAGGCAAAAAAAAGGTTAAAGATTTTAATTTCAACCCTCAACTAGAAGGTTATGCTATTAAGCAACCCGTATTTTCATTTAATAAATTCCATAATGTAAATAAGCAACTTGGACCAGAAATGAAAAGTACGGGAGAGAGTATTCTGTTTATTGATAGCCTAAAAGATGACCAGTTTTATGACTTATATGCTAGACGTAAAATGTATTTAACTAAATAAATTAAATACAGATTTTAAATTGCTTCTGAAGTGAATCAAATCTAACGGTTTCTTTAGGGAAAACAGTTTGAAAAATTCCTTTTTTTATCAATTCATCTGGAGTGCCAAACTCCCATCTATCTGTCAAAAGCAGTAAAATTTTATCACATATTTGGATTGCACTATTAAGATCATGACTCGTAAATAGTATGGTCTTTTGTTTTAGTGAGACAATCTTTTTGATTTGTTGAAATAACAAAGCTTTGTTGTACAAATCCAAATGAGCACTGGGTTCATCTAACAAAAGCAGACTCGGATGTGGCATCAACGCACAGCCAAAAGCTAGCATCTGACGCTGCCCGCCAGATAGGTTTCCAGCAAGGTCGCTTTCGCGTCCTACAAGGTCCGGGAAAATGTCAAATACACGATCCCTCGCCGCAGAAAACCCCGCTCTATCGGGCGCTATAAATTCGTAGGCAAGCATCATGTTTTCGCCAATGCTCAGGTTTCGGAAAACATTGTGCTCTTGGGGGACATACCCTAAGCCCGCTCGGGCCTTTGCTGGGGCGTTCATCTTGCCGACATCCTTGCCCGCCAGTATAATTGACCCAGATCGGGGGATTAACAAACCTACCAGCGCCTTGATCAGAGTAGATTTTCCAGCACCATTGGGCCCAACGATGGTTGAAATTCCATTTTCAGATACTGTAAATCCCGCGTTTTTTACAATATCACCACTACCGTAGCCAGCGCACAATTTTTCGACTTTCAATAGCGGTTCTGTCATCAGACCATAGTCCCCAGAAAGGTGTTTAGCACGCGGGGGTCGGTGGTGACCTGCTCGTAGGTACCATGCATCATCTCTCGCCCTTCTGTCAGGACATAGATGTCGTCACACAGTCGTTTGACCATTTCCATGTCGTGTTCTACGATAGCAAATGTGACGCCCTCCGCTTTCAATTCGAGAATAAAATCGCACAGCACACCCTCCATTGTCCGCGCGACGCCTGCAGCGGGTTCATCCAGCAATATTAGTTTGGGGGACAACATCATCGCTCGCAGCACCTCGAGGAGTTTTTTCTGGCCACCCGAGAGGCTTGATGCTGACTGATCCGCCAATCGCCACAAATCAACCCGTTGCAAAAGCGATCGGGCCTGCTCGATTGCAGCTTCTTCCTCAGCGCGAATTTTTCTACGTGCAAACAATGCGGATACCACTCCCTCCCCGAGCTGACCGGGACGTGCGACAAGCAAGTTTTCCAGAATTGTCAAAGCAGACAGATCACGACTGATTTGAAAAGTACGGATAAGACCCTTCGCCGCAAGTCGATGTGGCGACAATCCAGTTATGTCACCACCGTCCAGCAAAACGGTTCCCGCATTTGGGCGCAGCGCTCCGCCAATTGTATTGAACAACGTTGTCTTGCCCGCCCCGTTCGGTCCAATAATGCCGGTAATCTGGGCGCGAGGGATATCGATGTTACCAACGTTAAGTGCGCGATATGCGCCAAACATTTTGGTCAAGCTACTAATTTTCAGCATTGAAGACCCCCTTACGACAGTTCAAATTACAAAAAACAGTAATTATTTGTGTTGTTGTTTCTTGAGCGAACAGCAATCGCTTAGATGAGTCAAGATAAAAACAATCACGAATGTTTTTATCTTGACTCAGGCTTGAGCCAGGAAGCACGGGAAAATTATCTCTGGCACATTCAATATTCCGTTGGCGGTGAATGACAGCATTGCAGCGTTTACGCGCAGTAGTGCAAATGTGACGCCCATTTACGAAACTACAGACCTCGTCAGATTTCTTCGGTCCAGTTTCAAGCTCGCAGTGGTGACCAATTCCGAAGATGAAGTCGCCAATGCGTCGCTAATTCAGGTTGGTTTGCGCGACCACTTCGACCACATTGTTTCGATCTCAAGCGGTCTACCGCCAAAACCAGCTCCTGATCTCTTTATCGCCGCAGCGAAAGCTATGAAAACTGCGGCTAACAAAATACTGATCTTTGAGGATTCCAATGAGGGTGTCCAAGCTGGGATAAAGGCAGGAATGGATGTTGCTCAGGTCATGCCAAGGCACTTTGCAAATAGTTAAATTCACCAGACCCCAAAAGATGCAGACCTTCGTTGCACTGCAGAAATCTGGTAACTTTGGGCTCAAAGCGGTGTTGTCAGACAAAGCCTAACACGCCTCAAAGCACCACGATCATACAAA
>CAJWGN010000277.1 GCA_913031035.1 uncultured Gammaproteobacteria bacterium
CTGTAAAGCCACGGGTTCTGCCAGTGCTAACGCCTGCAATTATGTCGACAATTTCCATTCCTTCCAGAACCTCGCCAAAAACAGCATAGCCAAACCCTGCTGAGGTTTCGTCGGTATGATTTAGGAAGTTGTTGTCCACCAGGTTAATAAAGAATTGGCTGCTTGCACTATCGACGACATTGGTTCTGGCCATCGCTAAAGTGCCGCGGTTATTGGGAACATCTGATTTTGCTTCATTCTTAATTGGGTCGAAGCCTGATTTTTGTACCATATCTTGATCGAACCCGCCGCCCTGAGCCATAAAGCCAGAAATGACTCTATGAAATATCAGGCCATCATAAAACCCTGAGTCGCTGTATCTAAGAAAGTTCTCAACCGAAATAGGGGCTTTATCCGCCCACAGTTCAATTTTAATTGGGCCCTTGTTAGTTTCCATAACAACTACTGGGTTTTCCTGTGCGAATATCGTGCTGCAGAACAGCATCAGGCTGGTAAAAATTAGTGTTCTCATAGGTTTCTCCAAAATATAGGTTTCTCTAAAATATAGGTTTCTCTAAAATATAGGTTTCTCCAGAATCTAAGCTTCTCCAGATTCTAGCTATCTCCGAAATCGTTCAGCAAAAACTTGCGCTCGATCATACAGTATTAGAACCACGCTTAACCACAGGTGAACTTACTGTTCATCTCTTGGTTTTAACTATTAGTTTTGGGTGATTATTCGGTTTTGGCTAATTTTGGAGTGCGTTTGAGTGCGTGCTGTACATAATTCGCAGAGCAATAGATAACTCTAGAGATAATTGCGGGAGATAACTTCGAGCACTAATACTGCTGGGTAAAGGCTGATCTTTAGGGATTGCTGAATGAGATTTCAGCGCTAAAAACTAAAAACCCCGCGCAAACTAATCAGCTGACGCGGGGTTTTAGTGCTTTATATGGCTGCCCAACCAAGACTCGAACTTGGAACCAAGTGATTAACAGTCACCTACTCTACCATTGAGCTATTGGGCAGCAAATTTCACTTTTGCTATCAGGATAGCTTCAGCGAGCGCGTATACTAATGAGATTTGATAAATCGGTCAACACCCTCTTCAACAGAGTTTGCCCTTGCTGTACTCTTCGCAGTCAATTTAGTTAACTCAGACAGGCGAAATTCCCAATCGTGACAGATGTAAAGTTCGATCTAAAATCAGACTTTAAGCCCGCAGGAGACCAGCCTGCGGCGATTTCCAGCCTTATCGAGGGCCTGAATGATGGGCTGCATGCTCAGACATTGTTAGGAGTAACAGGCTCGGGAAAAACTTTTACAATTGCCAATGTTATTCAGCAAGTTCAGCGTCCAACTCTGGTTATGGCGCCTAATAAGACACTTGCCGCTCAACTTTATGGTGAATTTAAAGAATTTTTTCCAAACAATGCCGTTGAGTATTTCGTTTCCTATTATGATTACTATCAACCTGAAGCCTATGTGCCGTCCTCTGACGTGTTTATCGAGAAAGACGCCTCTATTAACGATCACATTGAGCAAATGCGGCTTTCGGCGACCAAGGCGCTATTGGAGCGGACTGATGTCATTGTAGTGGCCACTGTCTCAGCGATTTATGGTTTGGGTGATCCTGACTCTTATTTAAAAATGGTTGTGCATTTGGATCGTGGCGATAAAATTGATCAGCGAGCCTTGCTCAAGCGGCTGACAGATCTTCAGTACACCCGAAACGACATGGAATTAAGGCGGGCTACTTATCGGGTGCGGGGCGATGTCATAGATATTTATCCTGCTGAGTCCGAAAAAACAGCCATCCGAATTGAGCTTTTCGACGATGAAATAGAGAGATTGTCTTATTTTGATCCTCTAACTGGAAGTCTAATCAAGGTAGTCCCTCGATTGACTGTTTTTCCAAAGTCTCATTATGTCACTCCAAGGGAGACCATTTTATCTGCGCTGGATCATATAAAACTCGAACTTAAAGAAAGATTAGAGCAGCTTAGGCAAAACAACCGCCTGGTGGAAGCCCAGCGACTAGAGCAGCGCACCAAATTTGATTTAGAAATGATTCAAGAGCTTGGTTATTGCTCTGGTATTGAGAACTACTCTCGTTATTTGTCAGGCCGTGATCCTGGCCAAGCGCCGCCGACTTTGTATGACTACCTGCCAGCCAACGGCCTGGTTGTTTCTGACGAATCTCACGTCTCTATTCCTCAGCTGGGCGCGATGTACAAGGGCGACAGATCGAGGAAGGAGACCCTTGTGGAGTATGGGTTTCGCTTGCCTTCAGCGCTGGACAATCGACCTCTTCGGTTTGAGGAGTGGGAGTCGCTTACGCCACAGATAATTTTCGTTTCTGCCACGCCCGGGCCATATGAAGAAGAGCATCAAGGGCAATTAGTTCGCCAAGTGGTCAGGCCTACCGGTCTAATAGATCCGGTGTTAGAAGTTAGGCCGGCGGCTTCACAAGTTGATGATCTGCTCTCTGAAATAAATCAGGTGGTGGCAAAAGAGGAGAGGGTGCTTGTAACAGTGCTTACCAAGCGCATGGCGGAGGATCTGACTGATTATTTAGCCGATCATGGCGTAAGGGTTCGTTATCTTCATTCCGATATCGACACAGTTGAACGCTCAGAGATCCTCAGAGACCTGCGTCTTGCACTGTTTGATGTGTTGGTCGGTATTAATTTGTTGAGGGAAGGTCTCGATATCCCAGAGGTCTCTCTGGTGGCAATTTTGGATGCTGATAAAGAGGGTTTCTTGAGGTCGGAGCGGTCGATAATTCAAACCATCGGGCGTGCTGCTCGAAATCTTAATGGTCGAGCCATTTTGTATGGGGACAGGGTTACCGGATCGATGCAGCGAGCGATGGATGAATCGAACAACCGGCGAGAAGTGCAGATAGCCCACAATAAGGCCAACGGAATCACCCCAGAAGGGGTAAAGAAAAAGATCCTCGATGTGATGGACAGTGCAAACACTTCTGCAGGCAGCATGATGAAAACGAGAGGCCGTGGTGCTATGGAGAAAGCCAACGCTTATTCTCGATTAGACTTAAGCGATCCTAAGGCATTGCAGAAGGAAATCATCGAGTTGGAGTCAAAGATGTATGATTTAGCCAAGAATTTAGCATTCGAAGAAGCGGCAAATACTCGAGATCGAATTGCAGAGCTAAAGAATCAACTGTTAAAGCAATAACTTAAATATAGATTTTGACATAAAGCCA
>CAJWGN010000278.1 GCA_913031035.1 uncultured Gammaproteobacteria bacterium
TAGCTTTTATTGCTCGCAGGGCTTTCTCAGCGCCTATAGGTTCAAGTCCAGCAATCTCCACCAGTGCTGCCGTAATGTCTACAGTACTCGCGTCAGCAAGTGCTCCACAGTCGTTGGTTACATCTTCCGCAGAGCGAGCCGCGATAGCATATTTTGTCGAGTTGCCGATGTCATAAACAAAAGGCTGGCCATTCTTGGAAAGTTTAATAAACGCGGCTTCAGATTGGCTTTCGCGGAATGGCGCTTCACATCGTTTTTTATCACTTTTTACCATCTGTTTTACCCAATAAGACAATGGACGCACTATGCCTTTGACTTCAATTTCGGTATCCAGTGTCAGTAAGCCAGTCTCGACAGATTGAACTCTAGTTCCAGAGAGTGTGAATACTAAACTCTGATTGGTCTTGACTTTATTTAGGCGCAGATCGCTAGCTAGCGGTAAAGTAAACGATGATAGATCAAGTTTACCACCACCTTCATTAAGCATTGTCACGTCTGCATCGACGACGCTATATCCATCAGCGCTGACCTCAGGCTTAGCACAAAAGACCAATCGGCCTTTATCGAACACTGCTAGATCAAAGACACTACGATGTTCTGACCCAATGACCTTCTGCGGATCAGCGCGGCTACGTCGCCCAAACGTAAAACTGCAATCATGCAGCACCATCTGAACTTGTATATGAGCTTTCAGAATAGGTATTTTATCTGGATCGCTCACCCTGATCCAAGCGTGGCTCCGTTCCCCCGGGGTGTCACCGTCTTTTACCACCCGAGCGGAGGAACTGCGTGCTTCGATGCGTTCACATCTTGAGATGCCCGGCACAAAAGGTTCCCAAAGCTGTAGCCGCTCGGCGATACCCATTTTCGCCCAATTATGAGGTATGCCCGATGGATTGTCCGCATCGAGCAGTAGCCAATTGCTGTAGTCTATTCCACGCGCCAAACGGGCGCTGATTAGCTGTCCCCGATGATCTATTACGCCGCCTTGGACTTTACCAATTTTATCGTCCAGCAAATCACACAAATTTTTTTCTGTTGTTAACCCAAACTCCCGGCCTGCTTGAGAGTCATGCCATACACCGGGGCAAAGTACTAAATCTTGCCTTTCTGTTACGGACTTTAATATTTTAACTAAAGTCATGGCATCTGAGGCGTTAAACCTCCGGGCGCGTCCCTCGCTAATATGTGCGATGGCTTTTTTAGTTAAAGCACCTGATTCATCAATCGAGAAAATTTTGCAAACCTTATCTGGTGTCTTTGACTTAATCAGTGTCAGATCGTCCATCATACTCACGTCCAAATCATCATGAGGCCGGGACCTGCAAAAGGTAATTTCCAATAACTACCCAGCTTAACAGCTTCATAAGCCATTCGCGTAAGGCCATGCCCGTTTAGCAAAGCATCCGAAAAATTATGATCATTCATAACCATTGCTACTTCAGTTGTAACTGAAAGCCATTTGTCAGGATTGGAAAATATGTTCTTACCAATTTGATGGAGCGAATGTTTTTTTATTACGCCCTGACCCGTATTAGTCTGCTTCCAACAGCTACCGCAAAGTGCGACGTAGAAAATTTCATCAAAGCTTTTGATACTATGGATATAGCGGGGCGTGGCCTTGTTGAAATTATACTTCTTTAAGCAATGTGGACAAAAAATTTTTACTTTTGCGTTATCTGTTTGTTCAAATATCTGATATTTAGACTGCTTGTCCTTTAAATTACTCATTCGTCATACCCTCTAGCACTATCTAATGATAGGTTTTCTATCCAGTTTTGAATATCATCAGCTAACCAGCCAACAGCTCGTATTCCAATCCGTTTTGGGTGTGGAAATTTGTTAACTTTTATAAGCTCATAGATTGTTGATTTTGATAAAGACGTAACTCTAGACACTTCTGGCATACGTAAAATACTTTGCACTTTAACCTCCTGTTAAAACCGTGATGAACACATAATGTCCGAAATGATTCACCGGAGGTGGGTAGTAGACGTACCTAGTACTTTACGGTCAAGACGCAGTATTTTTAATGCAAGATATATAGGTCTGAAATCGGGAATTTATTTTTTTGTACCAAAATTTTCGAGCGTTTGTGTCGTCTTTTCCATCTTCACCAAATACTCCCATAAGAGATAAATGGCGGGCAAGATTGCTTGCAGAAGATAGAATTTCTTTAACTTTTTTTGGTCCATTTGGTTTCATATATATGTTGCTTAAGTTTTCGATTATTGGTTCCATCCGTTGAATCTCAAAGTCTCGTGCCGCATGTTGACCCCTCCCAACTGGCCAGCAGGTTTCATCTATTATGTTAACTTCTGTTCCATCTGGAAGGTGAAAACGTTCCAAAGGCACTGGCTGTTCTGTTTCTGGACGCGGCATTTATGCTTTCCTTAGCTCAATAATTTTCGCAGGCTGACCAGTGACCATCCTTGTCCATGCATCCAAAGCTAAAGCTCTCTCGGGTAGTTTTTGTGCTTTATTATAAACTGCAGCCACAGCTGAGGCTCTACTGCCACTAGCTACATGGTTCTGAATGCGGTCAACGACACCTTCATCAAAACCAGCTTCTGCCAGTTCTGTCGCCTGCGATCTGCGAAGATCGTGTAGTACCCAATGTTCAACTGGAGACTTATGCCCCAGCTTAGACCAAATCTGGTTAATGTAATCATCTAGCCGCAATTTAGCTTTGCTAACGCCTGATGCAGCCCTTTTTCCGTTAGTTGTGAATACAAAATTGCTCGGTCTATCAGTTTGTTGCTTCTTGAGCTCTTTTAATTCGCTCACGGCAGGTGCACTTAAGTGAACAATGTGTGGACGCCCATTTTTAGGATTGGGTATTTCATAGCGGTTACGTTCAAAATCTATCCAATGCCACTGCATATTTAGAATATCAGACCGACACCTTTGTCCTGTTAAAATGCAAAATCTTATATAAGGTCCCCAAAGTGTGCCCATCTGAAAAGAGGCGGACCAAATCGTTTTTACTTCCTCTATTGTTGGCGTTCTATCTCTGGAAGCTTCTTTTCCAGCTGATTGCAGAAGTGCTCCTACATCTACATCGATATGACCTCTTCTATGAGCCCAGCCAGTGAATGCTCTAAGGGCTGCAAGAACTCGATTGGCCATAAAAATTTTACCTTCAGATTGCTTAGCATCAATTAATGATTGCAGATCGCTTCGTGATAGTTTGGACATAG
>CAJWGN010000279.1 GCA_913031035.1 uncultured Gammaproteobacteria bacterium
GTGCTTGAGGAGTGGCAACGCCTTGGTTGTTCGCCCGATGAGATGGCAGGTATCTTAAGGGGCGCATCGCACGGGTATCTGTCCGAGAAGGCAAGGGAGCAGGTTCAGTTAGTCTGGACGGGCCCTGATCTCAATCAGATCCCTGTGAGACGCTCTGAGCAAATTCTATTGGAGTTAATCAACTCGGCCCAGTCGTCGCTTTTTCTCGTTTCCTTTGTGCTTGTGAATATTCCAAGGGTTGAAGACGCCATACGGCAAGCTCTTGAGAGAGGCGTAGATGTAAGAATGTTATTGGAGTCAGAGGATAAAGAAGGGTCTAGCAACTTTCGTGACACGATTAAGCGCCTCCAGGGCGACATCCCGGGATTAACACTGTATGTCTGGCCTCGAGAACGGCGAGAAAGTATTGAGGGGGGGTTTGCACGCGTGCATGCCAAGTGTGCTGTGGCTGATCAAGTGGATGCGTTTTTAACCAGCGCTAATTTAACGTCAGCAGCCTTAGATAAAAATATAGAAATGGGTGTACACATACAAGGTGGTAATGTCCCACCGACTATCTACCAACAGTTTATTGGTATGATCCGAGCGAAAGAGATTGTGCCCTATGGGGCCGACCGCTATTTACTGAAAGCTACCAGTAAGCCAACGGCAACACCGGTAGTGCAACTAGACGATAACTTGAAGGCGGGTGCACAGAAGTTACTTAGCTTCCAAAATACTACTCTTGATGTTGAAGAGCAGCGTCTCTTTAAAGTGCTGGGTAAAGATGGGGAAAGACCCAAGCAGAACGCGCTTGTTTTAATCCGCCACAAGGATCAATGGCTGGTTGGTAAGTATGCTTGGTCAAAACAACAAGATACCGAAGATGCTCGTATATTTTATTTAATAGTTGTAAGAGGGTTTGGGCCCAAACAGCAGTTTGAGGTGGAAGAAAATGATTGGGAAAATTTCATGCCTAGGGCAGTAGAAATAAACATATAGGAGAGGGAGCTTGGCCAGACTAATTCCGAAGGTAGATATTGACGAGATCGCGGTTAAATCAGAGCGGGATACGGCACGCTGCCTTGTGGGTCAATTACCGAATGATTGTATTATCTACCACAGTTATCCCTGGCTAAAAACAGACCGCAATGACCGTGGTAATACCACGCTCAAAGAAGGTGAAACGGACTTTGTTATTATCTTACCTAGCCATGGCATGCTTATCCTTGAGGTTAAAGGCGGTGAGATTAGCTATGATGAGGATTCTCGTGACTGGAGTAGAGTGCTAGGTAATGGACGATTGAAACCTATTCAGGATCCTTTTGAACAGGCCAACCGCAATACCCATTACCTTGAAAATACCATCAAACGTAGAGGCTATCAAGGCGCCAATAGCCTTCCCTTTACTTATGGCTATGCTGTGGTTTTCCCCGATTGTGAATACAAAGGGCCAACACCTGCAGGGGCTGAGCCCGCCATCATTTTTTCTGCCAGTGATTTACCTTATTTGGATCGTCGCATTACCTCAGCACTCAATCAATGGTCCCGCAGGGATAGTCCCAGACCTTTATCGACTGATGATGTTAAAAATATTACTAAGGCAATCTCCCCGGGGTTCAATCTGCTCCCTGTATTGTTTAGAAAGTTAGAAGAGCAAGAGGAGAAGCTATTTCGCTTAACCAATGAACAACTAAACCTATTGAATTTCTTAGATCAAAAACAGCGCGCATGTATTGAAGGTGTCGCCGGCTCTGGCAAAACCTTGTTGGCGCAGGCGCAAGCAGAAAAGTTTGCCGATGCAGGTAAAACAGTACTTTTTGTTTGCTATAACAAAACCCTCGCTGCATGGATCAATGATTCCATTGCTGATGAGTATAAGTCACTAATAACGGTTACACACTTTCACGGCTTATGTGCGGGCTGGATTCGTAAGGCAGGTATGAGTTTTTCTCCGCCCAGCCCCAGTTATCTTGCTAATGAATTTTGGCAACATGAGGCCGCTGACGCGCTAATGGACGCCATTGATATGGTACCTGACAAGTTTGATGCGGTGATTGTGGATGAGGGTCAAGATTTCTACCCCAACTGGTGGATGCCCTTAGAAATGATCAATTCAGCGGGTGATGAGGGCGCGATGTATATCTTTTATGATCCCCGGCAAAATCTGTATGTTGACCAAAAAGGTTCCTTACCCGCGCTAGGTGAGCCCTACAACTTACCCACTAACTGCCGTAACACTCGCTCAATTGCCAATAAATGCAGTGAGATATTAAATGTCGATATCCCAACAAGAGAAGAGGCGCCTCTCGGTGAGAAGCCAATAGTGATTAAACTCGGTCATGGTGATGATGTTAAGCCACGAGTAGAGCGTTATATCAACGAATGGGTAAAGGACGGTAACTTAAGGCCCTCTCAAGTCGCCATCCTTAGCCCCACCAAAAAAGCACGCAGCTCAATAAGCGATTTGAACGCAGCGCGCGGGATAAAAGTAACTGAAGACATAGATGCCTGGCGAGAGGATAAAGGGGTTTTCTTCTCTACGGTCAAAAGTTTTAAGGGGCTAGAGGCTGACGCAATTATTTTAATTGATGTCCCTGGCGAGGAAGATTCAACGTTGTTTAAGCAGGCTGATTATTATGTGGCTTGCTCTAGAGCAAAACACTTGTTGGTGGTTATACATAAAGCGGATTAATAGCAATATACCATTCGATTTACCCTTACATGAAGGCACCATTTGTATGACAAAGTCTAGTATTGTTTCAGTTGCTCAGATGCTTTAATTTGCTGTCTGACGTGCGCACATACTTGACTGGTATTGTTACCATAACGCATAAAGCATAAAGAATTGCTGCAAGTTACTTTGGCTGGGTGGCCCGGTCGATCTTCGTAACAGTCATCAACACCAAACAAATGGAGTGTTTCATGCAGCTGATTCATTAATCGACTGTCTTCTGGTGCATAATGGAAACTGATTTTTTATTCTGGCAAACTAACACCCCATTGGTAGCCTAACATGGTAAGTGCTCTCTGCATGCCTGACGGTTTATTGAAAACACCCAGGAAGAAATAATTAGGGCGGTCACTAACATAGTTCTTTACGGCAATAATGGCGTCATTAACCAATGTAGCTGCGGCAACGTAGTCTAATGGGGCATTCGCTGAGTTAATAGCATTGGCAAAAATCGCTGGA
>CAJWGN010000280.1 GCA_913031035.1 uncultured Gammaproteobacteria bacterium
GGGCTGTGGAGTGTCCCGCAGACATCATCGACCAGATAGGTGGTTGGAGCCGGAAGGGTGTTGGGGAGAACTATGGTCGAGGCTACCAGGTGAAGCAGTTGTGGGGTTGGATGGCTTGGGTATCGCCACCAGATATGTGACTGTGATTACATTACGCCTTTAAATGTCGAACCAATTGTCACCTTGTTTCGAAAAATAGTTGATCGCAGCTTCTGAGTTGGAAAATAAACCATAAAAAGCATAGTCGATACCGCCCTGCCCAAGTGAGGCTCCTGAAAATGCAATATAAATGCTAGCTCCAGTGTCCACCTTTAAAGTGAAGCCGGAGCAGGAGATCCAGGCGTCGCTGTCTGCTTGCCCTTCCTCAAAAATAGCTACTGCAACTTCCCTTTCGGCTGGAGTTAATTTACTCCCTGCATTTATGGCTTTGGCCCGCTGATTGGAAACGTCGGGTAAACTGTTTTGTATTGATTCACCCAGGTCGTACGCTTCAGGATATCCGAGCATATCATCTAACCTAGATTGATCAAAATGTATAAAAGCCCCTAGCGGCTCATCCCAAGCTCTTATATGAATATATGTGATAATATCAGTGTCTTGTTCGTTGGCTTCGTCTGTAAGTTGGGACTTTAGCCACTCAAGTTGAGTTTCTCTATCAGCCTTCAGCAACTTAGATAATACCATACGGTGGCCTCCTGCATCAGACGACAGTGAATATCGCTTGATATCAGGTGTGTAACTGCAGCTGTCTTAGGATACTGGTGCCCCGACACGGACAATGGTTCCTTAGTACGGCATCAGTCTACACACCGACATCAACGATAACAGCGAGTTAACCAAAAGTACCCTAGTCTGTCTAGGGCACTTTTGGTGGCCTATGACAAATTGGGTCCCATGGTGGACTGACGAGGGCCCCCGGTGGTCTTTGGTATCTAATGGTTTCAACAAAGGGGGCTAAAGGGTTTGTTCTTGTTGTTTTTGTAATACTCTCAAACGAGCTGACACTGAGGCTATATTCTAGTATCGTCCTATAAAGTTCGCCTATTGGGCTTTTTACTGAATTCTTTAGGAAGGCCGCAATAATGTCAAAAGAGTTTCTAATTTGTAGCGGGACTATGATGGAGGGCTTTAGCATAGATATTGTTAAATACTCTGGAATGAAAACTCTGACTGTTGAGCAATACGATACACTTCACGATGAGATAAGTGATTTCGAACTATTAACTTACTGTGAACACTATCACTTGAACCCCCATGAAGACCAAGATGTCGTTGCTACTGATGATGGAGATTTCTTTTACCTGGTCAGTGATAATGAACAGGCTTTCAAAGCAGAACTAAGACTAAAGATTTGCTCGGTACTTGGGATTTCTCCGACTTAATTGACCTGGGCGCTAGAGTTTTGCAGAAAACAGCGGGAATTAGTTGATGACTGAAGAAAGTGGTCGCACTGAAGCTTTAATTAGCTGGACTATAAAGCTGTTTCTGAAAGCCAATGTACGCATCTATCACTGGTTGCATGCCGCCAAGAAGTGTCAACGAGTCGTACAAACGACTAGCGTTGCTGTATGACTCTCTACGAGGCTCTCAGAGCCTTGTAGGTGGGCGCATGGAAGAGTTTGCAGCGCGCATGCTTGACAAACATTGAGGAGCAGGGCTTTTATCTGAGCAAGACGCTCAAGCAGTTCTGTGGTTTTACGAACAAAACCTATTTACCGATCTTGGAGTAACATTACGTCCAGGTTCATTCTCAGAAGCAGCGGAGACGATATCAAATGACTTACGACCAAGAGTTCGCGCAGGCGATGAAGCTGAAATTAGACTTGAACCGGAAGGCGAAGGCGAAGAAATCCTCTCAGACTTCAGAAGCATCAGCGGCTCCCAGAGGGCTGTACGATCGAACCGAAGAGGTGAACAAGCTAATGGCGAAGCACCCACGCCTTACGCGCGAGACAGCGGAACAGGGTCTGGAGGAGATGGGCTTTTAGTCCTAACCCCTGACGAGACAACTCAACGCATTTATAGTGAAGCGGGGCTGTCCCTGCCCAGAATAAGTGAGGTTGCTGCTACAGCATCCGCACCTCAATATAGTTCTGATATGGCCAGTGCAATGTCGACCCATAAATTTGGGGCGCAGGTTGAGCTTAAATCGGCAGAAGAGCTTTCCGGTGCGCGTTTGTTTAGAACCGAAAACGGAAGTGGCTTTGCGATTAAGCCTGATGGCGATATCGTCTCAGTATTCCAATCTGGAAATGAAACCGGCAAAGTCGGCATGTCGATGATGCAAGCGGCAATCGAGGCTGGTGGCACAAAGCTGGACGCCTTCGATACCTTCTTATCTGGAATGTACGAAACTGTCGGCTTTAGACCTGTCGCTCGGCTGCCATGGAGCGATGCTAACGCGCCCAAAGGTTGGGACAAAAACACTTTCAAAAAGTTCAACAATGGCGAACCAGATGTAATATTCTATGTGTATGATCCTGATTATTTTGGTGACGCAACAGATATTCCATTATTCCAAAACTATGATGATGCCGTAAGCGCTCAGAATGCAGAGCTATCGCGTTTAGCGCCTAATGGGGAGGATTTATAATGAGTTTTTTAAAAGAACTAGCAAAGGCCGGCCTCAAAGCCACTGACAAAATAGGCGAAATAGTGGAAGGTGCCGAGAAGCGGTCCTATGGCACTCAGGTACCTAGCGACGATATTACGCCAGCCCCAGGGGGGGGCATTGTAATTAAGGCAATGGAAGACGACGACCTGATAGCTCTTAATAAAGCGCTGGAGGAAGGCGGTTTCCAAGGCGGCCTAAACATGGGTCGCATAGGTGAAATATTCGAAAACAAATCAAGTGATTTTATTGGCCCACGTCCCGATAGTGGCGAAGCTGGCGGTTTTGATCTGGCAACAATTTTACAGAATGTTAAGGAAAACAATGTAGAGCTGTTTAACCACCTTCGCCGAAAAAAGCAATCTATGGAAACCCTCATGGCGATTGCCGAGCAAACTGGCTTTGAGCAAATCGTATACAAAATGCTAGGCCGAAAGCCTGGCGAGGTAATGCCAGCAGAAGACGTGCTGGGTGGTTTGGTCGCCCTCATAAAATTAAGCAAGGAAATGGAGTTTGGGGCGCGCAAGGCGCTTAATATGTCGGCGTATTTACCCGAGC
>CAJWGN010000281.1 GCA_913031035.1 uncultured Gammaproteobacteria bacterium
AAAGGAGTTTGGCAGCCCGCATGCCTGTGTCGGCAAAGTCGATGTGTGGGTAGGTATGGTAGATCGTCAAGCCATCGACTTGTCTGATCATTCGGTCTGTGAGAATTCCGTGTAAATCCAGAGAGATGACAATCGGGATATGCTGCCCAGCCAGCCGCCGAATCTCTTCAAGAAGAAAACCTTCTGGGTCGAGTTCACCTTCGGCGCCCATTGCGCCGTGAAGAGAAAAATATATTCCATCAACACCCGCCAAATTTGAATTCACAGATTCAAGTATTTCAGCCGATAGTTTTTCCCACCCTTTCGCAGAAAGAGACCCGGCGCTCCCGGCGGCTGCGGTTATTGCCGGCACAACATTAATTTCTGCTTCGGCATCAAATACAGTCAGCGCTCCGCCGATGCCAGTATTCAGTCCCCTGTGGGCAAATACTTCCTCCCCTTTCAATATTTGAAAGTTCTCATACTCTGATGGTAGCGGATTGAATGTAGCGATCTCCTGAAGGCACTCAAGAATAAGAATTCTAGGCATTTTAGTTTCTCCCTAATAGTTCCCGACCCATGATGCTTTGGCGCGTTTTAAATGAGCCCCGATAGGCGAACGGTTCCGATGCATTTAACTTTGGCATGGTTGGTTGAAAGAATTCGCCTGCGTTGTCGCACCAGAAGAATCTGAAACTTTACCTCACTAAATCAGGCAACAAAGACGAAAATTGAGGAACAAGGATGAGCAATAGCACCACACCGAGTTCGACCACAAAAAATGGAAACACTGCCTTGATAACCGGATAGACCGGGCTGTCTGCAATTCGGCAGGCAACAAACAAGCAAACGCCAACCGGAGGGGTAATTAGACCGAGAGTTAGCGTGAGAATAACAACCATCGCCAACTGCATCGGATCGATACCCAAGTTTGCCGCTTCCGGTGCCAGTATCGGTACCAGCAATACTATTGCGGCTCCCGGTTCGAGAAAGGTACCTAGGACCAGCAGTCCCGTTGCGACCGCCATAAGGAAGAACACCGGGCTTTCGCTGAAGAACCCAGCAAATTCGCTGATCCACCCGGTAACCCCACCAACAATCAGAACATAAGATACGACACTTGCCGCTGCGATGACCAAGTATATAGCTGCCGTGTTTCGTGCGCTAGTCTTAACCGCATCCCACAAGTCAACAAGGGTCATAGTGCGAAAAACGAAGCTGGAAACCAATATCGCATAAATAACAGCAACCCCGCCTGCCTCAGTCGCTGTAAACACTCCGCTCAACGTCCCCCCAACGATCAAAATTGGTAATAATAATACCAGCAGGCCATCTCGAATAAAAGGTTCGCTCTCTCCGTCTTTGCTACGGGGCTCGGAAACTGGTAGGCCTCCTCCACGTGCTTGCACCCAGATCACCATGTACATCACACCGCCAAGGAGGAGACCAGGGATGATTCCGGCAACAAAGAGATCGATTACAGAAAGGCGAGTTACCGCCGCATAGATGATCATGATTACAGACGGTGGAATTATGGGGCCTATGACAGATGAGGCAATTGTTACGGCAGCCGCGTAATTCTTGTCATATCCCTCTTCTGGCATTCCTTTGATAAATATTTGCCCTAGAGCAGCCGTGTCCGCGACCGCTGCACCTGAAATACCGGCAAAAAGTACTGACGACGTCACATTGGTGTATGCTGTGCCGCCGGGCACACCCCGCGTGAGCATGGAGGCCATTTTAATCAATTTAGTTGTTATGCCACCACGGTTCATTACATCGCCAGCCAAGATGTAAAACGGAGCGGCGAGCAAAACGAAATTGTCCATGCCAGTGAACAATCGCGTAGGAACAGTTATGAGATCTATGTCAAGCATCCAAAGCCCTACCGCACCGGATATTCCCAAAGCAAATGCGATAGGGGTGCCGATGAAAAGCAAAGCGACAAATGCAATCAGCATTTCAATCATTGAAAATCTCCTTCAGGAACATCGGATTGAATTGCTGTATCCCAACTCAGTAAGGTGCAGACTACCTGTATTAATGTCAGTCCCGCACCTAGGGGAACAGCGGCGTAGGGGATAATCATTGTTATCCGAATAGCAGGCGAGACCTGTTTTAAGTTTCCGATCGCAGCATCAAGCCCTTTCCAGATCAACAGGATGCAAAATCCACCAATGGCGATAGGGGCAAGATAACCTACAAACCGGCGCAGCTTTATGGAAGGAACCCCTTGAAATAGATCGATCGCCATATGCTCGCCTCTAACAAGTGCGGGAGCCAGCGCTAGAAATGTCATCCATATCGCAGAATATCTCATCCCTTCTTCGGTCCAGGATAGAGGATCCACGATCACGTATCGAAAGAATATTTGGACCAAATTCATTCCAACAACTGCTATCAGTAGAATTGCAGCAGATGCTTCAGACAACTTCGAAATGGAACTGCAAAATTTGAACAATCGACTGCGCTGACTACCAGCATCCAGGTTTTTTTTAAGGTCTGAGGTGGTAGAAGAGTTCATGGCTTTGACCTTCTTTTACCTTTGACGTTTGAGTTAAAGGCTTTCGGTTGCTAGCATTGCCCGCGCTGAGAACGGGCAATGCTTTTTAAATATTAGTCGGGACGGCTTTTCGTCAAAACTATGTAATGCCGCTCCTAGTTTCCCGTCAAACGGGCTTCGTATTCCGCCGCAACGTCAAGCAACGACTTAACCAGATCCGCACCAACTTGTTCTCGCAGATATTCTAAAACAGGCTCTTGAGACACTTTCGCGAAAGCGGCCTTTTCATCAAGAGTCGTCAAGTGAACTTCGACACCCATCGCTCGGATTAATTCAACAGTTTTCTGGTTTCTGCTTAATTTCTGAGTGTTTTCTATGTTTGCCGCCAATGTGGCCGCCTCGAGAACAATTGCTTTATGATCATTGCTGAGAGTTTCAAAGAAGCTGTCGCTGATGATGAATGCGTGAACACCCAAAATGTGCTCATCCGTGGACATGAACTTTTGCACTTCCATAAGGTTGAAATCATAATTAACTTGAGTCGGATTTTCCTGACCATCGATCACACCCTGCTTGGCCGCCATAATGATTTCCGAGCCGGGCATTGGCGTTGCCGCTGCACCAAAAGACTCAACAAACCGGATAAACACCGGACTTTCCATAACACGCATTTTAAGACCTTTTAG
>CAJWGN010000282.1 GCA_913031035.1 uncultured Gammaproteobacteria bacterium
TTAGCATAAAGTCACTGTCTGCTAGTAGTGGCCGCGCCATGGATACAAGATCGGCATCGCCACGGGCGAGGACGCCTTCTGCTACATCCGGCATATTAATGCGGTTCGATGTGATGACAGGAATATCCAATTCACGACGCAGACGCCCAGTGACAGAGGTAAATGCCGCACGCGGGACCATCGTTGCAATTGTCGGGACTTTGCTTTCATGCCAAGTGAAATGTGTTGAGATAAGGTTCGCACCCAGCGCTTCAATACGCTTCGCCAAGGTGACAACTTCCTCCCAGCTCATACCGCCTTGCAACATATCCATTGCGGCGATTCGGAAAATCAGAATAAAATCCTTGCCCACCGCTTGGCGCGTACGCTTGATAATTTCTAATGCAAAACGCATTCGGTTCTCGTAACTGCCGCCGTATTCGTCTTTGCGCTGATTGGTTTTTTGCACCAGAAAGCTGGAGACTAGGTATCCCGCTGAGCCGATAATCTCAACGCCGTCATACCCTGCCTTTTTCGCTAGCACAGCACAGTTCACATGGTCATTGATTTGTTTTTCAACGCCTGCTGTATCTAATACGTTGGGAATAAATTTTGAAATAGGTGACTTTATAGCGGACGGCGCTACCGACGCTGTAGTTCTGGCCAATGGCCCAGCATGGAGAATTTGTAAGCAGATTTTTACATCGGGTGCTGTTTGATGCACGGCGCTGGTGACAATTTTATGCTGCTCAGCTTCGGCTTCAGTTGACAGTTTGGCATGATTCTCACTCCCGGACTCTTCATTCGGTGCAATACCACCGGTAATAATCATCCCAACCCCGCCTGCTGCACGCTCAGAATAATACGCGGCCATGCGTTCGAAACCGTTTTCAGTTTCCTCTAGGCCGGTATGCATCGAACCCATGATGGCTCGGTTGCGTATCTGGGTAAACCCTAGATTCAGTGGTTCGAAAAGATTGGGGTATTTCATTGCTCACCATTAATCCGCAAATAGGAAAGTATTGTGGTTAGGACGACATTTGAGACTGAGAGCGTTGAACGTCGTTTCAATTTATGTCCTCGCCTCCTATTGGATACACTATCGCCTTGCTGAGTATAGGTAGAACAAAAACTATGTCAATTAGCAGAAATTTCCCCCCTGCTAGGGTGTTGACAAGTTAATTAGTCAATACCCTTTTCTGGCTTCATTTCGCGAACTGTAAGTCTCCACCCACCACGTGGCTGTGGCTTGATCGGTGGAGTCTAAAAGTCAAACTGCACGGGCTAGAACTGTGTGCGAATGGCTAGGTATTTTTGAGAGTTAAATGGTGGGCCTAACCATAAAGAATATATTCAACGCCAGTTTGTGTCAGACCTATTAAATCGATGTTAGTAGCATTTATGGGATGATCAGCAACAGCTATTCCAAGTTCAGTAGAGGTCATCGAACCGCTATCAAGCATGCCTCCGTATTCATCTAAGACAGACTGAGGAGCCGCTGAGCCTACAAGATTTTTATACAAAACATCAACAACTGACGCGCCACTCGGGTTAGAACCGAAAACAGCATCAAGTCCTGCCTTCATCAATCCCGCATAAGACATGCCACTGTCGAGAATGTTTAACCCCACGCCTACGTAAGTCTTATCTGTTGCTAAGTCCTTTCCTAGCAGAGCACCTAGTAACTTAACTATCTTCCCAGCATTGCCATCCAGGTCAAGCGCAACATTGGTGTTGATAAATTGAAGGCGTTCTATATTGCGTAAAGTATCCGTTTCGTTCGCGACAACAACATTCCACGCTATTTTTAAAGAGATATCGGAGCCTTGCCCAAAATCGACAAAGTTATTTAAAGCGGCCTCATTAAGATTCACTGTGTAAACCGCAATATCAATTCCTGCATTGCCATCTATAGCGTCGTTTCCATCGCCGCCTGTTAGAGTATTGTTTAATTTATTGCCTGTCAGCATATCTGAGAAACTAGAGCCAACTAAGTTTTCTATTTCTGTTCCAAAATTAACTGTTATCTGGCCTGCAGCCGTTATTAATTCGTTTTTTACCGACCCTCTGAAACCATGATATCCCGGTTCTAAAAATACGGTGACGGACTCGGATGAAGACGAAGCATCTATCGTGTCATTCCCTGATCCGTCCCAAATGAAATTCGGTTTAGTCCCATCAAAAAAATAAGTATCGTCTCCTGCTCGCGTATTCTTATTTACACCATAGAGATATTGAAGAGCAGCGATGTCGAGAGGGCTGAACTCACCACTCTCTAGAGATCCTGAATAAGACATCTGAGTCCAAAGAGCAAGGTCCTCATCGCTTTGCAGGTACGGCGCGTCGGCTATACTTCCGGAGGGGCTAGGATCATTAAAGGGATGTTTTAAGCCCATTGCGTGGCCTATCTCATGAACAAAAGTGTCAGCATACACACTGCCATTCGTTGGAACCTGAACCCCATCGTCTAGTAAATTAACGTATATATCGCTTGCGGCAAAAGATGCCTGGGGAAGGGAGGCATAGCCAGCTGTAACCTCTTGAATATTGTTAGCGAAAGCCAAGGTGTTAAGTTGATCGAGTCTAATCGTTTCAGAAAAGCTAGCATCGACAAGTCTCTCTATGTTGGTCAAAATTGCGCGCGTGCCGGCTTTCTGTTCATCACTAAAAGATTGCCAGCCGTTCTCGTCCTTTTCACTATTCTCATAAGAATAATCGTCAACAGCTGTTGGAAAACCAAAGTAAAAAGTCTTCTCCGCACCCAGTAGAGAAGGGAATGAAAGTGCATTACCTGGCAACAAAGCACTTATCCAATACGGAAGCTCCTGCACGCCATAAGCGTAGGTGACGCTCTCGACAGAGGAGGGAATCTTTACAAAGTCGACATTAACTGTAGCTTTATCGTTACCACCTGTATCCCAAAGGTCAAATGTCTTACTGTTAATGATGTAAGTATCGTCACCATCACCGCCATAAAGAATGCCGTAACCTGTCCCTCCATTTAGAGTGTCGTTGCCTTCACCACCCTCGATCGTGTCATCACCTTCGCCGCCAATAAGCACGTCATCGCCACCGCCGCCCTGCAGCGTATCGTCACCGCCAGCGCCGTCCAAGATGTTGGCCGCGTCGCTGCCCTCAATGGTATTGACCGCGTCGTTACCCGTGCCAGAAACCGCACCCAAAC
>CAJWGN010000283.1 GCA_913031035.1 uncultured Gammaproteobacteria bacterium
AAAAACGGGATTTTGATCTGTCCTCTCAGCCCTAAAGCCGACCAAGCGCCTAAAAATAGCGCCTCGACTTTTTTGCAACGATCAAGCCAATTTTTTAAATAAGGTTTATTGCTAAGTTTCATTTTTCTATTCCTTTAGTTGTTAACTTAGATGTTTGATAAATCTATTATACCGTAGTTAGTAACATTAATAACAAGTAAATGACAAACTGGGCTCAACCAACAGCGTAACGGATCTAGTCTTAGTTAGTGCTTTTTCATTGAAACCTGTATGTCTTCCCATGCATCACCAGGATTCAGGTTATTTTCAATAAGCCAGTAGCGAACCTCTGCAATATCTGGCGTCAGTACGCCATTCTCGTGAAACGCGTTAATGGCTGTTTTAATTTTCTGCCCCATCCGTAGCGCACTAATGGTAGATATATTGGTTAAAAACACGGCCTCAACCTCATCACAATAAATGCCGAATGTCGAAGTACCGGAAAGTGTTTCGGGAATATCCGCGTCATCGGTGATCATCATAAATATGTCATAGCTCGTGGGAGTAACTTCAAGATGCAGGGCAGTGCAGCCACCCCCGGTTTGCGACTCGACAAATCCAAATTTTGAAGCTTCTTTAATGACAGTATCCATAGCAAAAATCCTGTGATAATTGTTTAGAGCAGAAAGTGGGTAAAGTGGTTCTCAGAGCCGCATTGGCATCACAACCACTTTATGCTCCAAGCTAGCACTGGGATCGCTAAAAATAACGCTCGAAGATCCATCTCTCACATGGATCTCAATGCTTGTCCCGCCAAAACTCTTAAGCGCCTCGATAAGATAAGTAACATTAAAGCCGATCTCAAAGGACTTGCCGCTAAACTGAACGTCGATCTGGTCAATGGCCTTTTCTGCGTCCGTATTTGTAGCTTCAATTTCAAGTACGTTGTTAGAGGGGGTGAGGTTAACGCCTCGATATTTCTCATTCGCCAGAATACTAGCTCGACTAAAAGCTGAAATCATTTCAGAACGATCGGCGGTAATGATCCCATCGAGACCTGTGGGGATGACACGTTGATAGTCAGGATACTTCCCATCGATTAGAGTCGCGACGAGACTCGCATCCGCACTGTCTACGCGAATATAGCCAGAACCAAATGATAGCTTTACCTCACCGCCATCGCTGAATAAACGTCCCATCTCGCCAATGGCCTTTCTTGGAATTATCACCCCCACTGTTTCAGGGACACAAACCGCCGAGGTAAGATCACAAACCGCCAACCGATGACCGTCTGTACCGACAAATCTAATGTTGCCCTGACCCACCTCTAAAAATAGACCATTGAGGTAGTACCGAACGTCATTAGTTCCCATAGCAAAAGCTGTCTTACTTATGAGATCCTTTAGCTCAGATCCCTGAAGCCCAAAACTAGCAACCGCACCGGAGCCAAGAAGACCGTTTTTCTCCTGGGCCTTACTTGCCATTAAAGGGTAATCTGCAGCTGGAAGGGTCGAGAGCTTATAGCGAGACGTTCCGATTGAGAGAGTCAAATTATTATCACTAAACTGCATCTTGATATTGCCTTCGGGCAAGGCGCGAGCAATGTCAAACAACTTTCTCGCTGGAACCGTCACCGTTCCCACAAAAGAAACATCTGCTCGGCAGCTAGATGAAAGCTCGATCTCGCCATCACTCCCAACTACCTCCAATGACCCCTCACCAGCAGTCAATAATACATTAGACAGTATCGGCGTCGTGCCTCTAGTGATAACGCTAGAAACTTTTCCCAGCACATGAACCAGCTCGCTCTTCAAAACTAATAACTGCATATGACTCTCCAAAAAAATGATTGTTAATTTAATGTTTGATAAATCTATTATACCGTAGTTAGTGGCACTTAGAAGAAATAAATACCAAACTGAAGCCAACCAACACGATCAAAAAATTCCCCGATTCTAACAAATACGATTGGTTGGGATTGGCAAAAAAAGACCCGCAAAGCAGGCCTGCTTACAAACAGGGATTTAACCAGCATAACGAGCATCAGAGGGAGTGTGCTCATTGAGCCATTGTGTGATGTAGCCCTCTTTACCCGGTGCCAGACCAAGGCTAGCAATGGCGCCCACAGCTTTTGAAACAAACTCAGACGCGCACCATTCATATTCACTGTCTAATTCTATGTCCTCAAAATCCAAAGTTTTGCCGCCAACATCTAACTCAAATTTCACGGGCGCTCGGTAGAAGAGATTTTCAAAGTATTTGGTCATTGACGATAGAAAGCCGGCCTGACACTCATACTGGTACTCGGCCACATCATCCTCAAAGAAAATAACGGTGGCCACATCACCCTGACACGATCCACAAACTCTGACACTATGGAAAGCTGGGGTGAGGTGCTCACGATACAAAGAGATAATATCCTCAGGCACCAACAATGAATGCGCTGCTTCTTCCAAAAACTCCGCAGCCTCGGCCTTTGATAGGCGGCCATAGGACTTTTGATAGAGGCGGTTCGACCATTCGTTTATCCTACAGATGTCCTCTAGGGCAAGCAAAGCAGAGGTCAGTTCTTTCCGGAGAAAACCATAGCTGCTAAGATCAATGAGATTTCTAGACTTGAAATTACCACAATCAATAAATTGGAAATGATCGCTAGCGCCGCCCATACTAGTGAAATTTTCAGTAAAGTTCTCCTGGCTAAGGTCGCCGTCACGGAATACATCGAGAGACAAGTTAATACCTGAACTACTCATATCAAAATTATTGACCATATAACTCTCCAAAAATGATGTTTAAATTAATGTTTGATAAATCTATTATACCGTAGTTAGTGATATTAATGCGGAATAAAAGCCCAATTCAGCTCAACCAAAAGGCTAGGAGAAGTTATCGGTTCGAGACAAAGCGAATGGTTGAAGAGGGCAAAAAAAGACCCGCAAAGCAGGCCTGCTGACAAATAGGGATTTAACCAACATCACCCTGCGCGGCAGCGGACCGGAGCCCAAAATCGGTTACATCATCCATGGTCATATTCCTCAATTAATCATTTAATTGTAATTGGCGTCTACCCAAAAACTACATCTCAGGTGAGAAATCATCGCCGCTAGGACCAAAATCTTTCTCGCTCAAAAAATACTATCATTTCTTCCCAACCACCGTTTAATCCGGAGG
>CAJWGN010000284.1 GCA_913031035.1 uncultured Gammaproteobacteria bacterium
ATGTGAGATTTGGTCCAGACATTGAGTACACCGATCATGAAAACTATATTGTTAGTGATTCTCAATTAGATGCTTTTTACAAAGCGATATCTCGATATTATCCCCGAGTTGATAAGTCAAGGCTGTATGCTGACTATTGTGGATTACGCCCAAAGTTACAGGGTCCCAAAGACGGGTTCATGGACTTTGACATACAAGACGGCTCTCAATATGGATTTTCCGGTTTGATTCAGCTTTTTGGTATTGAATCTCCTGGATTAACATCATCTTTATCGATAGCTGAATATGTTAAGGGCCTATTGACGGATTTATAGTCATAGCAAGAGTTTATTCTGCTTGGATCAAAAGCGGGTCTTACTTGTAAAGCTATCGATAAATGAGTAGACTGTTCACTGAGTGAACACACCTTACATTCATACTCAGTTAACAGAATTTGATCACAGGCGTTGCGGTAATCTGGGCGCTCTATTTAGAAGTGATGACTGACTAGAGTGCTCTAAAAACAAGAATAGCGAGAAGTTTTTCCCGGTGTAATAGGGTCAAGTGCAGGGCTGTAAAAAAGATAGCCCTAGTTAACTATGATTATGAGGTGAGTGTCGATGGCAATACGGAGTGAATTCAAATGAAAGCAGTACTTTTAGCGGGCGGCCTTGGGACGAGAATATCAGAGGAAACCAATATCAAGCCTAAGCCTATGGTTGAAATTGGCGGGAAACCGATTTTATGGCACATAATGAAGAACTATTCTGCTCATGGCATTAACGAATTTGTGATTTGTTGTGGCTATAAAGGCTATGTCATTAAGGAGTATTTTGCCAATTACTTTCTTCATATGTCAGATGTTACTTTTGATATGACGAACAATCAAATGCAAGTGCATCAGAAAAATGCCGAACCATGGAAGGTCACTCTAGTTGATACCGGCGAAAGTACGTTAACGGGTGGCCGACTGAAGCGAGTTCGAGAATATATTAGTGATGACGAGGAATTTTGTTTTACTTATGGCGATGGGGTCAGTGATATCGATATAGCCGCATCTATCGAATTTCATAGAGCGCAAGGCAAGCTTGCCACGGTGTCGGCGGTATCGCCACCTGGCCGATACGGAGCTCTGAGTAGAAATGGTCATTTAGTCACTGAATTCATTGAGAAACCGGCGGGCGATGGCAGTATGATCAACGGTGGATTTTTCGTTCTTTCACCTAAGGTGATTGACTTAATAGAAGGCGATCGTACTAGCTGGGAAGATGAGCCACTAAAGAAGCTTGCTGCCATGGGAGAGATGGTTGCATTCGTACACAACGGCTTTTGGCAACCCATGGATACGTTGAGGGAAAAAAACATGCTTGAAGACCTGTGGTCCTCTGGCAAAGCTCCTTGGAAGATATGGTAGTGGATGAGGTATCAAATGTACTGGTTGTGGCTTTCACTCCAGAAGCTGAAGCCGGCATCTGCCCAACAGACAGATTTTTAGGGATTAAATGGCCGTTATCGATCACTGAAATTTCTCAGCGTGATCAAAATCATCCACTAGTAGACAAAAATTTTAAAGGATTGATCAGTTTATGAAATGTCGGCATTGCACCGTAGAGCTAGAGCATACATTTTTGGATCTGGGCTATGCCCCGCCATCGAATGCGTACCTGACAGATTCTGATCTTGTTAGACCGGAAAGCTATTATCCATTAAAAATCATGGTCTGTGATCAGTGTTGGCTGGTACAAACGGAAGACTACACGGAAGCTGACGATTTATTTAGAGCTGATTATGCTTATTTTTCCAGCACGTCAGTCGGCTGGCTTGCACATGCATCACGTTATGCTAAAAAGGTAATTAAAGACTTTTCTCTAGATGCGTCGAGCCTTGTTATCGAAGTGGCCTCCAACGATGGTTACCTTTTGAAGAACTTCGTTGCGGCAGGAATACCGTGCTTGGGCATTGAACCTACGGCTAGTACTGCTGAGGCTGCCGAGGAAATCGGCATCCCTGTACTTCGCGAGTTTTTTGGAGAGCAGCTTGCTAGGCGACTTAGTCAGGATGGTAAGAAAGCAGACCTTATAGCAGGTAACAATGTTTATGCGCATGTGCCAGATATTAATGACTTCACGCGTGGTTTAAAGGAGGCGTTGAAATTCGACGGAACGATTACTCTGGAATTTCCTCATTTGATGCAATTGATTAATCATGCTCAGTTTGACACCGTCTATCATGAGCATTTTTCCTATCTGAGTCTCCACACTGTATCGCAAATATTTTCTGATGCGGGTCTGAGAATCTGTGATGTAGAGGAGCTGGCGACGCATGGTGGTAGCTTGCGCGTTTATGGTTGTCATCAGGACGACCCGAGGGTCACTTCGCCAAATGTGGATGCTGTGCTTGAGCTCGAAACGCTGAGTGGTTTAAAACAACTCTCAACGTACGAGAATTTTCAAGTGCGAGCAGACAAAATAAAGGATGATCTTTTATTATTTCTATTGGAACAAAAGAGGCTCAATAAAGTGGTTGTGGCTTATGGCGCCGCCGCTAAAGGTAATACTTTATTGAACTATGCTGGAGTAAAACCGGACTTGCTTCGGTTTGTATGTGATGCAGGGATAGCTAAGCAGGGTAAGTATATGCCTGGCAGTCATGTGCCAATATTCCCTCCAGCGGCTTTAGGTGATTCGAAGGCAGACTATGTCTTAATACTTCCATGGAACATTGCCAAGGAAGTCAGGGATCAGCTTGAGAATAGCGGTATCAATGGCGTTCAATATGTAACGGCAGTCCCACATTTGGATATAAAATGAGCGGTACTATTCTCTTGACTGGCGCCGCTGGTTTTGTCGGTCGTCAGGTTTTAAAAGAGCTGTTAGTCCAGTCGTGCTCTGTCAAGTTGGTTGTCCGAGAAGGTCAAGAAAGGGATTTTCAAAAGATTGATGGTGTTGTCGAAGTAGTGTCGTCAGTAGATATGTTTGCCGAGAGTGTCGAGTGGTGGGAGCGTGTCTGCAAAGGTATTGATACGATAATTCATGTCGCATGGTATGCGGAACCTGGGGTCTATCTTCAATCGCCAAGAAATCTTGAGTGTTTGACAGGGTCGTTGGCGATGGCAACGGCTGGGGCCAATGTCG
>CAJWGN010000285.1 GCA_913031035.1 uncultured Gammaproteobacteria bacterium
CTTAAGAGTTGTTAGGAAGACTGTAATGGTTTTTCCAGATTTTTTCATAGCGATTAACTTCTTTTTGCCAACGCTCATCATCCCAGCTCCGATTACTTAAGAAAATATCTTTTAATGCAGGATAGAGAGTAATGCCCCCGTTAGGCAGACACATACCTAAACGAGTTCTTCTTAGCAGAAGATCATCGAGATGTTCCACTGCCTCATGCTGAACTGCCCATCTGCATTCTGCTAGAGAAAATTCAGTATCGCCAAGATTCTGTTGGTCCTCTAGTGAGCTATCATTTGCGAGGTCAAATGCTTTCTCTCCATATCGACCCAATAAACGTTGACCCCAACTATGATTTGCTGGTGATAAGGACTGGGCACTAATTTTTGGAGTTGAGAACACTCGATCATCAACAAATTCTTTGGCTGTAGGCAAATTATCTTTGGCTGCAGCCAGTGCATCTAATGCAATTAATCTAAAGGTTGTTAGTTTTCCTCCACTGACGGTAATTAATCCATTATCAGACCAAACGGCGTGATCACGACGTTCTTTGGAAGGGTCTTTACTTTTTTCTGCGCCAATGACCGGACGGACACCAGCCCAGGTCGATAAAACATCGCTATGCTTTAGTTCATTATCAGGAAATTGACTGTTAAAAGCTTTTAAAAGGTAGTCTACCTCTTGCTCAGAAATGCTAGCCTCTAAATCTAAATCGTCATCATGATCCAAATCTGTGGTGCCAATAACAGTTGTTCCCTCCCAAGGGTAAACGAATACACCACGTTTATCATCGACATGTAAAAAAGTCATTACGTCAGTTACAGGATATAAAGATTTAGAAATAACAACATGGCTACCCCGCAAGGGTCTGATTCGCTTCTCGCTATTTACAACGTTTCTAAGTCGATCTGCCCATGCGCCAGTAGCATTGATGACAACCGGGGCAGTCAAGTTAATGGAGGCAGAATTAACTCTGTCCTCAACAGTCACGCCAGAAACTTTCCCATCAGTGAGCAAGAGATCTTCCACTTTTGTATAATTGAGTGCGTATCCACCATCATCAATACTGTCTTGTAATACACGAAGAACTAATCGGGAGTCATCTACCATAGCATCGGTATAGCAGCTAGCACCCTGAAGTTTATGCTCATCTAGACCCTTGAAACGCTGTAATAATTCGTTGTTATTGCAGTATCTGTTATCTTGGGCGCCAGCAAAAAAATCATAAATAGTTAGTATGACCTTCATGGCTATGCGGCCAGGAAATTTGCCCTTTCTGAAGGTGAAGTAAAAAGATATAGGATCCACTAATCCTGGAGCCTCATTTAATAGACGCTGTCTCTCCTGAACTGATTCCTTAGTGAGTTTTAGATCTCCCGCAGCAAGATAACGAAGGCCTCCATGCACCATCTTAGATGATCGACTCGAGGTACCCCATGAGAAATCTTGTTGCTCAAGTAGCAGCGCTCGATAACCGCGTCGTCGAGCTTCACGAAGGACGCCGGCTCCGGTAATGCCACCGCCAATGATAATAATATCCCAGTCTAAATTCTGCCCATTGCGCATTTCAGATAGAAGTTGGTCGCGATTAGTAAATCCTTTCATAGTAAATTAGTGCTAATTATCAGGGAGTAATTTTCCTGGATTCATTTGGCCTTTAGGATCAAATTGTTCACACAAGCTATTAATTGCTGCAATACCAAGCTCGCCTTTTTCTGCGGTTAAATAGTTCTTATGATCACTCCCAACACCATGCTGATGACTGATAGTGCCTCCATGAGCAACAATCTGGTCGGCACCAGCTTTTTTTAACTTAACCCATCGATTCATTCCCTGCTCATAGCTTTCACCTATGCGAAATAAATAGGTAGTGTAAATACTCGATCCCTGACCGTAGACGTGAGATAGATGAGTATAGGCGTGGACCTGCTCATCCTCATCATCCAAAGCTGTGCGAATCGCTTCTTCTATGCTTTTAGCAGCTTGAGAGACTTTTGACCAATCCACTGCTGTCTCCATGGTATCGACAACATAGCCCTCAGCACCTAAAGGGTCACGAAGATATGGAGCACGGAATCGACCATGAGCCCAGTTCTCTCCAAGACCAGATTGATCAGCAATACCACCAAGGGCAGAACAATGGTCGAGTGCTAATTGATACGCAGTATCACAATGACGAACTGAGCCAGTGACTCCAAATGTCATCATGACTTTGCCTTCGCCAATACCTTTTTCAGATAATGATTCCTCTAGCGCAACAACTCCACTGCTATCGCTGCCCGCGCCCATGTATAAAAGACTGGTTGTCTCAAGCGGGTTGCTTAAACGCACCATAGACAGAGCAACTCGCTGCTGAATAAGTTCCCTTGCAGCACTTATACCAATTTCCCAAGAAGGAAAAAAGACCACTTGGAATTTTTCTTTTTCGGGCAGAGGAGTTATTCGTATAGTTACTTCAGTGATTATGCCCATGCGGCCCTCAGAACCTAGAATCATCTCACGAACATCAGGACCTGCTGAAGATGCTGGAATCGTTGGGATAATCATGGTGCCAGCCAGGGTTTCAATGGTGCCTCCTGCAAACATATTCTCTATGCGACCATAATGAAGTGATTGCTGGCCACTTGATCGACTTGCCACCCATCCACCAAGCGTAGAAAGCTCCCAAGATTGAGGGAAATGACCTAATGTAAAGCCATGTTTTTTGAGCTCTTCTTCAACGATGGGTCCAGGTGTGCCAGCACCGAATGTAGCTAACTGACTTACAGTATCAATACCCATCATCGTGTTCATTTTTCCCATATCAATAGTCAATATCGGCTTATCAGTATTCTCAGGATTGATATGACCCACCACTGATGTTCCACCACCATAAGGAATTACTACCAAATTATTTTCTTTAGCATGAGCCAAAAGTTCTCTCACCTGCTTTGATGATTCTGGAAATGCAACGCCATCTGGAAATGTATCAACATTGCCACTGTGCATATCTAACCAATCAGGCAAACTTTGACCTCGAGCGTGACGAACTCGTGTTTCTGGGTCAGTTATTATCAGTGGATGTTTATCAAGGCGAC
>CAJWGN010000286.1 GCA_913031035.1 uncultured Gammaproteobacteria bacterium
CGAACAACAAAAATTATAAATTGGTAAGAAGGCTGAACGATGGTACAACAATTTTTCTTATAGGGTCTTTACTGCTTACTGATATAGTATCTGCCACACCTCCTTCATAAAGTAGAGGTTTGCACAGTTTCTTTGTAATAAAACAGGATATAGTTATGAAACAGCTTTTAGCCGGAGCAATACTTTTATTTTCAATTAGCGTTTCTTTTGCCGAGGAAGAAGACCCGAATATCGCACTCATACAGAGAAGTTTTGAGGCATACCTTCAAGATTTCATAGCCCGTGACGCGACTGCACTGGCAACACATTTTCAATTCCCTTCAATAAATCAGATCACGACCCCAAACAGTGTGTTTCTCAAAAAGGAGGAAATTATAACGTTCTGGGAATCATTTCCACTGCAAGATGGATACGCATACAGTACGACTGATAGCCTCAAAATCCAGCGTCTTTCAGATCCAATCTATTACTTAGACCTCGATTACTCGCGTTACAACGATTCTGACGAACTCCTCTATGAGGGCAGTAGTATCTATCTCTATGGGAAAGAAACAGGCAGCTGGAAGATATTTTTTCAATGGACAGGAGACAGAGAATAAGCTGTGTAAATCATCTTGTGAGTTGGCCATTAATAAGATGACAAGTAACAATAGATTCACTCTTTCCCGCTGCTGCCAATGGATTAGGTATTACGATAAACATAGATTTAGATCTTAACAACAGCGGTAAATATTAAATAAATTTTTAGTCAACTTTAAATTAAAGGAAATATTAATATGAGCACTAACTCTCTAAATCTTGAACTCCGACAAGATACCGCTGAATTGGACGTCACCTTATTCGATTTGGGGGAAACCGAAAGTGCTATTCACGCCGAAGGAAGTATGGGTGAATATGGGAAAGTATATGCCACGCTGCGATTGAAATATGGCATGGATAGAACTAGCGGAACCCTCACCTCTCAGGGGAGGGGGGTAGTTGATGAACATACCTTTTTTGCGGGTGCCGGTGTTGGGATCTGGAATCGCGAAGGTTCTAAAATTCAAATCACGGAAATTGGTCACATTGATGATGGAACTCAAAACCTTTACAAAACGACAGTTGACACAGTGACAAAGAAAATGACGATACACACGTATAAACTAAAATAACTTTTTTAAGAGAAGGGAGGAACCTGGTTCATCCTTTCTCTTATTTCATTTCTTCCTTTCGACAACCAAGATTTCTGACAAACTTGTTAGTTGCTTTTTAGCTCCAGCACGTTTATCAAAAACAGCCTACTCGCTGTGTGTCATAAGGTGAAGGCTGTGAAATCACTTACCTGATGTCGTCGACTCCGAAACCTATCCGCTGAGTCTTGGTTTCAAAATAGATAAATGTAAATTTTCTTCGTCTAATCTTATTGAGCTTCTTAAGACCAGGTTAGCTGCTGGAACTAGTCAGAATAGATTATCGGCGCCCGGCATTCACTAAGCTTTTGTAATTGTCTGTTGCAGGTAAGTATTCGTCACCAATCGCAATAATATATGTTTTTTACGTAATTTTTAACTTTGCTCACTTCCGTTTTTTGATCTTCGGTTCTCTGATGGTTGTTTCGTCAATATATTGTTTACTGGAAGTTCAATTAAATCTATAGTCTTTTCCGGACGCTAAATAAATCTATAAAAAAGGTAACATTATGAAAACTTTAACTACTGCATGTATCGGGCTGGTGTTAGCAGTGCAAGCGACTAGTCTTTATGCAGACCATCATCTCGAAGATGCTCCTTTGTCGAGTGGCGCAATGACGATTCTAAACCTTGTTGCGGATGACCCATCTGCGTACACACAGGGGCAGAAAAGTAATACTGAGATTTTCGAGGCGATGAATGTTCTCACCGCAGGCGCATGTGTTGCCGTATCAGGGAATGAAAGCATAGGCGAAATGCAATTCTTTAGTTTTCACTCTAATTTAGCCAGCGCTTTTAATCAGTGGGATTTAATGGCTACAAGTCCCGCAGTAAAAGACCTGCAAACCGATTTACGAGCATCACGGACGTTGACAGGCAACCAAACACTGCAAATAGTGAAAGGCTTTGGTTATAAAGGTGAGATCTATAAAAACTGGGCCACGCGTACCGTCGAAGTCAACCCCACAAATCCTGCAGCCTATTTACAAGCTGTAAAAACATTAGGAGCGGCCTACAAAGAGAATGGCTTTGAGGACGTTGAGTTCAACGTTTATCAGTCTATAGCTAGTGGCGTTTCGGGGTCCTATACAGTTATCGCGGTGGCGCCGTCATTGCGGCGACTTGGTGAAGCATTCGATGCACTTTCTAACGAGCAGTGGGCAATGAATGCATACTCTTTCGTAACAGCGTCTCGCGCTGCGCTTGTTTCAGATAAGGCATACCGTTGTGAGGAAGTATATTCGTCGCTCTAATTTTAAGGGGACGCACTGCGATGCGAGCGAGGTATTGCTACCCATACGTTAGGTAGCCCGCTAAAAACGTTTACGTTCCCAGCAGTTAAACGGACTAAGCATTAATGTGTACACCCCGGTGGTGCCTCGAGGCTGGCTTCGGGCACCATCAAAATATGAGGCAGACGGTATGTTCCAACCTTTCTGTATTCACCTGTGTTGAGCAATGGAATAACTCTAGGTCACTCTCTAGAAACTCCGTGTTATTGCAACCGCTAACTGCCTGCCTAGCTTTCTAAATTCACGTAATCCCTGCTACCGTACTTTGAGCGGGGCAATTGCCGTGAGCAATATTAACGGTCTAATCGCTGTTGCTATAAAGGTAAAGTTTTGATTATAGTACTCGCTGAAAAGCAGTCAATTTGGCGAGTGGTAATGCGGTAGCCAGATCAAATCTTTCTTTTTGGAGCTTGGATTCATTGGTTCGCAATAGTAAGCTCGGGATACTCAAAGAAGAATCTCTGCGTGTATATAAAGTCCCGCTTCTGCGCAAATATTTCGCTTAAATCAAATTTATTGGAAGTAATATTATTGGTAGGAATATCATGGCAGCATTCTTGTAAGTAGAAAACGTTGGCACCTGAATATTGA
>CAJWGN010000287.1 GCA_913031035.1 uncultured Gammaproteobacteria bacterium
GGTGGGGCTTTTGTAGGCTTAGGATTGCTATGTCAGAGCGTTGCAAGGGGTCTTAATGCTGCTGGATTAACGACAGCGCATCGATGGAGTAACGAGTATTCTGATGTGGCTGCATCCGTTAATTTGTCTGGGGAGATTTGGGATACGGCAGCGCCGGATGCCACGATGGTTGTGGATGATATTTACCAGCTGGATTTTACCAAGGTTCCTACTCTGGATGTGTTGGTGATGGGTAGTCCTTGCCCTGCTTTCAGCAGTGCAAACGTTGGGGGGAAAAAGAGCGGAAACGGGGATATTTGGAACAAAGATGCAGGAACTATATTTCAACCTATCTTGCAGCTAGTGAGTGCGGCAAACCCGTCAGTTGTTGTACTTGAGAATAGCAAGTTTATGGTCGGGTCAATTTTTGACCACATACTCAGTGATGTTATGGAAAGGTATGGCTATCGTGCGAGCGAAACCATCCTGAACGGTCAGCATAGTGGTGACTTTGAAAGAAGAGAGAGACTTTGTCGAGTTTGGGTATCAAAAGGTCTTCCGGAACTGGATCTTGAGAATCTTCCGCGAGTAGAAAACGAGCGAACTGTGGCTGATGTTTTAGAGCCTATTGCTATGGATGATCCTCGGTGGGGTCGCCGGAAGTATCTCGAAGCTAAGGATGCTGAAACACATAACAACCACCAGTTTACTAAGGTTTGTCTTACCGACAATAAAACGCCCGTATTCACAGCAAGCTACGCGAAACATCAGGCCGATACCCCTCATATCGCGCACCCAGAGCGCCCTTTGGAAACTAGAATATTTACTCCATCTGAGCATTGTAACCTTCGAGAAATTCAGGGATCGTTAAAGAAGGCCTTACTGTCGCTTGAGAACGGCACATTGCCTGAAGGGAAAAGTAGCCGAGGAAGTGCAACAGAATGCCACAGGTTATTAGGCAACTCCTGCGCTCCCAGAGCATGGGAGGCCGTTGGGGTTCGGTTAGGTTCATGGGCATTAGGCTTGGCCATGGACAAGGAAATCGCATCTGCCGCGCCTCTTGCTGCCTCAGATATGGCGTCGAACGAACCTGCGTTTGACGGGGAGCATCAATACGCAATGGCTATCTAATCACTCACTAATTTTCTCCCGAGGATGCGCCCAGCAAAATTCTAGCTGGGTTTTTTTTGCTCATTTTTTTTGCTTGCCAACCAGTCGTCACGAGCTAAATCGGCCGTTTTTCTCGCACTGTTGGTTGGCCTTATTTCAGGTTTTATTTCTTATCAATACCACTAACTACGGTATAATAGAGTTATCAAATATCAAATCAACTAATAGGATTTATCATGGCCGCTAGTGCCCAGAGAAAGCGCCTGTTAAGCGCCGTTGTCGGAACTGATCAAGATTTTGAATTTTATCCGACTACTGACCAAATAATAGCCGCGATTAATCACGATATGGCTTCCTCGTTTAAGCGCGGGAATACGTTTCCCATGGTTAGTGAGGATGGTCCTTCACTTCTAGATATTGGCGCAGGTGATGGCGAGACTCTCCTTAAGCTGAAAGCCGGCAAACGGTATGCTATTGAAAAGTCAGTTCCTCTCCTACATGCGATGCCGCCGAACATCTCGGTTATAGGCACCAATTTTGATGAGCAGCAGCTAATTGACAAGGGGGTGGATGTTATCTTTTGTAATCCCCCTTACAGTGAATTTGAGAGTTGGGCGAGTAAAATCATTAGAGAGGGGCATGCGCGCTTAATTTATCTAGTCATTCCTGATCGCTGGGAAAAGTCACAAGAAATTGTCAATGCCCTTAACGATCGTCTCCCTAAATGGTCAGAAACCTCTAGTTTGCCGAAATTTATGTTGGACCGTGGCTACTCTAAACCGGTTTCTACGCTCGGGGAGTTTGACTTTTTGACCGCAGATCGTGCAGCTAGGGCAAAGGTTGAGCTTATCCGGATTGATTTAGGCACGGGAGCGGTTGATCCCTTTAAGCTATGGTTTGAAAGTACCATTGAAGTCAGCAGGAACGCTGATCTCTCGGCTCCTTCGTTCAAATCTAAAGACCAGCTAGCTGATAATCTAAAAACTGAGCTAGTTAAGGGTCGTGATCTCATCGATATTCTTGAACAGACCTATCAGCGAGATATGCAGAGTTTAGGCGACACTTACCGGCAATTGGAAAATATATCACGTCAGCTGCTGGAAGAGTTGGGCGTTAAGCAATCTGATGTTTTGAGTGGCTTGCAGTCCAAGATTAAAGGGCTTAAAAATCTTTATTGGACAGCCTTGTTTGAGAACTTAACAAAGATCACGGATCGTCTCACTCATGCCTCGCGCAAGTCCGTGCTTGACACGCTGATGAGGTCAACGAGCGTAGACTTTTCCGCCAGCAATGCATACCCCATCGTCAGATGGTCAATTCTTGAGTCAAATCGCTTTTTAGACTCGCAGCTAATCACTTTATTTGAACGTATGAGCAACGCCGCTTCCATTATTGTGTATTCATCGAACGCTAAAACCTGGGGGGCTGATGCTTGGCGGTATGGGCGAAGACTGCCGGATGATCTTGATTGCTATTCGTTAGATTACCGATTTGTACTGGATAGGGTAGGTGGGCTAGCTAGAGGGGAGCACTATGAGCGCGAGCGTAAAGGCAACTTGTCAGATAGTGCGTTTATCTTGCTCAATGATATTCGAACGGTAGCCTCGAATTTAGGCTTTGAGCGTATTGATACTAGCAGTATTCGCAGCACCCCTTGGACCTCAAGTAATCGGTCTTTCCAGTGCAAAAATCTTCGGACAGGCGATACCGAATTGCTCTTTGACGTTAGGGTATTTGAAAACCAGAATATGCATTTGAGATTTAGCCCTAAGTTCATGCTTGCATTCAATGCGGAATTTGGTCGGCTAAAAGGGTGGCTTAAGTGTAAAGCTGCGGCGGCGGCAGAGCTTAATTCTTCTCTTTCAGATATCAGCGAGTGCTGGAACACAAATGCCAAACTTGGTCTTCCAGATCCGGGGGAGCTGCTCATCGAGGCCACCGCACCTTCGATA
>CAJWGN010000288.1 GCA_913031035.1 uncultured Gammaproteobacteria bacterium
AAGGCTATAAGTCTGTTCATTACTCTCTCTCTAAGAAAACTCTTCGAAAACTTACATCAATCCGCTCCCCGTTAACACCAAATAAACAGCGCTGTCCGGAAAAAACTTGAGAATCACAAAAAATTGAGTTGTATCAATCATTTGTCTAACTTCAATGGGCTCTGTCAGGAGAAAAAACGGTCTATTTTAAGGGATTTGGCTGACCCTTTAAACTACCTTAATCAGCTCTCGAGCCATTCAACTTTTTAGCGCTCTAGTCAAGAAGCATCAGTTCATCCAGCAACGACTGAATACGCAGCTGCCAGCCGCTTTCATGCATCGGCTCCCATTCTTCTTCAAGCGCGATTTTCACGCAATCGCGGATCGACTCTAAATAGTCTAAGTACATATTTTTGTTTACGCCGTAACCCATCAAGTGATTACCAATCTCCCAGCGAAAATATTGGTCTTCGCCCTGCAAAGAAGGATCCATAATTAGAGCAAAGGTTTGTTCCAACATTCGTCCTTGCATATGCGGATCGGAATAACCCATCAATATACCGGCCGCAGGACACCGAGCAAAATATTCACCGTAAACGGCTTGGGTAACGTCAATATCCATTTCGGCAATCCGGCTTAATGAATCTGTTACCTGTTCGGCCGCGCTCATAGCTTCCACACAGGTAGTCCGAATATTTTCCCAAGCGTTTCATAACATCTCATCCGAACCCCACCTTTAGCGTTCCTTATCAACAGCCGAACAACAACTCGTCAGGGAGCAATGGAGCTGCCAGCCAAACCTAGTTTTTAGCGTACTCGGGCACTTGCTGGTCCGCCAGAAATGCAGAAATCATGGCGTTCACCGCTTCAGGTTGTTCTTGCTGCACCCAATGAGATACACCCTTTAAGTAACGAACAGTAAAGTTGGTCACATATTTGTGGGTAGTCAGCGTCGTAGACTTTGATAATGCTACGTCCTCCTCCCCCCAAACCATTAGCGTAGGAACATCAATAGGTGTTTTTGGACTTACATTACCGCTGTTTTTACCCGATCTTAATAACCCTCGGTAGTAATTAAGCATAGCTGTTAACGCGCCAGGCGCTGCTGCATTACGTCGATAAACTTCCCCAACTTCTTTAGGAAACCTGCTCTTATCTATCGCCGTATCACGCATCATCTTGCCGATAGCGGCAGCACCGTCTTTACCTAATAATTTTTCCGGCAGCTTGGGAATTTGGAAAAACAGCACATACCAACTCTTTTTCAATTGTTCCCAGCCAAATGCATCGGACATAGCCTGAGGGTGCGGCACGTTACATATAATCAATTTTGCGAGTGGTAACCGCTTACGCAGGGCAAATTGCCAAGCAATCACAGCCCCCCAATCATGGGCGATAAGCACAGTTTCCTCGCAGCCACTAGCTTCAATAAGCCCAGCCACATCTTCAATCAATTCGTCCATACGGTAGGCTTGCATACCTTCAGGTCGAGTGGTGTTGCCATAGCCACGAAGGTTTGGCGCCCAAGCGTTGAAACCTAATTCTGCCAGCATTGGTAACTGAAAACGCCAGGAAAAACTGTGTTCGGGAAAACCATGCAAGCACAAAGCTAAACGCTGACCAGCGCCGCACATATCTACCTCAAACTGCAAACCATTAGCAGCTATACATTCACTGCGAATTCGGACATCTCGCAAAGCTGGGGGGACAATCTCTAACATAAACTATTCTCAAAGTAGGTTGTGACGATTGAACAAAAGTCCTGAGTGTCGGCGCTATTTCTTTCCTGTCACGATCCAAAGCGGATCAGCGTTAGCCGGTGAGCAGTCGATCTGTTCTATTTCTTGAAACCCGGCTTTTTCCAAATAGTAACGCACAAGATTCACTCGATCCTCTGCCGAGAGACTTTGAAAAGCGGCAATGGCCTTGGTGGGAAATAATCTATGTGACATCGCGATGGCAATTTCAGCGCCCTCTCGCATAGAATTATATACTGACAACAACACATCTATGGGCCGACGTAAATATTGAATAGAAACCACTATCAGAACCCTATCAAAGCTAGCGCTGGCATAGGACAAAGTCGGTTGTTCGTTTAAGTTTTGCACTGACCATTCAGTGAGTTGGGCGTTAGCCGCCAATTCATCTGCATTCATACCTGAACCAGCCACCCGGCCTAGTGGCAAATCATCAGGCAAGTGAGAGATCCAAGACGACATAAGATCGAGAACATCACTTTGGGCGGGAATGAATGAGCGATAAAATTCGGTGAGTGCCATTAACGTAGCCTCATCGATATGCGCCACCATTCTGGGCGTTTGGTAAAACTCTTCGTCCGGAGCCTCATCTGCACAAACAAACCAAGCATTTGGAAGACCATAATGGGTTTCGCTTTCGGCGCTTGTTAAGCCAGCATCGGTGTTATCACTCATATTCAGCTACTAATCAAAAAACGTGATTAAGCCTGCTTTAGGCCGCTGAAGTCCATTGTTGTTGTTTCAATATTTAGTTTTAGAGTTGAATCAAAATTATATGCCTTTGCAACATCCTGAATTTCTTTTTGCCTAGTTATATAAGCATCATCATTTTCTGAATAATTTGTTACTATTAACCAATGAACCTCGTCTCCTTCATTTTTGTGTCTTAATATTGTACCACCACAGCCCAAAGTTTCATCATCTGGATGCGTTGCTACGACTAGTATTCTGTTTCTCAAAGGTATTCTCCAATATCAGGAAGCTTTTTAAATTTATGGTGTGTTATCTCTATAGCTCCATCGTATGTTTTTACAATAATTTTGTTTTCATTGATATCTAAAATCTTTCCACTCTCAATATTATTATCTTTATTTTCAATTATTTTTACCTTCCAAACTATAATTTCTTTTTCTTTATAATTGATATGGGCCCCAACATAAGGTTTTGTTAAAGCTCTTACTAAATTATAAATAGCATTACTGGTCATTCTAAAATCAATTAGACCATC
>CAJWGN010000289.1 GCA_913031035.1 uncultured Gammaproteobacteria bacterium
AAAAAGCAGTACCTATGTTAGGTATTATCACCGACGTTGCTCTCGACCCTTTCACCTCTCATGGCCAAGACGGCATTATTGATGATGAAGGTTATGTAATTAATGACATAACCACTGAAATTCTTGTTAAGCAGGCGCTTTCGCACGCCGAGGCAGGCGCAGATGTGGTTGCACCCTCTGACATGATGGACGGCAGAGTTGGCGCAATTCGCTATGTTTTGGAAGAGAACAACCAAATTTACACCCGCATTCTTGCTTATTCGGCTAAATACGCCTCTAGCTACTATGGCCCCTTCCGGGACGCGGTAGGTTCTAGTGGCAGCCTCGGCAGCGGGAACAAAGACAACTATCAGATGGATGTAGCCAACAGCAATGAAGCGCTGCAAGAGGTCGCTTTGGATCTAGCTGAAGGCGCTGACATGGTGATGGTTAAGCCCGGAATGCCTTATTTGGATATTGTTAAAAGGGTCAAAGACGAGTTTGGTGTGCCTACTTTTGTTTACCAAGTCAGCGGTGAATACGCGATGCATATGGCAGCCGCTCAAAATGGCTGGTTGGATGAGGATGCTGTCGCCATAGAGTCTCTGCTCTGCATAAAGCGGGCGGGAGCGGATGCTATTCTGACTTATTTCGCCAAGAAAGCGGCGCGGCTTTTAGCCGGATAAGAGTTTACTTGGTAGCCGGATAAGAATTTGCTTGGGCTGATGGCGGGTACCTTTTTTTCTCGAAAAAGGATTGTCACGCGCTTAAATGTTTCGTAAATTGCCGCTTAAGATATACGCACCACTTGAATCCTACGTTTTAAGCCTTATCATAGAGATCAACACCCAGATGTAATTGAGCCGCTAAGCCTTCTCCCTATAGAGAGCCTTTAGGCAGCTAAATCTCCTCTTTTGCATTTAACTCTTTCATTGAAATCATAGGAATTAGATTATGAGCGACAATATCGTTCACATTTCAGATAGCAGCTTTGATGCAGACGTCCTTCAAGCGGACGGACCTGTTCTAGTCGATTTTTGGGCCGAATGGTGTGGCCCTTGCAAGATGATTGCTCCTGTTTTAGTAGAGCTGGCCACTGAATATGAAGGCAAAGTAAAAATCTGTAAAATGGATGTAGATGCGAATACCGAAACCGCGCCAAAATTCAGTATTCGCGGGATTCCGACCCTAATTCTATTTAATAAGGGAGAAGTGGCTGGAACCAAGGTAGGCGCTTTATCCAAATCTCAGCTATCAGCTTTTATTGACAGCGTAATCTAAATTGCGTTTAATGCGGTGTCGTTGACGTCCAAACGGCACCTCATGACGTGGTTTTTACTATTTTGCTCAGTTCCTCAGTAGTCCTTGAGTCCACTTCAGGGTTTATATTTGATTATAATCTTCACCTTGTGAGAGTTAGGCTAAGTTGTTTCGTAAGCGACAGCCTAAATTAATTTTCTGGACAGGCTTAACTTGTGGGTCTATATTAAGATAAATGCAACAACAGTAACTCCGAATACCTCTGCTCAGCAACGTCATTACGCAAGCAGATATCGCATACCCTATTTAACTCAGCATAAATTAAAAGTCCGAATTGCCAAAATAGAGCATGCGTATTGCTAAAGTTAATATCAGAAGTACCGAAACTAGAAACACCAATAGTAGAACAATCGAGATTAGAAGCACCGAAAAAAGCAGCTTCGAAAAAATTCGGTCAACCAGTTAACTAAATCATCTAACCTATCTCCTAAACTACAAAACTGACCCCTAAACTACAAAACTGACTCTTTCTAAGCAAATACCTAAAACCCCAAACTAAAACCACCAACGTGTGATTAATGAGTTGCATCAACTCCTGTAGCTAAAATCATCCCCTAAATTAGATCAAGTTCACTTGATAAGAAGCAATTATGAATTTAACCGAACTAAAACAGAAGCCAATCGCAGAGCTAGTCACCACCGCACATGAAATGGGACTAGAAAACGTTTCTCGGACTCGCAAACAAGACATTATCTTTGCCATATTGAAGAAACACGCCAAAAACGGTGAAGATATTTTAAGCGATGGTGTTCTTGAGATTCTTCAAGATGGTTTTGGATTTCTTCGGTCAGCAGATTCCTCCTATCTAGCGGGCCCAGATGACATTTACGTCTCGCCTAGCCAGATTAGGCGCTTCAATCTCCGCACTGGAGATACGGTAGAGGGCAAGATACGGCCTCCTAAAGATGGCGAAAGATACTTCGCCCTTCTTAAAATCAGTGAGATTAACTTTTCCAAGCCCGAAAATTCCAAACACAAAATCCTCTTTGAAAACTTAACTCCACTTTTCCCTAACGAGCGCTTACCTCTTGAAGTTGGAAATGGCAGCACTGAGGATTTAAGTTCTCGAATAATCGACTTAACTGCACCAATAGGAAAAGGCCAACGAGGTCTTATTGTTTCACCTCCCAAAGCTGGTAAAACATTAATCCTCCAAAACATTGCACAGTCGATAACACGCAACAGCCCAAAGTGCCGCCTTATCGTTTTACTAATTGATGAGCGCCCAGAAGAAGTAACCGAAATGCAGCGCTCAGTGCGCGGTGAAGTTGTTGCCAGTACTTTTGATGAGCCACCTTCACGCCATGTTCAAGTTGCTGAAATGGTGGTAGAAAAAGCTAAGCGTTTGGTAGAACACAAAAAAGACGTCATTATCTTGTTAGACTCGATTACCCGTTTGGCGCGTGCCTACAATACAGTGATTCCGTCATCTGGCAAGGTATTGACAGGTGGTGTAGACGCCCATGCTTTAGAACGTCCAAAGCGCTTTTTTGGTGCTGCCCGAAATATTGAAGAAGGGGGTAGCTTAACAATTATTGCGACGGCACTCACTGAAACGGGTTCCAAAATGGACGAAGTGATCTTTGAAGAATTTAAGGGTA
>CAJWGN010000290.1 GCA_913031035.1 uncultured Gammaproteobacteria bacterium
AATGTAGGTTTTTAACACTTTTTTGGAGGCCGGTGTTCTACGTGAAACATTTTTTTTGAGCACCAATTGTTCTACGTGAAACATTCAAGGAGATGAGTTTTAATGATTGAAAACGATAGTAGCGAGAATGAGCTTAAGCATATTCCGTTAGATTTAATCTCTAGGTCTCCCTATCAGCCAAGACGAGATTTTGATTCGGTAGAAATGCGTCAGCTTTCCCAATCGATTGCTGAGCAAGGGCTTCTTCAGCCTGTTGTTGTTCGTAAACTGCGGTCAGGCGAATATGAGCTGGTTGCGGGAGAACGACGGCTTAGGGCGCACCACATAATTAACGCTGACACCATTTTCTGCACTATCAAAATCATGACTGACAATGAAGCTCATTTAGCCTGCTTAGTTGAGAACTTGCAGAGATCTGATTTAAACGTTATTGAGGAGGCGCGGTCGTATCAGTCTCTAGTCGAGCTAGGAAATACTCACGAACAGGTTAGCCAGATCATCAACAAATCTCGCAGCCAGATAACAAATTCGCTACGGTTGCTGAAGCTTCCGGAGGAAATATGCGAATATCTTAAGAAAGGTCAGCTTGAAAGCGGCCATGCTAAGCTGCTTGTCACCCTAGAGAATTTCCAACAAATTAATTTGGGCCGATTGGCGGCGACTAAATCATGGTCCGTGCAAGCGCTGCAGGCAAGAGTGAGTGCAGCTAAAAGCTTAAACTTTGAGTCTGGAGGGGAGGCTTCGCAAGACAAAGATAGGTTGGCTCTAGAAAATACGCTCAGCGAACATGTCGGATCCCCGTGCAAAATAAAATCTAAGAAGGGCAGGGCAGGGCAATTAATCATTGATTACGCCAACGCTGATGTACTAGACGGTATTTTGGAAAAGTTAGGCTACTCGCCCAAAGAGTAAGTAACGCCATTGCTGTCCCTTGATTTATGCTATACCATACAGCTATTATTATTGATGGCGCCTTTTATGGCTCGTGTTCTTTTTATTTTTACTCTCTGCTTAGTCTCGCTGGCAGCCAAAGCCGGCGATGCGCAATGTGCCGCGGTCCTTTGCTTGAGCTCAGACTCCAGCGGTGTTCCTGCAACGTGCTATTCAAAGCGCCAGCCGTATTTTGCGATTAAAGTATTCAATCCTCTATTTGATCCTATTTCTACTGCCACTCTACGAGATACCTGGTTGCGAAAGTGCTTCTATGCTGAGTCATCTGACCTGGCTAGGATAAAAAAGAAGTATGGCCCCCAACTTTTAGATCCGAGGGTCTAGGTTGAGAGTCCATAGCGTAAGCCTACATGATTCTATTATTCGTATTGATAACGAGCTGGCCAGTCAGTCTGAGTTATTGTGTGTAAAGCATATCGGGCACTCTCTTTCTGTTTGCTTCAATGGCGAGCTCAAACGGTTTTGTCTTCCAAACCTAGAATATATTGGTAGCAACCTTTCTGTTTCTGGGAATGATCTGCTTACGCAGGCGTCTTTCCCTTCACTCTCCCAAGTGGCGTGGATTTCAATTTCACGGCTTCCTGTACTACAGCGTTTTGAAGCGGGTAACCTTAAGGTAATCAGTCACGGCTTCTTTGCAGGTAGCTCGCCAAATCTAACGCACGTTTTCATCCCTCCCAACGTGGGGGGTATGGTCACTATTTTAGGTACGGGTTTAAATACTCGCGCCCCATTTACAACCGGAATACCAACAGATCTTTGAGGCTCTAAAATGTTCAAGATTTTAATCGCTTTATTTTTTTTACTTCCAGCGCTCTCCTACTCATCTGATGTGCCGCAGCCTCGCATTGATCTGATAAGCGAGCGCCTAAAGGCTGCCAAGTCTGACATTCCCATTGTCGGATTCTCAATGTCTGAGGTACCCGGATTTACTCACGTTCAAATGCAGGGTGGTGAAGTGATTGCGGTTTCTGACGATGGTAAATTTTTGTTTGCTGGACCCCTATATCGAATTACGGATACAGGCTTTAAGGATGTTGCAGATGCGAAGGCCGCGGTTGTTCGAGCTGCTTACTTTAAAAAGAATGACCCCTTTAAGCTTGGAGCCATAGTGTTCCCAGCCTCCGGCGAAGTTAAAAAACAAATATTTGTGTTTACTGACATCACCTGCGGTTTTTGCAGGAAGCTTCACCAAGAAACTGTGCCCGACTTGCAGGCTGCGGGGGTGGAGGTTCACTATCTTGGATTTCCCAGAGAGGGTCTTACTGGGGGCGCCAAATCATCTTTAGACACTGCCTTTTGTTCTTCTGACCAGCAGGGGGCTTTGACCTCCCTTAAAAACAATGAGGCAATAGAGGCTAAAATTTGCGACTCTCCGGTGCCCAGCCATTATGCGCTTGCACAAGAATTCGGTATTAACAGCACACCCGCCATTGTGATGCTCGATGGGACGTTAATTAAGGGTTATATGCCAGCAGATACCATGCTTCAATCGCTAGGCATTAAATAGCAATGTCTACGGGTGCTCTGACAGGGGATGGTGTTGTGATACCTTACTTGGCCGTACCTGAAAACCAGTCCGCTCTAAGGCGATTGCATGAAGATCGGCCGAAGTTAACTTGCAGCTGCACATCAGACGGTCCACGAATTACAGTTCGCCTTTTAAATAATCTCTATTTTTTCGCTACCTTTCCAAACCAAAGCCATTTTCATAAAAAAAGCTGTCGATATTTAGACCAAGGTGGCGGGGCGTCCATTCAGCCTGTTAGCTTAGATAATGCCGCCAAAGACTCCAAGCTTCTTGTAGGGGGCTGTGTGGAGCTTCCAGGGCTTGCCCCTTCAGCTTCTACCACCGCTGTAGCCAAGGTCTCTAAAGCGCCTAAAAAGAGC
>CAJWGN010000291.1 GCA_913031035.1 uncultured Gammaproteobacteria bacterium
TCGGCCTGCCCATCGGCATAGCCTTCGGCGTATCCGCCGCCCACTGATTTAGACAGGTGTCTAACCGCACGCCCCGCCATAAAAAGTGCCATATCGATTGTTGGGTCATCAGACTTGATCTTTTTATTTCTGATTGGAAAGTTCTTAGCATCGATAATATTCGAGGTGGCGACTTCAATAACCTTGGTTGAAAGGGTTACGTTATACACCATGCGCTCGATGGTTTGGCTACCAATTTCACGGCTATCAAGCCTGTATTTAAACGTCTCAATCACCGGCACCAACATCAAATCGCCGCCAGCCTGATTACCCAGTTTGGCGAGCTCTTCCATATTGCCGCTTTTTGAGATCGCCCCTATCTCTTGTTCAGCGAGATTTAAATATTGCCTGTCCAAAACATTTAGCCCGGCTGTCTGGCCTAAACTCTGTTCAAGAACACTGTGAACTTTAGAGGCAAAATCTTTAAACAGCTGGTCCTGTACGATGGAATCCGAACCAGCAACGGGCTGAATTACAATGATTGTGGTTTTATTCGGATCCAGTGACGATTTGTACTTTGGAATCACTACGCTGAGAACCACTTTGTAGCCAGTGCTGTCGTCGCCTTTTTCAATATAGGCCCAGGATCTGATCAAGCCAGATGTTTCACTTTGCACAGCATTAGTCGACGCAGAAGTCTCAATCGCAGCACCATAACTACCGTCGCTATCAGACACACTGGCAGACAAAACACTTTCAGTGACGCTGGATTGCGATGCAAATTTCTCACCGAACACCTGCGAAATAGCACTCTTCAAAGCCTCGTTAGTAGCAGACTTAAGATTAATACCCCGGCCCTCGACCTCTAAGGAAATCAACTCCACACCCGGCTTACTATTATCTGAACTCTGACCTGTTTTCGCCTGAGACGATTGCGCGACCCCTGATGAGCTAGACTCGGCACCAGAGCCTGCAGCACTAACTGAAGCTTGGCTTACAGCAGCCTGAGGCGATTGCTTGCCACCAGCACTGTCATTATTCATTACCTGCTTAGCATCGGCTGCGCCCGCAGACAGTGCCGGTTTCCAACCCAGCTGAACTAGGAGGTACTTTCCTTCGGTGTCGACACATTCATCTAATTTAGCAATTCCCGACAATGTTGCTTCGGAGTTTTGACGCATCACATTGAGAGTGCTAGACAGCTCTAAGGCAGAACCTGTAGTACCGCTGTCATCGGTCAATGACGCGGTCTCGACTAAACTAGCCGATACCGTTTTAGAGTCAAAGTCACTCTTCAAAAACTCGGCAAAAGCGCGCCTAGCGTCCAACTCAGCTTTTCGTCTAGCATTGGCAATCAAGCTTCGTTTAGGCGCTATAAATGATGACTCACCATACATTAGGATCGCCCTCACTTTGCCATTCTCATCAAAGCGCGGCACCACGCCACCAAAGGCCTCCGCATCTGCCTCGAACTCAGCACAGGAGGACGCCACGGCGAGGGAATTAAAAAACCCCAACGCCAGCGTGAAACTAATCACACCAGCGTATCGCACAACATTATCGATCTTCATAGTAATGCCCTATCTACATATCGAAAGCGAGTTCGCTAGTATCAGGCGTTGCTACACCTTTGGTGTTCATTAGCGAAAACATCTCGGTACTCTGCTTTACTGAATTTACCGTTAACTTAATAATCGCCGGACCAACCTGAGGAATATTTTTAGCCGCTGAAATGGCACTTCTCCCATCTTTGAAACCTGGCGTGCCAAGATCAGATATCGCTGAAATTGCATCTTTAACTAAGATGGCAGTTGCAATATTAGATAAAAGTGAAGGCACATACTTCGTTGCCGCTTTACCTAAGGCTGCTGTCTGCTCGGCAGTCAATTCTTCTGCTGATGAGAGCTTCTCTCTGATCAAATCATTAGTACTAGCTGATTTTTCACCGATAGCCCCAAGATCTGATGAGCCCAACGCATCACCTTTCTTTTCAATCTTATCAGCTTCAGCTCTCATTACTGATGCTTCACTCTGAAGGCCTAGTGCATCTGCAATGTCTGCGGATAGCAGCGCTTGAACTTGCAAGTCTCGCGCAATGTCGGCTCTTGCGGTCTGAAAGTTAGAGGCCACCTGTTTCCAACTCTGACTACTAACTGGGGTTTCCGCAGTCTTACTATCACCACCAGGAAGTTTATCCTTAAAACCTGCGAACTGTGCGCTCGCTAAAGGGACTGATGTGGTAAATATAAATATCAAAATCGCACTAATAAATTGAGTCTTTTTCATTTTAATCACCTTTATGTTATTTAGTTTTTTCTGTATTTTACCTATCTCAGGCCTTTTTGCTGCAACTGCGAAATAACCGTATCCATCGCCTGTTTAACTGCTTCATTGTATGCGTTGGTTCCCGCCACCGATGCGTTACCTCTATCTTGACCATAAACGACTTGAGGTCGCACAGTTGCAACGGTTTTGGCGCGACCATCATCTAGGCCCCACACTTTAAAAGCGACCGTTGCAGGCACTCTAATCGTCCCTCGAGCAGGGTCTTTTTGAGGTGTTCCTATATCAATTGTCCCCATGCCCAGAAAAGTCCAACCTGCATCAATTGCAGCTACCTTAAATTGCTTAAGCATTCTAGACGGCATACGTCCTGAGCTACGCATATCATCAATAACTTCATCAAGATACGGTACATCATCTAACTCTCCTACACCCATTGGTTCGAATCCTGCATTAACCAAGTATTCTTCAACTGCGTAGGCAACTTCCTCGCTTATTTCAATGCTTGGCTCATACTGAACTTTATCGCGCTTCTGCTCGCTACTACCGCCGCTCTTGGAAACACTAAGTGATTT
>CAJWGN010000292.1 GCA_913031035.1 uncultured Gammaproteobacteria bacterium
AAAACTTGGCCATTTCTCTTCAGTGTAATGATCGGAAGACCAACAGTAGAAAACAAGGAGCTCTTGCTCTGAAGAATAACCTCCCGCAGAGTAATTTTAGAACTACTTAACGGTACAACTGTACTGCCAACATTTTTTTGGATTAGATATGCTTTTTTACTAACAGCCTTTGTCAGCTCAAGCTGGAAGCTCGGCTTAATGCCTTTTCCAATTAAAATAACACTAATTTCATCATATACATCATCTATAGTCCGGTTCACTGCGGATATAATGCCCACACTTGGAAGGAGTATATTCCCTTTTGAGCCGACAACAGATGCAATTTTTGTTGAACTACTTAAAACAATTTGAATTTCAATTTGATCTTTATCTTGGATAAATATCTCCGGTGCTGCAAGGTCAAACAGCTGCTCAGCAGTCACACAAAATTCTTGCCCATTGCGCGTAAGTTTTATTAGTGCAAAACTCTTGTCAGTTTCTGATAAACCGGCTTCTAATGCTACTTCCTTAAAAGAAATAGGTAAATTATTTAAGAGAATAGGTTTACTGCTACCATTACTAATAGTGACAAAAGCTTTTTGACTTTGAAAATCACTAATCTCAAGTTGGAAGTTTGGGGCTAGTCCATCTCTGATTAAGATATTACGAACTTCGGCTCTCAAATCATCAAGTGTCCGGTTGGCGGCCAAGAAGTTTCCCAAACCAAAGAGTAAGATATTTCCGTTACTGCCAATAACACCCTTTGTTTCAATTAACGCGTCACTTTTGGGCTCGTTGGGAACCATTTGGCCATCGGCATTGAAGCTCACAGTAACATCATTCGAGCTATCATTAGATTGCACGAAAGTGAGCTCATCTCCTACACCTAATAAATATTCAGGCTTTCCAGAAACAGCTGGCCATTGAGCGATTTTAGTCTCAAACTCATTTAGTTGAACGAACGACAACTGATCTCCAACGCCAAGAAGGTAATTTGGGCTTTTTGATGACTTAGGAAAATTCGACTTTAAAAAATCAGCCTCGTCTAACAAGTTCGCGCTAGAACCACTCCCAAGTAACATCAGCTTACGTGAGTAAGGGGCATTATTAGCCTTTTTTACACTTTCGAATGTCAGACCCTTAATGTTTATCTCAAATTCTTCCTGAACACTCCCCGTTTCAACGTTCTGCTTGCCACCGAAAAGCAAAACGGGCTCAAGGATTTCGCTGCAACCATGCAAAAATAGGGTTGAAGCAATGCCGCATGCTATGAGATTAAGCTTAGTCATGAAGTAGTCCTTGAATTGAAAGAAGTGAGCGCATGTGCGCCAGGGTAGCAGATTTGGTGTTCTTGGTCCTCGCAAGTGTGACGTGGAACGTTTTCTGTCCCTCTAATGCACTCAAGAGGCTAATCGCATCGCCGTTATCTGCGCACAAAAATACTAGATCAAAAGTTGAGTTAAGCGACTGAATCTTTTTCCAAAAATCTTTGTGACTTAACAGCTCCATGGCCGCCAAATCGCCGTCTGGCCTCAAAACCGATACATGACCCGCACTCTCAGCAACAACAAACGATCCGACAGAAAGCCTCTCGCCATCAATATCTAGTTTTTTGGCCCTTGATGAGAAATCAATCACGGCAACCGTCATGGTGTCAGACTGCATATAGCTCGCAAGCGCCCGCGCCACATCATTGCCCGTCAGTTTCGCGCGTGAAGAGGTCACCACGACTTGCGTTGCAGTACTCTTATGAATTCCCACGGCCACGTCTCTAAGAACGGAGCGCGGCTTTTGCACAAGAATTGTATTTACTTCGTTCAGGCTTTTATTGCGCAGGGGCATCAGGGCTCTGGCGCTGGCCGTGAGCCGCGCTTGCGCTCCAGTTATGAGGGAATTTTTTGAATAGTAGACACCGCGGCGAAGCGCCAAGACTAAGGAGAGCGCAGCTCCCACGAATAGCCCTAAAACGGCTCCTAAGGCCAAAATCAGACTGCGTTTTGGCGCCGAGGGACTTATTGAAACTGAGGCGTATTCATAAACTTCAGTCTTATCTGGTCGGTAGCCTGCTGCCATGCTTTGGGCTTTGACCTGCTCAATCAGCACAGTGTATGTCGCTTCGGCGATTTGAGCTTCGCGCTCCAGTTTAGCATAAGCCCCTAGGGCGAGGCCTGAGCGCTCCGCATCTATTTGTGACGCATTTATTTGAAACTGCAGTCTTCTTTTGCGTTCTGATAACGTATCGAAAACCGCGTCTAAGGAGCTAGCCTCAGGCCAACTCCAGGAGCTTATAACTTCACTTTGTCCCAAGACCCGCCGGAACTCAACTTGATCGACGATGGGGAATTGCTGGCGCAGCACCAGATAATTATTCTGATCTGTTGTCATGTTCTGCAGCATGAGCGAAAGCGCGGCCACCGCCTCATGCAATTCGGAGGTTCGGCTCAGTTGTTCACGCAATGCATCAAGCTGCAGAGATCCCGCGGCAAAACTTTCTACGGGCAGCGCGCTGTTCTCCAGAGCGAATTCCTTAAGACTAGACTGCGACACTTCCAAGTCACTGAGGGCCTTGGCCAATGTATTAGAGAGGTAGGACAGCTGTTGATCCTGCTCCGTGTTTCTCTTATTTTTTTCGGTAGAAATAATTACATCCATAATTACATTTGCAATTTCAGCCGCACGCTGCGGGTTCACATGCGTGACCACAATTTTAACAGACCCGTCCGGCGTTTCATCCAGCACAATATTTTTAGAATATTTTGCGACGATACCTTGCCAAATGGCCTCTTGAGCATCGGT
>CAJWGN010000293.1 GCA_913031035.1 uncultured Gammaproteobacteria bacterium
ATGCTTATTGAACCTTGTTATGGAAACGTTAAGTAAAAACTCATTGTTAACTTTACTGGCGTTAATTATATTTATGTTGTCATCAAAGTGTTCAATGCCTAAACGTTGCTGCACCCCCTGACGGAAAGTATATTCAAAGTCTATGAAGCCGCCATAACCTGCTTTTACATCAGTCAAATCCGATCTGAAGATTTGTCCATCAGATTGTAGTTTACCGTTAGGGCTCAGGTAGTGCCCGTCTAAACCAGTTACGTAAGCGCTTCTATTTTGGTGCTCCACTACTGTTGATAGAACGCCTACTGCCTTGTAGCTGCCACCTGAATTGTTTTCATATAAAAGTCGGCCAACTCCATAATCTGAGCCTTCTTGATTGAGTTGGACTGGTTTGTTGTTAATGGTAGTTTCGAATTGAATCTCGTCCTCGAATGCGCCCAATACCCCATAGCGGAATTTTCCAATTTGACCGGTTGCTTTGGCGGCGCCGAGTAAATCGGTCGGTAAATTTTTCTCTCTACTCGAGAGGGTTTGACCCAGCGCTAATGAAGGCACTTGCGGCTTGCCACCTATTCGCCTTGTGTTGACTAGAGTTGTTGGAGGCCCACCTTGACCTACGCTGGAGCTCCGCGTGTCTGCTCTGGGGCTGGCAACAAAAATCTCTTGGCCTTCGACGAAAAATAGTCGTTTCTCAGGGAAAAACGTTTCAGTCGCGCTCAGGTTAATAACTGCCTCGTCGGATTCCACGTTACCAAAATCAGGGTTAAGGGTCGCATTTAATTGAAAGTTGCTAGAAGGGCGCCAAAACACATCAGCACCGATACGATAGTTTGTTTCGTCATCAATACTATCCTTCGTGGCTGCTGCAAACGGATAAATATTATATTGCTGACGCGGTGATACTCCATTCATTTCTAGCGACTGCAACTCGGACATGAATTTTGGCTTGGTAAACGGCAACGCGGGCCACCCCCAGCGCTCATCCAGGTGAGCTACCTTGCGAGAAACATATATGCCCATATTACGTTTTTCTTTGGCGGCGGGCATAGAGATCGCGCTCCACGGAATGAAGAATTCTGCAGTCCAGTTTTCATCATTTTGCTGGCTCGCGCCCAACCACGGGCCATCCCATTCGTTGGAAAATCTCTTTTCTGGAAGCACGCTACCATCCATGAGCGAATCGCCAAGGTTGATACCAAACCAAAATCCATAAAGTCCCTCTCCAGAGGTATCTAAGGTTAAGTTAATGCTGTCTCGATTAAGATCAAAGAAGATGTCTCTTCCTGAAAGCCTTCTAATTTGCGTGTCTCGAGGCTGTTCCATATCTGCAGCGACGTAAAGACCTTTATCTGTATAGGCAATCCTAACCTGGGTTTCGTAGATCCCTTTTTTTAGGGTATCAGGCTCCAGAACCACAAATTCGCTTATCGCTGTGATTTCCTGCCATATGGGCTCGTCTAAAATGCCATCGATTATAAACGGTGTTTTGACTTCATCAGTACGACGTATTTTTATTGCCCCTGCTCGAGCTGTGCTGTCACCTTGACCAGCAAGTGATAATGGCGCTCCTTTTTGTCCTTCTAGCGTTTGTATCCCAGAGCGGGCGCCATTGATTTCATTTTTACGGCTGGAAAATTTGGGAGAAGAAATTTCGGAATTAGATGTTGGGCGAGGGTCAGAGGTTGATTGCACTTGATGCTTACTGACCACTGTTGGTGACGATTCAGGAGCGCTGACGGATTTTGCCGTTGTCTCGGCGATCGAACGGGTACGTGTTAGTACCCAGGCGCCGGCGATATTTGCTTGGCGAGCTTTTGCGCTGACTAGATCTGCATCACCTCTTGATAATAATGGCTCTGAAAGCACTCGGTATAAGTTACCGTTAGCAGTTGTTGTGGCGTCTACCGAATAACCATCGCCTAACTCTTGGGCAGCTTTTACTGCCGCTTTTTCTGCGTTGCCCTGGTTTTTGTAACTACCAATTGAAACGTGATAAACGGTCTGCGCCACAGCTGTGTGACTCAGTACAAAGCCTAAGCAAAGGGCGGCTATTTTTTTTGTAAGCATTTCTATCATCCCAATGTTCTTCAGAATATCGGCGTGATCGTGGTTAACGGCGCCTTTATTTTTCTCTTGTGCGGTCTCTCCCATTTTTTAGTTTAGCAGTATCATGCTCCAGATTCTCGTCAACTATTTTGTTTTCGATGAAGTCGCTGACCATTGCTCCGCCCAGATTGGCTCCTACCGCAATGGCTTACTTAGTCTGGGTTTATGCCGGGGCGGTTTGTATATTCAATGTCTGCGCATTAAAATCTATATGTCCCAGAATGATATTTTTTCCCAGCAGTATTCAGTAGGAACAAAATAGTGTGTTTTGAGTGGTCTAACCTATGGAAAATGTGAGGGTAAGATGAAAGGGAAGAGAGAGAACGCCTGTTTTAGGTCGACCCAGAGTTAGCTCATAAGTTGCTTGGGCTAGTTTGCGTTAAACACTTTTGCTGCCGTGCCGATTACCAATTGCCTAACTCGACTAATCCTTTGGGTGTTTGCAGGGTGGCTTTAAAATGATCACTGCCCTTGGTCATAGATAAATCTAAATCTAGGGCGTTCATCAGTTTTTGGTATGCCTCAATATCTTGGGTAAAAACACAAAACTCCAACAGAGAACAACCTTTTGGCGTGCTTTGTGCCGGGTGGGGTGAAGCTTTCCAGTCGATGAAAAAGGGCAGGAGACCGTTGCCCGTGAGA
>CAJWGN010000294.1 GCA_913031035.1 uncultured Gammaproteobacteria bacterium
CAACCAGCTTGAGCAAGCGGAACGAGCCTGGCAACCTCAGAAAACCAATTTGAATATCCGCAAAACCGCAGCGACAGAAAAAATGTAGAACCTTTACTCGTTCCACTCTACGCCGCTCTTTGTGCCGACACTGTTGCCTTTAACAGCAATTTCAATCGCAGTAGCTTTCTCAAAGGTGCGGCGTCCCTATTGAGCAAATTACCCGAACAGTTTCCAAGCTCAATTATGACTCGGCTCAATGCCAGCGTTGTGATACCGGTGCCTCTTCTGGACAGCAGTCCTCGCTTAACTGCTGCCGACTCAAACAGTGCTCTTAGCATAGTTTGGAATCACCGCTGGGAATTCGACAAAGGGCCTGAGCTTTTACTGGCAGTAGTTGTCGCACTAGAGGCGCAAAAACTGCCGGTGCAATTGCATGTCGTCGGGCAACAGTTTCGAGAGCAACCAATTGAATTTAAGGAAATCAACAACCTCCTCGATAGCCATGCCGAGAACACCAATATAAAGCGCGGACTTTTCGGTTTTATTGAAGATATGAACGACTACACTGCCCTATTAGAAACCTGTGATGTAGTGCTTTCCACCGCCATTCATGACTTTCAGGGGCTGGCTATTCAAGAGGCTTGCTTAAAGGGCTGCGTGCCGCTGACACCCGATGACCTGGCCTATCCTGAATACATACCTGAAAAGTATCGCTACCCGGTTCAAAGCCAGATAGAGGCCACCGCAGGCGGCGCCATCGAACAAATAAAAAACTACTGTGAGTTAAAGCGCCAAGGTGAATTATTCTGCGACGTTGATTTGAGTGCTTATCAGGGGGATAAAATTAAGCGGCTTTACCAAGCCGAGTTTGACAAGCTGACGCACGCCAGCTCGATTGACTAATTAGCTTCTTCAAGAACAGGAAAGTTGATTTCCTGGCCAATTTGAATACGCCCAAAATCTAGCTCGGGATTATACTGGCGTACCAACCATATAGGCGCTGAATATCGACTTCTCGCAATGCGGCCAATGTTATCGTTGCGCCTAACTTTGTAAGTTTCAACATTCTGAATTCGGTACTTGCTGAAAAACTCTTGCTGCAAGGAGGAATGAAACTCACGGCGTCGGCGTTCAAATTCATCGATGGAGACACTATCGAAACCTAACTCCAAACGGTCACCAATAATTACCGGGTCGCGGTACTGCATATTGTTCAGACGCCTGACATCCCACGCTCTAATTTCTAACCAGTCCGCGTAATGCCCTAAAGTCTCCGAGGCTTGAATTTCAATTGAGCGATTAGTGGCCACTGAGTAGTCAGAAGGGTCAGCGGCTAGGTCTTGAGTCAGCTGCTCGTTACTGCTTTGAGTAGTGGTTGCAGAGTCAGTTGCCACTGCGATTTCTGCAGACGCATCTATGCCAGTTTGAAGCTCCTGATCATCGGGTAATACCGCCGCAGGTGGCAGGGTTTCTTTGTCAAGAACAGCAACCGTTGTTGTCTCATCCTCTAAAACCTCAATAGATTCAGTTATTTGTGCGGCTACATCAACAGATGCCGGCGCAGAGACGGTGGCTAAATTGATTGGCTCAGGCTCAGTTTCAGAGCTCGATCCAGAACGTAGAGCCTCGGAATATTGCAACTCGGTAGGAGGCGCTGGCGTCAAATTTGCCTCGATAGCAGCCACCTGGACGCTGCTAGAATCAGAACCGGGGAGGCGTAGTTCCTGACCAGGATAAATCCGGTTTTTGTTAGCGATTCCATTTAGATTTAAAAGTTCTTGTTCTGTAGTTCTAAAGCGAGACGCAATGACAGAGACAGTGTCTCCCCTTCTAACCTTGTACAGTCCATCCGATGAGGTCGCTGAGGACCCAAATGCAAGCTGCTGAGGGTCATTGCTAGCCTGCGGAAGGAGTAATCTTTGGCCGATCTGAATGCGATTACTGCTGGTCAACTGATTCAATGAGACCAGACTAGCTACCGACGTACTGAAGCGTCTCGCGATTACTGACAAGCTGTCGCCTCTTACGATTACATAAGCTACATCTGGTGTTTGCACGGCAAATTTAAAATCATTTTCAACCATGGCTAATAAGTCGCTAGAAGGCACAGCGCCAGCGCGCAGCTTTATTCGAAACCCTTTAGGAATTCGTTTGTTGCCTTCCCAAACAGCAGGACGTAAAGCAGGATTGTCCACTTCCAGCTGATCTAAGCTGACCCCCACTGAGCTGGCAAAGACTTCCGCGTCGATGAATGAATCCATTTCAACTTCGCGAAAACTTGGCGCTGGATTTAATCGAATATCACCAAAATGTTCCAAGGCATTATTCTCAACTTGAAGCACAGCTAAAAATTGCGCGTAGAAATTTCTAGAGGCAAAACCAAATGCCCGGCCCTTATAATTGGCCACAATCGTTTCAATATCAGTTGTGCCGGTCTCCCGGACCGCTCGGGCTATTCCTCCTGCGCCATGGTTATACGCTGTTAGCGCTAGCGGCCATGTACCCAGCACTGAGTAGTTGTATTGAAGAAGGCTCATCGCAGCATTCGCTGCTATATAAGGATCCATGCGCTCATCGACAATGTGGTCAATACGCATAAAGCGTTGCCCTGTTGCGCGAGTGAACTGCCACATACCTGCGGCGGCGGCACTGGAATAAGCGCCGGGATTAAACGATGACTCTACGTGTGGGAGCACGCCTAATT
>CAJWGN010000295.1 GCA_913031035.1 uncultured Gammaproteobacteria bacterium
TGGGCGCCGGCTTAATGTCGCTGAATTTTTCGGCCCACCAAGGCGCGGGGGCAGAGCGTTTCAAACCTGCTGGCGCTCTAGCCTTAAGATCATTGCCATTTTGAGCATTGGCAATACTAGGTAGCCCAGCCCCTACTGCAGCCCCTAGCAAAAGTTTAGAACCATCCGCCATAAACTCTCGGCGGTTACGGTAAACACTTTCTGGGGTGATTTCAGAGGGCTTTATATCTGCTGGCTTTTTTATCAACATGACTCTAATCCACTTATTTCATTATCTGTTTTTGTCGAATTTGTTGGTTCTTTACTTTTCAAATCGACTCTTTAGCATTTCATGACACATAAGACAGGGCTAATCGAAAATATCTTTCTCTTTGTCATTAAGAAATCACTTACAAAGAATCAGCTTTGGATATCCTTCAGCAAACCGAAAAAAAATCGGAATTGCGACCTCTAAACTTATCTAGAAACTACTTCAAGCTTATCTTAACCCTAATTCAGAACAACCCTACGCCTAATTCTAGCTCGCCCTAATCAGGGTCTTTCGCTGCAGGTTCTTTCTCAAAAACCGTTTGCTGCAGTACCTCTGCCTCAGAATTCTCAGGCTTGGAGTCAACAGCAAGCTTGGACACACCCGTCTTCGGCTGCGCTTTTGTTACTTTCTTAACCACCATGTTAACAGTACTACGCCTAACCGGCTTCACTTGGTTCTGACCGACTTCGGTAAGCGCCCCGCTGCGATCTTCATCCTTTTTGGCAGGAGTACCTGTTTCTGTCACTGCATCTGGGGCTGTGTCAGGGACTTTGCCGGGCGCTGCAACAGACTCTTTGCTTTGACCTTTAGCAGATGCTTTAGCAGGTGCTTTAGCAGGTGCTATCCCAGCGCCCTTCGCCGGCGCTTCATCAGGAACTGGCACAACCGGCACGGCAAACCGATTCCTGAACAGCCAAATAATAGGACCTGAAGCACCATAAAGAACCGCTCCCCCTAAAAGAACCTCGTGGGGGTTTTGCGCTACAACGACTAAGAACACCACCGCGAAAACGAAAACTAACAAAGGCACCGTGCCCTTAAAATTAAGCTCTTTAAAACTGAAATATTTATAATTTGAGATCATTAGCAGGCCAGTAAAGACCGTGAGAATGGCTGCTAAATAGGATATTAACGGCGTCACAGCAACCCCGTACTCGTTGGCCACCCAAGGCAGAAAGGTTACGATGGCCGCCGCCAAAGGGCTCTGCAACCCAACAAAAAAGCGCTTGTCTGCAGATTCCAACTGAACGTTGAAGCGGGCCAAGCGAATTGCCGCGCAGGATACATAAACGAAGCTAGCGGCCCACCCTACTCGATCAAGCGGCCCAAAACCCCAGCTAAACATAATTAACGAGGGAGCCACACCAAAGGACACCATATCCGACAGACTATCAAACTGGGCTCCGAACGCGCTTTGGGTATTAGTTAATCTAGCTATTCGACCATCTAGCCCATCGCAGATGCCAGCAATTAGGATCGCCCACCCGGCCTCGTTGAAATTGCCAGACATTCCCGCGATAATTGCGTAGAAGCCAGCAAACAAGGCACTGAGAGTTAACAGGTTCGGTAGCAAGTAGATCCCGCGGCGGCGAACTTTTATGCCCCCCTCCGATACAATCTCTTCATGCTCATCAATTGGAAGAACGTTTTCTTGTTCTGGACCTGGTTCGATGTCTTGATCTGTCATTGGCACCCACAATACTTAAAAAGTTAAACTGAGCCCAGATTATAGCGCTCTCGTCTAACAGGTGCTACGTGTGTAGTTTTTTAAGGAATATTGCACCAATCAAGGCAGATGCTATATGATCGCGCCTCACAAATCGTAAGCCCACGCATGGGAATTTAAAAACCTTAGCAATTGGGCACTCGAATAAGCTGACAAAATTTATATCTCGGAGCACTTCCATGAACTATTTCAATACGCTACCTCTCAGACTGCAACTAGAGCAATTAGGTAAATGCCGCTTTATGGACCGCAGTGAGTTTGCGAACGGCGTAGATAAACTCAAAGGCAAGAAGATCGTCATCATCGGCTGCGGCGCACAGGGCCTAAACCAGGGCCTCAACATGAGAGACAGTGGCTTAGACGTGTCGTACACGCTCAGAGACGCCGCTATCGAAGAGCAGCGCGCCTCGTGGAAGAACGCCACCGAAAATGGCTTCACGGTTGGCACATACGACGAGCTTATTCCGCTCGCTGACCTCGTCCTCAACCTAACTCCAGACAAGCAACACAGCGCTGTAGTCACTCAAGTAATGCCATTAATGAAGCAAGACGCCTGTCTTGCCTATTCTCATGGCTTCAATATTGTTGAAGAAGGCATGCAAATTCGCGACGACCTCACCGTGGTAATGGTTGCACCGAAAAGCCCTGGGTCGGAAGTTCGTGAAGAATACAAACGCGGATTTGGCGTACCAACTCTTATCGCGGTACACGCCGAAAACGACCCCAATGGCGATGGCATGGAGATTGCAAAAGCCTATGCAGCCGGCACCGGCGGTCATCGAGCTGGCGTTTTAGAGTCATCCTTCATAGCGGAAGTAAAATCGGACTTGATGGGTGAGCAGACAATCCTTTGCGGCATGCTTCAGACCGGCGCGGTGCTCAACTTCGACAAGATGGTCGCTAAGGGCA
>CAJWGN010000296.1 GCA_913031035.1 uncultured Gammaproteobacteria bacterium
ATTCCTCTAACGTAAGCTGGTTAAATTTATTTACCGACGAGCCTTCCAAATCAAAAATAAGATGAGCAATGCCTGAGGGCAGCTCCTCAACGCGTAGCGCAGTGCCAGAAAAAATCATTGTATACTCCAAGTTTGGCGGACACCCTTTACGGGTTTGTGTTGGCCTAGAGGCCTTTCGGGGGGCGCATTATACCTTGCCATCGCATCAATACCAGAGGCCGCTGCCCTATTCTCTGACACCATAAATAAGTTAATATTTGAATTCACTTTATAAACTGACACCTTCATCATGCGGCAGTTCTACAGCGTAATTTTAAGTTTCTTCTCGCTCTTGTGCGTGTTTGCAAGTGCGAGTAAGGCAAGTGAAAGTGGCGTAATCCTGCTTTATCACCACGTGGCCTCAGAAACCCCAGCATCCACTAGTATTTCGCCTGAAAATTTTAAAGCCCATTTGGAATACCTCAAGGCGAATGATTTTAATGTAATGGGACTCGGTGAAATGGTCAATGCACTAAGGGTGAGACGAACCCTTCCTGAAAAATCAGTCGCAATCACCTTCGATGACGGCTATTTGTCCATTTATGACACAGCATTTCCAATGCTAAACGAATTTGGCTTCCCCTTTACTGTGTTTGTTAGCACCGGCCCTATTGATAGAGCTCAGTCAAACTATATGAGTTGGGGAAATATAAAGGAGATGGCGAGTGCGGGAGTAACAATCGCCAATCATTTGGTAGAACACCCCTACATGCTCGATAAACTGCAAGGAGAGGCGCAAGTGGATTGGATTGAACGGATGCGTGAAGAGATATTGGAGGCACAACAGACAATCACTCGTCATAGCGGCCAAGACAATAAATTTATAGCTTATCCCTATGGTGAATACGACAACGATATCAAAAGCTTAGTTGAAGAACTTGGATTCATCGGCTTCGCACAAAACTCTGGCTCGGCAGGGTTTTCCAGTGATTTTCTCGCCCTCCCACGGTTCCCTCTAGCGAGCATTTATGCCAATCTAAGCACTGCAAAAGTCAAGTTTGCGACTAAGGCCTTTAACGTCGAGCAGCTGCGGCCTCTCTCACCTGTTAGCTCTAATTCGAGGCCCACTGCGACGCTGAAATTTTCCACTGGAGATTACCGGCTCAATCAAATAGCGTGTTTTAGCAACAATAAGCCAATGATTATGAATTGGAGTAGTTCCGAGGAAGGAGTATTAACTATAGTGCCTGAGGCTGACTTGACGGGGCGCCGCTCTCGCTACATCTGCACAGCGCCAGATATGAAAAGTGACCACTTTTTTTGGTATTCAGTTCAGTGGATTGATTTAACTCATTGATCGTTAGCCAGAGATATCATCGTCTCTCTCATGCAGGTCATTCTGGATGATGATATTTTGCACCTCGTCTACGTAATGATCACCGCGCTGTGAATATTTCCCTAAACCGAAGGCAAGCACCATAGAGTCGATCTGTTGATCTTCTTCGCGCATATCGGCCCTTAGTTCCCGTAAATACTTGTAGGATTGGTTAGTGTTGATATTATTAAAATACGCGCTAATTGAACCAGCCACAGAATCAAAACGTTTCACTTCATGGGTAGCGCCCCTGCTTCTTCGGCGGGGCACGATTCCACAGCCCTCCTCAAAGCACCATTGTCCGAACAGGTTGTTTCCCTCTAAGGCGAATCGAGACGTACCCCAAGCTGACTCATTCGCGGCCTGCGCTAACACTAATGATGGCGGCAGAACATCAACTCGCAAAACCAATTCTTCAAGCAGCTCAACGTCGGAAAAATTTGCCGAGTCCAACTCGTACGTTTCTGCGACTTTTAGCAACCATCGCGTTTCTCGCTGGCTGAAAGCGACATCGTTTTGAGACATATCCGCCAAGGACAGCAAATCTTCCCGGAGGTTTATTAAACGCTGATTTTCTGAATCGACATAGTCTTCAAGATAGTCAAAAAACTGTTGTTTTTTAACGTCAATATTAGAAATAGCGCCAAAGTCGGGGAGGATTGCTATCGGGTCAATTACCGCTAACGCCGGCATTTCTGGCCTTTGGCTTGCTGCAGTGTTAACTACAAGCAAAATTAACAGACCAAGTAGGACTGATGTCAGAGCAGCAACAGCAAGCTCTTTTTTCAACTCAAAGTTAATCATCAGTTATCAGTGCTCCGATTTAGCCACTAAAAAGCGCATTAGAATTGCCGCTTACCAGAAATTCTTCAGAAATCAGCGACCTGAGGCTATCAAAGCCCCATCTCAAGGGCTGTCGAACGAGTATAAGGTTATCTCAACGTAATATGATAGCGCTCTAACATCGGATCAACCTGCTTTATTCACCGCTGCTTTTAGTGCGGCTGCAGCCTAATCGGGGCTTATCCGCTGTTGCCGCCCCGGCAATCAGGGGACTGCGGCGCCGATGCTGCATTAGCCGCCCATTCACTCGGGGAGTAAAGATGCAGGGCTAGAGCATGAACACCCGTTTTTAGCTCTTGCGCCAGTATCCCATACAGTCGTTGATGCCTTTTGACTGCGGCAAGGCCTTCGAAATCGGCGGCAACTACAGTCAATTTAAAATGGGATTCGGTTGCTGTGCCACCGTGCTTGTGACTCTCATTCTCTATGACTAACTCTTGTGGGTTGAGGCTTTCGCTCACTT
>CAJWGN010000297.1 GCA_913031035.1 uncultured Gammaproteobacteria bacterium
ACCTACCTACCTACCTACCTACCTACCTACTTATCCACTTATCTACCTACTTTCTTTGTATGTAGCTCCCCGCTTGAGGGCTACTCACTAAGCGAGGCTAACAAGTTAATTTGAGGGTTTGTTTTAGCTGATAGTACCGGCGGATAATAGTACCGGCGGATAATAGTCGAGGGCGGCTGCGGGTACTCAGAAATTTTGCTTCACAGCCTTGATCGATTATCTCAGTTTAGGTGCTCGGCTCACTTGAGTAAGAGTGAGGCAATTCTCTTTTGGAAAAGTCTTGTTACAATTTGACATATCATGGCACAATCAAGACGTATTATTATTAGCGGTTTAAAACGCCGAATTGGAAAGACCACCAAAATCCAAAAACGATAACTAAAGTAGTTAAAATAATAAAAAGGATACTGGCATGAATAATTCATCAAAGCAGTTCCGTCTATCAATCGCTGCTATTCTCGCAGCGTCCTTTGTAATTTCGGTGTACGCATTAAACTCCCATCCCTCTTCCTCAGATTCAAGCCGCAGCGCTGATGAAGGCATTATTGCCCAGTTTGAGGGGATATTTGCTACCAGCGCTCGACATATATTTGATGAAGGGTACTGGATTGCCAATATGCACGGTATTCGGAGTTCGGTGTACTAAACGCTGTTGGTTAAACGGGCCTTCAACGCGCTAATCTGAGCGGAGTTAGCACTGGTCCGAGTTTAAGCCCCTAAGCCAGGTCATTGTGTCAAAAGCTCAGGTTTAGCGTGGATCAGCGGTGCCTCCTTTAGCACGTCAAGAGCCCTGCATAAATTTGGGTAATGGGTGGTTTAGCTGCCCTAATCTTAAACTAAGCAGGGCTCAGTGCTAAGATCGCGACACCGGCAGGGGCGTATCAACTCTAAGTTTATTCCGATTCCGCTCCTGCACTCAAAGGTATTTCGGCTCACTATTGCTTGGAAATTGCACTGAATTACAGTTGATGCAACACTCGCTCTTCGATTTTAAGTTTCTAGTCACCAGAGAGAGTTTTGCCCTTGCACACCCTCATCGCACTCGCTTCATTTTGCCTGCTTCTGCTGTCAAACCAATCGCTATTGGCTTCCGAGTCCCCAGACATGACGGAGCCCGAAACGGTCGGCATCTCCTCTCAGAGGCTCGGATTACTGGATAGGGTGCTTCGTGAACACGTTGAGCGGGGCGAGGTTGCGGGATTGGTTGCCGGTGTTGTTCGACACGGCAAGCTGGTCTATTTGGAGGCGATGGGTTGGCAAAATATTGAGCTTAAGCAGCCGATGAACACCGCTTCTATTTTTCAAATTCGCTCTATGAGTAAACCCATAACCGCTGTAGCAGCTTTGCAATTAGTTGATGAGGGTAAGCTTGCTTTGTCTGACCCTGTTTCTCGTTATATCCCAAGTTTTAAGAATTTAACCGTGTTTGTTGACCCCGCGGACCCCGATACGTCTACAACGCGTAAGCCTGATCGCGAACCAACGATAAGGGACTTGTTGTTAAATACCGCAGGACTTAGCCACCGTTTCAGCGCCCTATACCGTAATAGCAATATTCGTTCCCGAGCAGATAGTCTCGCTGAACTGACGAACAAAGTGGCTTCTGTTCCTTTGATCGGGGACCCTGGTGAGAAATGGGTATACAGCATCTCAATAACAGTGTTGGGTAGAGTCGTAGAAATCGTCTCTGGGCTTGGGTTTGATGATTATTTGCGCCAAGAAGTTTTTGGTCCATTGGCCATGCCTGACACCGGCTTTTATGTTCCACAAGACAAACAGGATCGCCTTGCCCTGGCTTATCGGATTCCTGATGGGACCAGTGGTCTTGTTCGGTTGCCCCCAATGGATGTGCCTATTACTGTGAACCCGCCCTTGAAAGAGGGCGCTGCTGGCATCGTATCTACAGTGCCGGATTATTTAAGGTTTTTGCAGGCTTTGCTAAATGATGGCGAGCTAGATGGTCATAGAGTGCTAAAGGCAGAAACAGTTGCAGATATGACTCGCAACCAAATTGCTCAAGAGTTAATGCCATTCGGTACCAACCCGGCTCACCCGATGTTAGATAGAGGGTGGGGATATGGGCTAGCAGTGGTGACAGATGCGGCAAAAAGCGAAGTGGGTGTGAATAACGGTGAGTTTGGCTGGAGTGGGTCACTTGGTACTTTTTCTTGGGCTGACCCAGTAACCGGCACTGTGGCTGTTATCATGCTGCAGGTTCAGCCAGCAGGGGCATTTTCGATTGCGTCAAAATTTAAAGCGCTTGTTTATCAAAGTCTCATAGACTAGTGGTGTGATAAATCACTCAGGACGCTAGTTTTTGAGTCAATCATTACTGCCTATCGTTTTTGATGAGAGGCCGCAGTAGTGTCGTTTGCAGTGTTTCTGCAGTCCGTAGTTTTGGCGCTGAGCGGGGAATGCGTCGACATTGCCAGCCATAATCAATAGATCATGGTAGGCGCCGTCTACGCCTTTCAGATGGTCCTTCATAATGGCTTCGTTCTTAACACCAAGTTCTTCGAACAAGGCGTGGGCGCCTTCTTGATCTGGAGTCATGCTAGCTCGTACGATTTTGATTTCCAGAGTGACTGTCAATCGAAATGCTTCATGAACCAGCAGCCCCCCCCCCCCCCCC
>CAJWGN010000298.1 GCA_913031035.1 uncultured Gammaproteobacteria bacterium
CGGCAATCGCGATTTTTATACCTGTTTCCTCAATATTTTCAGGCGCTGCTTCACCTTCACCAGCATCATTTACCGCTTGTTCAAAATCATCTAAAACCTTAACCAACATGCTCTTCACGCCACGACCTTGAGTCGCAGTGATAGGAAATATTTCCGATAGGCCTAGGCTATAAAAATCCACTAACGCAGCATCGGGGTCACGACCATCGATCTTGTTTACGACGAGATAGGTGTTCTTGCTACGCTTGCGTAGGTGATCGAGGATGCGATTGTCATCTGGCAGGAGACCATCCTTTGCATCTACCATAAATAGGCAGATGTTGGCCTCTTCGATAGCTTGGAGTGACTGCGAGGCCATCTCCAAGTCAATGCCCTCTTCATCGCCGCTAATACCGCCAGTGTCAATAGCAATGAATGATTGGCCTTCTATCTCCCCGCCGCCATATTTCCTATCGCGAGTAAGACCGGGAATATTTGCAACCAACGCATCGCGCGATCGCGTGAGCCGATTGAAGAGAGTGGATTTTCCGACGTTGGGACGACCAACAAGGGCTATGACTGGCCTCATGGTAATAACCTAGATTAGTTTGCAAACAGCCTCTTGCGAATGTTATTGCAGCTGATAAGCGGTTAGTCGGCCGCTATTTCCAAAAACGTAAAGACGTCCATTGTTGGCTAAAAGGTTAGCTCTGACCCCATCATCATCAGCCTCAATCCGACCGACTATGCGCCCATCAATTTGCGACAATAAGTGAACATAGCCATCATAGTCAGCTACTGCAATATAGTTTCCAACTACTGTTGGTGCAGTAATTTCCCTATTGAGGAGATCAGAGTTGCCCCAGACGATATCTTCGCTATTGTCCCTAATCGCAAACACCTGACTCTGGTCATCGCAGTAGTATATGTTACCGAAGCCCTGTGCCATACCATGGTAGCTAGAAGCCTCCATGCCCCAGACGATTCGACCAGAAGTGACTTCGAACGCCATCAAGTTGCCCTGATAGCTTGCTGCTAAAATTCGGCCACCATCTAACAATAAGTCGCCATCAACATCAATGACGCGGTCAATATCGTACTCGCCTTCAGGGACGGCTACCCGTTCCTCCCAAAGATAGACTCCATCTTCCGCCGAAACTGCGACGAGCGTACCATTGCTAAACCCTGCGATTACAGCATTTGCAGCAATAACAGGGGCACTGGCTTGGTATTCAAGCCGTAAAGAAGGTCAAATCCTTGAAGATGACGAAAAGCTAGAACTGGATGATGATACTGAAACTAAAGGTGAGTTTGATTTGGCTGATGTCAAAGATACATCAAAAATTTCTATTAGCCTTGGTTACAGCTTAGTATCATTGGTAGACGAAGCAAAGGCTGACAATCTTGTTCCGAAGGTAACTCGATTAAGAAAAGAAACGTCTAAAGCCCTTGGGTTTATTATTCCTGGTGTGAGAATTAGAGATGACTTGAACTTAGAAGCTTCACAATATCAAATTAAAATTGGTGAAAAGATAGTTGCAGATGATTATGTCTATAGTGGGAAGAAATTAGCAATATCGGACGATAACGTCACCGTTCAATTATCTGGTGTCAAAGTAAAAGAACCTGCATTTGGTGTGGACGCCTATTGGATTGATCCCGAATTGCATATTGATGCGGAGTCCAAGGGCTATGTAATTATTGAACCTGAGGATGTAATTACAACTCATTTGAGCCAAATTCTGAATGCGCACGCTGCTGACCTGCTTGGACAAGAAGAAGTTCAAGAGCTTTTGGATGATTTACAAATTACTTATCCCAGCCTTGTTGAGACTGTGGTTCCTAAAGTAATGCCTTTGTTTCAGTTAACTTCTGTCCTGAAGTGCATTTTAGATGAGACTATACCTGTATCTGATCTGCGTTTAATACTAGAGACTATCGCCTCTTTGAATACACAGAAAATGGATAATGAAGATATTGCAGAAAAGATCCGCCCATTTCTAGTTCCTTTGTTAATTCAGAAGATGATAAAGTTCAAAGCTACAATACCTCTGATCACTTTGGCCCCGGAGTTGGAACAAATGATTTTGCAGTCAGTTCGACAGAACCCAGATGAGAAAATGCTTATGCTGGAAGGTACATTGGCAAAGAAAATCCTTGCTAACTTGAACGAAGCATCGGAAAATTTGAATAAAGAAGAAAAACCTGTCTTTTTAATAGTCGCACCGCAAATTAGGAGGCATGTCTCAAAGTTTATAAGAGCACAGTTGCCGTCTGTGAATGTTTTAAGTTTTATGGAACTGCCTGAAGATCGCAGTGTAGAGATCGCTTTTACCGTTGGTGCATTTGATGCAGTTGAATAATATATTGTCCTTTATTGGGAGTAAATAAAATGCCAGAATTAACAATAAGAGCGGCTGATAGCTCGCTAGCAATGGATGAAATCGAACGAAAGTTAGGTCCAGATGCCTTAATTCTTTCGACTGAGAAGCGTGACGGTTTAATTGAAATAGTTGCGACTAATGAACCTGATCAAGTTGCTTCGGCGTCAATTGCTTCGGCAGAAAAGTTAAAACT
>CAJWGN010000299.1 GCA_913031035.1 uncultured Gammaproteobacteria bacterium
CAGCTTTAATCATGTGTATTTTTAATCCTATTCACTATCCAATCAGCATAATTGCGGATATATGGGTAAAACTTTTCATCATTGGCGACCACTGAAAGATCAAACCACTGAAATTCATTATGTTGTTGATCTTCGATGACGTCGGGCTTTGATTTCAAAAATATGCAGTGGGTTAAGTTGACATAGTGCGTCGAAATATCTTTCCCAACAGCACTTTCAGCGTAAAAGTGATCCCAGATACCCATAAGAGAAAAATCCTCTACCCTCAAGACACCTAGGCCTAACTCGACTTTAACTACCCTGCTCAAGGCACTCTGCCAAGTTTCATTTTTATATATGCGACCACCCGGCGTAAACCACTCAGCTTTCAACGGATCGTTTTCGCGCTTACCCAGCAATATTTGGCCTTTAAAAATTAAGCAAAAGTCTATTGAGACCAGCGGCGTGTTTTCTACCACTGCTTTGAATTTCGATAACTCTAACATCCACTCTGCTCTTTTAAATTAGCCGGGGGCTACTATTGCCTTTGATATCAACAACTAATTAATTACTTCCAAATAGATCACGTGAGAATAGCTTATTTTCTACATCGGCCAGCGTCTCTGTCCTACGATTCGCTACGATCACGTCACTCTGATACTTAAATTCTTCAAGATCCTTCAAAACCTGTGAGCCGAAGAATTCATTTGAATCAAGCTCTGGTTCGTAAACAACCACATTAATACCCTTTGACTTAATCCTCTTCATAACGCCTTGTATTGCAGAGGATCTAAAGTTATCGCTACCCTCTTTCATAACCAAACGATAGAAGCCAACCGTTTGAGGGTTCTTCTTGAGTATCTCAGCTGCAATAAAATCTTTTCGAGTGGTATTCGAAGACACAATTGCTTGTATCAACGTCTGCGGTACCTGATTGTAGTTTGCCAACAACTGCTTGGTATCCTTTGGTAGGCAATAGCCACCGTAACCAAAAGATGGGTTGTTATATCCTTCCCCTATTCTCTCATCAAGACACACTCCGTTAATAATACTCTTGGTATCTAAATCATGAGCCAAAGCATAGGAATCGAGCTCGTTAAAGAACGATACCCGCATGGCAAGGTAAGTATTGGCAAAGAGCTTTACCGCCTCAGCTTCCGTTGAGCGGGTAAATAAGGTTTCAATAACCTCTTTATTGGCGCCTTCTTTTAAAAGATCAGCAAAAGCTTTCCCGGCCTCAAGCCGGCTACCGACGATAATTCGCGATGGATAGAGGTTATCTTTTAATGCCTGACCTTCTCTCAAAAACTCTGGTGAGAAGATAACTCGCTCAGTTTTATATTTTTCTTGAAGCGATTTTGTATGACCGACCGGAATGGTTGATTTAATAACTATAAGCGCATCAAGGTTTAAACTAAGAGCATCCTCAACCACAGCATCCACTGAGCTCGTGTCAAAACGGTTTGTGTCTGAATCATAGTCAGTGGGTGTTGCCACAATAATAAAGCGAGCACCTTCATAAGCGTCTTGCTTGTCCAATGTGGCGGCCAAGGACAGAGACTTTTCGACTAAAAATGATTCAATCTCTGTATCGGCAACCGTGGATTGCTTATTGTTAATCCTGCCGACTCTTTCAGCATCAATATCCAGCACAGTGACATCGTTGTGCTGTGACAAGAGAACAGAGAGTGACATTCCCACATACCCCGACCCAACTACTGTTATTTTTATTCTTTCAGCCAAGATGATTAAGCTCTTATATTATGAACATTAATGTTAATTGATTTTTCTTTTATAGACTCAAGAAACTCCAGAAATCCATGATTTCTGAGTCTAACAACCGATAATAGCCGTTATCGCGACCTAAGCATCAGAACTCTCAATCAAGTCCTTCAAGTACGCCTTAATCTTGGGGTCCTGCATACCCACCGCGACATTGGCACCCAAAAAGCCTTGCTTGTTGCCGCAGTCAAAGGTCGCCGCATCGGTCTCAAAGGCGTTCAGGCCTTCAATTTTTAAAAGCTCATCCAACGCATCAGTCAGCTGAATCTCACCACCGACACCTACGCCTGTATTTTCCAACAGATCAAGGATGCTATTGGGCAGCACATAACGCCCAAGGACCGCCAGGTTGGAGGGCGCATCCTCTGGGGAGGGCTTCTCGACCAGGCCCCTGAGCTTGATGCTTTTAAAGGGCTCCGCTAACTCAGCGTTTAGATCGGCGATGCCATAGTTTTCCACGGCATCTGGCTCAACACATTCGACCATAATCTGACCAATGCCTGTGTCATTCCAAGCGTTTACCAGCTTAGCAAAGCTGACGTTTTTACCCCTTGCCTGTTTGTCTAGTACCAGCACATCGGGTAGCAGTACCGCGAAGGGCTCATTATTGAGAAGATGTTTTGCACAAAGCACCGCATGCCCAAGACCCAGCGCATCGCTCTGCCTAATGGAGGTCACCTTGACGCCTTCGGGAAGAATGTTTTTAACAGTACCAAGAATCGTTTCTT
>CAJWGN010000300.1 GCA_913031035.1 uncultured Gammaproteobacteria bacterium
CAGAGACCGGCATGCCGCCCTCCGCTTGCTTCAAAATGCCCATGATCTATGCGTCGCTAAATCGTGCTGTCTTCATCAAAAATCTCCTGAGATATCTTGCTAAGAAAATTCAGCTTTTGAACACCACTAATTTTAGGGGGGATTACCTTGAAAAGGTCAGCTTCCTATGGCTATGTAAACACCAAAAACGGGCACAAAAAGAAAGTTAACAATCTGATATTTAGAAACAACGTTGGGAACAACATCCAATCAAGAGAGGAACACACATGAGGTCTTTTCGGTTTACTGTCAGATAAAAAATCAGTTAGTAGACGATCTAGGTACCAGCATCCACAATATCTGCAACAAGCCTAAGACGTTAGGCTTTAAGAAACAAAACTTGGAAGACATGTTTGATAGCTTGATCATAATTATTTTAATTGCCTTTTTCAGTTCGCTACTGATCGGCTTTTTAACAATCAAAATTTCTAAGCGTTTATTGAAGCCCGCGCGGAACGATGTAAAAGCTGTGCAGTCAGCACACGCAACGCAAGTTCCACGAATGGGTTCGCTACTCATAATTTTTTCACTATTTTTAGGCGCTATATTCCAATCATCGGAAATGCCTGAAGCAAACTTCCTACTGAAACTATTGCTAAGCGTCTCACCCGTTGCTCTTATCGGGTTATCCGAAGACTTGGGCGTTCACATGCGCCCTAGGGTGCGTATTTTAGCGGCAGCATTGTCAGGTGCCGTATTTATAATAGTATTTGGAGAGTGGCTACCTCGAGCGGACTTTCCAGGACTAAACCTTGCCGTGCAATGGGTACCATTTGCAATGCTATTTTCTATCTTTTTGACAGTTAGTATCAGCCATGCATTCAATCTTATAGACGGACTAAACGGCCTTGCCGCTATCACAGCTATCTCTTCTGCAATTGCTTTAGCAACGATTGCAAATAGTGTTGAGCTTTATACACACCGCGATGTCTTGATATTATTGGTAGCCGCCATTTCTGGTTTTTTATTACTTAATTTTCCTTTTGCGAGAATTTTTTTAGGAGATGCTGGATCCTACTCAATAGGGCATATGCTCTCCTGGATATCTATTTCAATATTGTGGAATACTGAAGCTGTTACACCTTGGGCGATTCTACTCATTTTCTTCTGGCCAGTAGCAGACACTATCTTAGCGATAGTGCGCCGTTTTAGTAAAGGGAAAGCTATTTTCCAGCCAGACCGTTTGCACTTTCATCAACTCATGATGCGCGGCGTCGAAATTGTATTGTTAGGGCGCAACCGGCGTATGATTGCAAATCCTCTTGCAACAGTCTTGATGTTACCCCTCATCGTTAGTCCGATGAGTGCAGGGGTTATTTTTGCAACAGATAGCCATAACGCAGCACTCGCTGCTTTGGCATTCACAGTTTTATTTATTGCAGCCTATTTAACGGGTTTAACCGTTGCTAAAAAAATGCGTAATCGTCGTATTTCTTAAATAGAAATCAATAGGGATGTTCAAAATGAGCCCTCGCAAACATAAAATCGACTTTCGGGCCACTTGGGAGCGTCACAAGTCGACTAACTATCATCCAAGACTGCAGCCTTTAATTTCAAATTATGCACAACCAGTCCAAGAGAAAACCTAATCAAAACACCAAATGCATCTGCAGTGAAATCATAAAAATTGCTGACCATATTTACATAAGGTTGAATAATTTTGATTAAAGCTCCAAACGAAAACCCAATTATAATAATCAAAATCCAATACCTTCGACTTGCGACAATTAATGGATACGTCAACGCTGCAAAAGCGACAAAGTGGTGCCACTTGCCTGTCCCAGGCACATCAACCGCTTGCGGAAGTGGAGTGAGGATTCCCAGACAAAGAAGGTCCACGTTAGAAAAATTGCAGTTCGTAAGTTTGGCAAGAGCAATGCCTTGAAATATTTAGTCATAGTCAACACTCATCAATCTACTTTACAGCAACACCAGCCCGCCCGCCGCTGATGTCATGAGTACTAGGGTTCTAGCCCCAGATGAGAACTTAACCACAACAAACACCACCCAAAACATAAACTCTAACAATCGCCTGTCATTTTTTAAATTGAATGCATGCATTTAGTTCCACTCGTGGTGTCTACCAAAAACAGTGGGTCTGGCTATACTTCAGAGGCTACGGAATATTATTTTTCTTAATATCACGTAGCAGAATTCTGAGTGGAAGGATTTCAGCTAAAGTTCTCGAGAACGAGATTATTGGGCGATCCGCTACGTAGATAATATCATTTGGCCTAAGTTCTGCCATAGCTGCAACCAATATTCTTGAAACGTTTTGAGCGTCAAGATGATAGGCAACAGATGGATTTTGACCTCGCAGGAGATAGACTTCTGATCGTTTTGCCAGGAGATTATTGAATGCACCCTTCGATGCAAAAAGGATGTCAGCTAATGTTTCCCTTTT
>CAJWGN010000301.1 GCA_913031035.1 uncultured Gammaproteobacteria bacterium
CAGTCCATCAAGCCCTTACTGTAATGACTCAAAACAAAGTGGGCGCCATTGTGATTGTTGATGACGAAAAAATCGTAGGTATCTGGACTGAGCGAGATCTTATGTTTAGAGCTCTGGAAGATGGTTTTAATCCTAAAACTGCAAAACTCAGCGATAATATGAGTGTCGATTTAATTTCTGCAAACGTTGACGAGCAGGCTTTTCAGTTATACGACAAATTCCTTGGTCGTCGAATTCGCCACCTTCTAATTGAAGAAGACGGTGAGTATATTGGCTTGCTATCGGTTGGTGATGTGATGAAGGCTAATCTTCAGCAAAAGAGCGAAGAGTTTAAAGAGCTTAACCATATGGTTAGCTTGGAGTATTACGAAAACTGGAAAGGCGTCCAGTCTGATCGTTAGACGAACGAAGTTTCTAACGCAATAGAGACGGTCCGGTTTTTAGCCACAAACTACTTGCCATTCCCGATCTATCCATGTAACTATCAAGACTCAATAGCAAGACACCTTTGCTGTTAATATTTAGACAGTTGTAAGATCAGAATAAATAAAAGTTGGTACAGAACTTTTGTGCCAGAAATAAGAGCCGTAGTCTCTAATCTGACGAACAATTTGCTTCATGCAGTGTGTTTCGAACATTGCAAAAATTGCCAGTTTAAAGGGCTCCCATTGCAGAGTGATTATGCTATATGGGTAGTGCCAAAAAACTTCGCTTCATTCTCCAAACTTCATTGGCTCAAAAGCCAATGCTGCTAGTGCGACGTCTTTTTAGGCTAATTCTCCAATTTACTCTCTCGCTACAAGACTTTCGATCCGATCAAACTTTAGCACTAGCTCAAGGTCTTTCATTAGACCGTGCGTGCTCAGTTGTACACTCTTGCGTTTTACAGCCAGCAAAGGGTGAGTATTAGGGTTTAAAAGGCAAAAATAAGACGAGCTAGCCCAAATTTTAGAAATTTGGATAAGTGTGAACGTGAGCTAAGCTGAATGGGGCTTGGTAAACGTAACATTTCTAGAAATTGGTACTTACGTTCACTGAACCATGTGAAAGTTTGAAGATGGAGTTGAAGACTTGGAAGTAACAAGCGAATTCTTGAACGACCTGCGTCCGTTCTTGTTCTATGTGGCATTGGTGCTCGCCGTCGTAGCCACCATGCTAGGCCTGTCTTATTTTCTGGGGCAGCGAATCTCTCGGCCCTACAAAGATATACCCTTTGAATCGGGGATCGTATCCGTTGGCAGCGCTCAATTTCGGATATCCGTCCATTTCTACCTCTCTGCTATTCTCTTCATTGTTTTTGACCTCGAGGTCGTATTCCTTTTTTCATGGGCGGTCGCTGTTAGGCAGGCGGGCTGGCCTGGCTTTATAGAAATAACAATTTTTATTGGGATTCTACTTGCCGCGCTTTTCTACCTTTGGCGAATTGGCGCGCTAGACTGGCGGACGCAAACACAGAAACGAGAGCTTAAGACAATGGTTGGCCCTGGCGGCGTTACCAATAGAAAGGAATTTACCCTATGACTTGGGAGTTGCAATCAACCGATGATGCATCATCTGTACAGCCGGGAGGAAGCTCTTACGAAGAGTTTATCCGCCGCAATGTGATGATGGTAAATCTTGAAGATATGATCGCTTGGGGCCGAAAAAATTCAATTTGGCCGTTCAATTTTGGTCTGTCTTGTTGTTATGTAGAGATGGCTACAGCATTTACTTCTCGTCACGATTTGGCGCGCTTTGGTGCTGAGGTGATTAGGGGAACCCCTAGGCAAGCGGACATGATAGTTATTGCTGGAACAGTATTTCGTAAGATGGCGCCCGTGGTTAAGTTACTTCATGAGCAATTACTTGAGCCTAAGTGGGTTATTTCAATGGGCTCCTGTGCTAATTCTGGCGGCATGTACGACATCTATTCAGTCGTTCAGGGTGTTGATAAATTCTTGCCAGTAGATGTCTATGTTTCAGGCTGTCCACCTCGGCCCGAGGCATTATTAGAAGGGCTTATTTTGCTACAGGAAAACATCGGCCGAGAACGAAGGCCGTTAAGTTGGGTCATTAACGATCAAGGCATAATTCAAAAAGAAGCTAAACCAATTCAACGAGAGGTTAAACATAGTGAGCGTATTAACGCTACCGAATTGCGATCCCCGGATGATGTTTGAGTAAGTTTGAATTTTTGAATTAAAGAAAAACATCGATTATAAAAACTAAATCAAGAAAAATGAAAAATGTCAGAACCGGCCCATAACATAGTAGAAAACTCCCAAAGCGAAAATTTGCTTAGTCAAATTCGGCGTGATTTTGCTGGGAAGATTCTAGCAGAGCAAACAACTTGCGATGGAATTCCGACCGTATGGGTTGGACGTGAGAACGTTAAATCTCTTCTCAATGCTTT
>CAJWGN010000302.1 GCA_913031035.1 uncultured Gammaproteobacteria bacterium
CGACGGGCTTACAGGTTTCTATGTGGAGCATGCGAAAGCATTCATTAGTTCTGGCTCTTATTGCCATGTTGACTCTAATATCAGGCTACCTGCTGAATTCTGGAACAGAAGCTAAATTACCGTACTTAGATTCATTTACAACATGGGCAAGCGTTGTCACTACGGTTATGGTTGCCCGCAAGGTATTGGAAAATTGGATTTACTGGCTTGTGATCGATTCCGTTTCAATTTATCTCTATATAGATCGCGAACTTTATTTCACTGCAATACTGTTTGCTTTGTATATAGTCATTATTTTTTTCGGCTGGTTTTCTTGGTCAAAAACCTATCAGCGTAATATGGAAACTGCTTAAAGCGGATCGGCCCTTCTAGAAAAAGCTGTTTGCTAATGCTGGAGATTTGGCGAGGATCTTGCGCTAAGTTTGATTGTGAGAAATAACTTCCAGCTTTTTTCAGTGATGAGCCAATTTAATTAGCCTGCACCGCAGTAATCGGCGGGCTGCTAAGTGTTGTGTAGTTCACGTGGAGTTTGAGAAATTTTATCTGCACAGTGTTCATAAGCTGCGTATCGCATTATATACACGCTACTTTTGGCTGAGGTGGTGAATTTTGACCTTAGCAGTACTTCTGGCAAGTCTTTTAGAAACTGCTGAAGCGGCTGCGCCTAGCAACCGATTCAGCATTTAGCCCTGGCAACCAATTTGCGAGCCTACTTGGGGCTAATTTCGAGTTCGTAGCCACCATTTCAAGTTAGATGTGACTAGCTCAGGGGCATCCTGCTGGACGAAGTGATTGGCAGTAGGGGCAGAGACAATCGTGGTATCGGCATCGTTCCAGTCCCAAGTATTATTGAGGCCATCGTAATGCAGGGCTGTACTTTGTAAGCCGTGAAAAACTAACAATGGCACATTGAGTTGAGTTGAGTTGAGTTTAGAGGCGGTGCGAGCCGGTGCGGAGCTGCGATCGCCACTTGGGTAGTTTTTTGTAGTTGGCCAGTATTCCATTGAAACTGGACTGTGCAAAAGCCACGATGTAGCGATGTCTTATTTCGTGATCAGACACCCAGTTAGAAAGCGTCTCAGCATTTCTTGGGCCGCTAAAAAAGATGTCTGGCTCTGATGGGGGAGCCTTCGATGAATGTTCTTGCATAGTTACTGTTATCTGGTTGATCAGTATTGCTGATCATCTCTCGAGCAATACCGTTTGGATGAGGCAAGTTTAGATTGACTAAGTTATCCATCATTTGAGGAAAAGCGAAGGCAAATTACCAAAAATTGAACCTCCCCAATCATGACCAACAACTATCGCCTTTTCTTCGCCAAAATGTTTTATCACAGAAGCAATGTCTGATACGAGATAACATATACTGTAGTTTCGTTTCTAACCGGCTTATCGCTGATGTTGTAGTCGCGCTGATCGGTGACAACAACCTCGTAGTACTGTCCTCGTCCTTGCATTTAATAACCCCATGTCAACCCAAAATCACAAAAGCCGTGAATCATAACAACTAGGGGCTCTTCGCCGTCGGTAGCGTAGTGATGTGCGCCATTGCTGTGGGCATAGCCGTGGGCCACATCATCCATAAGGTTGTCGAAGCTGGTGCTGCTTAACAGTTGCGCCAAGGCGCGGGAGAAAGTTTTTGGGGCAGTGATATTTTACATAACAGAATGCTCATAGGGATGGATGAGATTCGTGCCAAGGCGAGCTGAAGCAGGCCAGATGTAACCCACTGCCAGCTTCAGTCGTTCTAAAGCGGGCTATTGTTAGTCAAATCCGTTCTGGTTAGCATTTTTCAACGAGTACAGCCCATGAAAACCTCTTGCCTGCTCTGCTCTCCCCAAAATATTTCTGAGTCAAGGTCAGGGTTATATTGACTCCGACTAGAGTTCTCAAAAGCCCCAATGGCTTGAATTTTTGCACCTGCTGGCACTAACAAGGGTCCCTTAACGTGATGGCTCAACTGTCAATTAAAGGGATAGTTTGGTGCCGACGGCGTGGGAAAGAATCACAACTGCCTGATTTTCGGCATGTCAGGACGTCTTATGAAAGGCTTCGAGACCATCGAATGAGGCGCTGTCGCCCGCCTTTTCCCCGTCGCTGGCTGAGATTGCCATAGATGCTAGAGTCGCATTAAGCGTAAATTGTAGAAGTAGTTTCATTTTTAGAGGTGTCGTTATATCGAATAGCGGTGTTTTACTAATAAAAGGCCGATGCGGGAATATTTATATCGGTGTGGCCATGCCGACAGCGTATCGCTAGCCTAGGCAG
>CAJWGN010000303.1 GCA_913031035.1 uncultured Gammaproteobacteria bacterium
CCCAGATCCGGTGCTCTTGTTTCGCTACTCGGCACTGACTTTAAACGGCCACCGAATTCACTATGACCGCGACTACGCTACTCAAGTTGAAGGCTATCCAGGACTGATTGTCCATGGACCTCTGCTAGCAACCTACTTGTTGGAGTTGATTGCTAAGCAATATCCGGCAAAAGAAGTGTACAGCTTTGAATTTAAAGCGGTCAGCCCGGTGTTTGACGGGGCTGATTTTACGGTGTGCGGAATGACCCCGAATGAGGATGGAAAATGCGAGCTTTGGATAAAAAATGAGGCTGGTGACCTTTGTGTCAAGGGGGAGGCCGTGGTTTCTTAGAGGGAGTTAGGCTAGAGATTTAGGAAGGCGCTTTTTTTGTAGTGTTGGCTGTGTAGTGCTGGTTGTTTAGTGCTGGTTGTTTAATACCGGAAAGAGATCGATAGATTCTTTTTTTGGCCAGGCCAAAAAGCCTGCCCTGCGGGCATTGCTTTGCAGTGTCTTTGTCGCTACCTGCCTCGCGAACCCAGAGGCTTCTCAGCCGACCTCTTTTCGCTTAAACGAAATACTCTTATACCGAGTTTACTACAGGCAATTTTCGTACTTTCCTACCTACTACCGTCTCCTTTTTTGAATTCACTCCAAGCACCACGGCATTTGCCATGTTTCGTGCTATTGGGGCGCCTCAACTCCATAGCTGATAAGGACAAGTTAACTGCCTAAATCGAGAAAACCTCCTATTTCGTAAATAACTCCGAGATTGTGCTGGCCGCTGGCATAACCTTGCCCTGCCAAAAACTTGGTATCGTCAAATTCTAATTCAGCAAAGCCCAGAGGCGAATTAAATTCGCTCCGAGCTACTAAATTGGCGTTATGTCCAGTCTAGTCGAGAGCATAAACGTCAAGAGTGAGCGTGCGTTCTAGAGGGTTAACAATAATCTTATCTAGGTTTTGCGAGCCATCAGATACGTTTACTATTCCTGTCATAACAACCAGATGACCGTCTCTAACCCAAGTGCCTGCTCCAGAACCTGAAAAAATAGTATTCTCATCAACATATCCTCTACCTTGAACCGTATAGTTGCCACCACTTCCATCGCGGTTATATGTTAGATGATAACTGACATAAGTCTTCCCATATTCCCCCATATCCGCTTCTGCAGTTATAACGCTAACCTCATCGCCGAGATCAAGAGAAGTGATTGTAAGCTCTGTCCTAGCTTGACGCGCCTCAAGAGTAAGAGCGTGATGATCTGCAAACGCAAACGAAGAAATTACCATTGTTAACATTATTGTTATGACGTATTTCATGTTATTCCCCATATTTAAAATTAATTTAAACATCATTTTTGATGTTAAGAATGAGCATACGATTCAATTACACCTATATCAATTAAATGTGTGCTCTTTGATCAAATAAATCGCACCAACTTTTCTGTCGAAACATGATGAAAACTCTACCCTTTTTCTGTCACTTAATCGTTTGTTCTTAATATGGTCTTGGCTGTGATCGCTAATAAGATCACCACTAGGAAGTCACTGGCTAAGCTCGGCAAGAAACCGAGCATGCCAAAGTTCTCAGAATGTCCAAGTGGAATGTCGCCAAAGGTAAGTGCTCTATTTCCAGCAGCATTGCCCAGCTAGCAGAAAATCGTTAATGACCAACCACATAGATGAACCCGTAGGCGACAAAGTGCTTCGTAGAATACTAAGAGGCCAAGCCTGAAGCTGATGAGCGTGCGTGCGTAATATCTTTTTGCCATATAAAAGTTAGCAGATTCATATGGCAGGATGGCAGAGGCACCCTGTAAAAAACTACTCTTAAATTAATTGGAAACAGAATAAAAAAACGTCTAAAACGCTTTAATTTTTCCCATTTTATTCCTTCTTCTGTCAACACCTGCGGCGGTTGTTACGGCTGTCCTGATCGATTTTTCTATTACGTTCGCCACAGAAGTACCCCGTCTCTTATACTTATACTCTCGAATACACTGATATAAACATGCCAGTTGGCATCAGTAACCTTCCCATAAGAATCCCCTGCAAACCGAATAAACACTAGGTGAAGAAGGTAGATATCAGTAGTGTCATAGTCTTGTTCTCAGGAATAACTAATCTTTCGTTCAAACCAGCATCAATAGGGGTGAGATAGAACGATCCTTGTGCAAGGAGGTGCCCCCCCTAAGGTTGGCGGGCGG
>CAJWGN010000304.1 GCA_913031035.1 uncultured Gammaproteobacteria bacterium
TTTTATTGGCATAACTCATTGTTTTTAAAATATTATGGTGCGCCCGCCAGGACTCGAACCTGGAACCCCCGGCTTAGAAGGCCGGTGCTCTATCCGGTTGAGCTACGGGCGCGGATGTCTAGCTGAGCGATAGGCCCTGCTGAATCGGCGTGTATTCTACACGAATTCTTCTAGCTGACCATGAGTAGTGCAATTCTAGATGGAATTGTTTTGATCGTTTACTTACTAATCTTTGCTTGTTCGTCGCAGCCATGATGTTCGTGCAGAGTTCCGGCACAGCCTACTCCGGTGTACATGCCTGCAATCACGTCATTAAGCCGACGATAGATTCTAGACAAACGATCTAGCGATCCTGTCTTTGAACCTTCCAATATGCTGGATGAATCTGCAATTAGAAAAGGTGGTGGTGTGGATTTACCATTGATGGCTTTAGCTTTTTGCTCAGACATAGTGAAAGTCTATCAGCATCGTCGAATTGGAGAGAGAAATAGACTTTTCCAGCTTATTTTTACTTCGTTCGCGGTATTTGGATAAAGAGATAATGGGGTGACTGACGGGGTTCGAACCCGCGACCACCGGAGTCACAGTCCAGGGCTCTACCAGCTGAGCTACAGTCACCATAAACCATCCAGCTTTCAACAAAAGAGGAAAGTGAAATTGGTCGGGGTAGAGAGATTTGAACTCCCGACATCTTGCTCCCAAAGCAAGCGCGCTACCAGACTGCGCTATACCCCGATTTTCACCTCTCCAACACACGCTTGCCGTGTGCATTTCAAGTGGACGGCATAATACTCGCGTCATCTTTGTCAGTCAATCCAAGAATGAGCACTAAGCAATAATTTCTTCAACTTAAGCATATTAATTGACTTTAACGCTCTATCCGCCAGCTACTGCCGTCAGCACCATCTTCAACAACCACCTTCAATTGCGCTAATTTATCACGTATCTCATCAGCCTTGGCCCAGTTTTTATCAACCCTAGCCTGTTTTCTAGCCATTATCAGCCCTTCTACTTCTTCAGCATTCACGTCGTTGTCCACGCTGGCCTGTAAGAATTCTTCTGGCTTTTGCTGAAGCACTCCCAAGGTTGCACCGAGCTTTACCAATAAAGCGCCTAACTGGCCTGCCAACTCAGTGCCCGCTGACTTTTCTTTGTTTAACTCTTTAACCAAGTCAAACAACACACCAAAGGCTTCTGCTGTATTAAAATCATCATCCATTGCCTTGTAAAAAGCTTTCTCAAATCGACTATTGGTAAGCGATTTAGCCGTTTCTATGTCTACGCCTTGAAGCCCTATGTAAAGACGCTCTAGCGCAGCAGTGGACTGCTGTAGGCTTAACTCTGAGTAGTTGATCGGACTGCGGTAGTGACTCGCGATCAACAAATGCCGGACAACCTCTGCGTCGTATTTCTTCAACACTTCTCTAACAGTGAAGAAGTTGTCCAATGACTTAGACATTTTTACGCTATCCACCCTCAGTGGGCCATTGTGCATCCAAAGATTGGCAAATTTCTCGCCAGTTGCAGCTTCAGATTGGGCAATTTCATTCTCATGATGCGGGAAAAGTAGATCTGACCCGCCCCCGTGGATATCAAAATTATTCCCTAATGCACACGTGGACATTGCTGAACATTCTATATGCCAGCCTGGCCGACCATAGCCCCATGGCGAATCCCAACCCACACCGTCATCTGGGGATGCTTTCCACAGGACAAAATCTCGGGGGTCTCGCTTCAATTCACCAATATCGACCCGGGCACCATCTAGCAATTCATCAAGTTTCTTTTTCGACAATTTCCCGTAGTCCTGAAAACTCAAGACCGAGAAATAAACATCACCGTTGTCTGCTTTGTAGGCAGCATCTTTCGATATGAGCACCTCAATCATTTGGATAATTTCTTCGATATGACCTGTCGCCCGGGGCTCTTGGTCTGGCGGCAAAATAGAAAGCGATCGCTCATCTTCGTGCATCGCAGCAATAAATCTATCGGTTAGATCCGAAAACAACTCACCGTTTTGAGCGGCTCTTGCTAGGATTTTGTCATCGATATCTGTGATATTTCGAACATAGTTAACGCCATAGCCTTTTA
>CAJWGN010000305.1 GCA_913031035.1 uncultured Gammaproteobacteria bacterium
CTGTGCGTTTAGATATTCGCCGTATTGGTTCTATCAAGGAAGGCGATGAAGTCGTAGGTAACGAGACCCGTGTGAAGGTTGTAAAGAACAAAGTCGCGCCACCTTTTAGACAAACAGAATTTCAAATTATGTACGGGAAAGGCATCCACCACATGGGCGAGGTTATAGACCTTGGTGTTAAGCAAGGTTTAATAGAAAAGTCCGGTGCTTGGTATGCTTATAAGGGTGAGAAGATAGGCCAAGGCAAAAAGAATGTGTCGGTGTTCCTGAAAGATAACCCTGCCATTGCTGAAGAAGTCGAGAAGCAGATCCGTGCTCAGCTTTTGGGTGGTGGTGATGCAGAAAATGCGGCAGAGTCGGAGCCGGCAAACGATGATGATGCTGCTGCTCTTGCAGACGCAAAATAAAGATAGTAGATAAAATTAAGTAGAGTCCCATACAAAAGAATCACACTCCTAGTGATGTCCCCGTTCTCAGGCGAGCCGCCATGGATTTCTTGGCTCGCCGAGAACACTCTTTCTTCGAGCTGTCTCAAAAACTAATAAAAAAGTTTCCTGATACAGCGCCCGAACATCTAACCGCCATCATAAAGACCCTGCAGGATGAAAATCTTCAATCAGATGATCGGTTTGCTGAGTCCTATGTTCGTTATCGTCGATCTAGGGGCTTTGGCTTTTTACATATCAAAGCGGATCTAGCGAGCCGTCGAGTAAGTGAGCACACTATCTTTCAGTATCTAGCAGTTGATGATGGCTGGGATGAGATGATTGAGACACTGGTCATGAAAAAGCTAAGGGGGATGGAATCGCTTCCTTTTGGCAGCAAAGAGCACCGCAGGTTAATGCGGTTTTTGACCAGTCGCGGTTTCACTAGTGATCAAATTAAAAAGGGTTTGCACCCCTGGCTGTCTAGCTAATGCGCCAAACTTTTCCAACCGTGCATTGCTGAGGCAGCCGCTGCCGTCATGCCGTAAAGTTAGCGGTGTGGTTTACAATTGACTTCCGAAGCATTGGTATTCTAAAACCGCTCTCGCCGATTAATATCTACTATGATTTTATTTGCAAATATTAAAAAGGTTTTGCCTGTGACGGCTCTCCATTTTTTGACCTCTTTCTAGAGTGCTGATGAGTTTTATGCACTCAGCCTTGGGGTCGGCCAGTAGTCAAACCTTCCCAGAGGCATAAATGATTTTCATTAGTTGGAGTCTACTTTTGCCAAGGCAGCGCTAACTGCTAGAAAGCTATATCAGCTGGGGCTAAACGATTCTCTGACGATTTCCGGTAATCTTGACTTTAGCCGGTTCAATGTTCTTCGTGGATTTGATGGCGCTGCCTTGGGTGTCGCTGCAAATTATAGCGACAAATCCGGATATGTGCCCTTTTTGGCGCGGCAATACAGTCTGATCTTGATGCGAGAAATGCCATGTTGGCGACGCTGGAGATTGTAAAAGCGATGGAAACAGCCGATTTGCGCTTGAGTGCCTGTGCAGGTGTCGACACAGCTCGGTTGTCGCTGGCAACCTCGAATCCAGTAATCGATTGAATTACTCTGTGATCGGAGACGCCGTTAACTTGTCAGCTAGACTTAAAAGGCTGAAGTGGTTGTATAACGTTACCAATATTGTTGGTGAAGCAAGTAAAGACGCAGCATCGGGCTTTTGCATTACGGAGCTCGACGAGGTTTGCGTCGCTGGGGAAAGTTATGCAATAAAGATCCCTGAGTTATTAGGCGTGCCAGGAGAGCTGTCTGCAGCTAAATTAGCAGTGGCTGCCGCGTTTTCAGGGGCGTTGCAGGCTTGCCGGATTAAAAACTGGGACCTTGCAGAGAGATTGTTTTCTCAATTGCTTACCTCATGCGACAATGCTGTAGTACCTATAGTTTTTCTTGAAAGAATAAACTACTTCCAAAGATACCCGCCACCAGATGACTGGGGTGGCGAGCATATTTTTGGTAAAAAATAACCTTAGATTGACTAAAATTCTATTTTGGACCTGATAAATGAAATTAATTAAACCTTTTCGCGGCCTTCGTCCAACTCGTGACCTAGCGGCTAAAGTAGCTTCT
>CAJWGN010000306.1 GCA_913031035.1 uncultured Gammaproteobacteria bacterium
TGGCCAATATTTTGGAAATTAATGGCGATCGGGATGCAGCAATCGAAAATTACAAACAGGCAATTTTTATTAATCCTGACTATGCCGAAGCCTTTAACAGTCTAGGCTATATCCTGCGTGATCTTGGCGAATATGAAGCAGCAATAGAAAGCTACAAACAGGCAATTGCGATTAAACCTGATACTGCTGAGTTCTACAATAACTTGGCAATTGCCCTCCAGGTTGGCGGTGACTTAACCTCAGCGATAGAAAATTTCAACCTGGCTATTAGTTTTAACTCAGGTCTTGCTGAGTTTTATAACAATATCGGTAATGCCTATAGGCATATTGGTGATCTAGACGCAGCAATAGAGGCTTATCATCGAGCTCTCCAAATCAACCCTGAGTATGCTCTGGCTCATTGGAACCAATCCCTAGCATACCTTGTCAAAGGGGACTTCCAAAATGGTTGGTCAGAGTATGAGTGGCGTTGGAAAGCAACGGAAGAGATCGGGAAGTACATATCAACGAGCAAACCAGTTTGGCGTTACGGCCGTGGGCAAAGAGTTTTATTGTGGGCCGAACAAGGAATTGGCGACGAAATCATGTTCGCTTCAATTATTCCAGACCTACACGCGCTATGTTCCAAGCTAATAGTGCAGATAGACGAGCGCCTTATTCCTCTTTTTAAGCGCTCTTTTCCAAGCGATATAGAGTTCCAGCCGCGCAATAAGGTCATTTTAAAAAATGAATTTGACGCTCACATCCCTTTTGGATCTTTGCCGCTGCATTTTCGCCAAACTGTTGAAAGTTTCAAATCCGCATCACAGGGCTGGCTGTCCGCAAGCGAGGTGAGAGCCAGACATTTGAGAGAGAAATTGCTTTCCAATCAGTCAGAAATACTGATTGGCATCAGCTGGCATTCAACAAAGCCTAGATTGGGCGCTGAAGCAAAAGCGATAACTCTCACTCAACTTGCGAAAGAACTGAACGCGCCCAAAGTAAAATTTGTCAATTTACAATATGGTGATGTGAGTGATGAGTTGGATTGTTTAAAGGAAGAAAATGGTATCGAAGTTATTCAGGTGCCGGAGATTGATAACAAAAATGACATAGATGGTTTGGCGGCACTTATTATGGCCTGTGATAGGGTTGTCTCAATTTCTAACTTAACCATCCATTTAGCTGGAGCACTAGGAAAAAAAGCGCATGTTTTGTTGGCCTCTTCATGTGATTGGCGTTGGGGGCAAAATCCCAATAGTGGCTATTGGTACGATTCAGTTCACTTACATCGACAGAGCAAGGTTAATGATTGGGATGACCCTCTGGAGAATGTTCGGGGTTCTTTTGAAACTTTTAAGTAGGAAGTATCTACTTGCCTCAAGCCCTAGACGGTTCCATCAATTAGAGATTCTCATATCAGCATTTGCGTGCTTCATGGGGTGTCAGATTTTATGTAGGAGTTGACACGATATGCAGTGTTATGCTCTCAACCACTACCAATTGGCTGGACCATTACTATCCGAAAAGCCTCAAGCGGTGGCGGGACAGTTCCAGATAACCGGCGGCAGTTTGTTGAAGCTGTCCTTAAGCGCCACCTGGCCGGTATTCTGTGGTGCTATTTTCTGGACGGTTCAGGGGCTTCTTCGTGTTTCAAATGCGCTACATGCGGTAGAATCACAAGAGTGTTTGGTTATCTGAGCGCTAGGGTTTTAGTTTGACAGTGATGCTGTTGGTAGTCTTCAGTAAGGGCTGCCATTACGAATTGGTGTGTCTCTTAATGACGCTGAAGTAGTGGGCACGGTGCAGGCTAAAGAGCTATGGTAAATCCCCCTAAAATTAGTAGTGTTCAAAATTAGAATTTTCTCGGCAAGATATCTGAGGAGATTTATAATGAAGAATGGACGATTTAGCGACGCACAGATCATGGCCGTGTTGAAGCAGGCAGAAGGTGGTACGCCTGTCTCTGAGCCGAGCCGTTAGCGGTGCCTGACGTGCCAAACGATACATGGTCCATGGACTTCATGGCGGATCAGCTTGCGGACGGCAGGTCAATCCAAACGCTAAA
>CAJWGN010000307.1 GCA_913031035.1 uncultured Gammaproteobacteria bacterium
AGAATGTCTCAGCGTCAAATCCGCGCCAAGCCAAATGTTCAACTTTTTTTCCAAGACTTTGCAAATTGGTACTGTGGCGGCGGCCAACAGACCCACTTCCAACAACAAAATATGTCCAAGCCATGCCTTTGACTCCAATCTACTGCGGTCTAAAATAAACAAACGACCGATGGGCAACACCGGAGACTTACCACAAACACATAGGGCCTATGCCGCCCATAGGCCATAGAATTATAAGTTTAGTGCAGGAATTCACATCTGTACGAATACGCGTCAATCACACCCAAATAAGTCCCGAGTGAAGACTTTATCAGCAACATCAACGATATCATCAGAGAAGCGGTTAGCAATAATGACATCCGCTTCGGCTTTAAAAGCTTCAAGATCCTGAAGCACCCGTGAATTAAAAAATGTAACTTCCTCCATAGCAGGCTCATAAATGATTACTTCAGCACCCTTGGCTTTGAGCCGTTTCATAATGCCTTGAATAGAAGATTGGCGAAAATTATCAGAACCCTCTTTCATTACAAGTCGAAAAATACCTACGGTTTTCGGGCTTTTCATTAAAATCTGATCAGCTAAAAAATCTTTGCGGGTACTGTTTGCATCTACGATGGCTTGAATGAGATTCTGGGGCACTTGGCTGTAATTGGCCAAAAGCTGTTTGGTATCTTTGGGAAGGCAATATCCACCGTACCCAAAGGAAGGGTTGTTGTAACCCTTTCCTATTCGCTCGTCCAGGCACACGCCATTAATGATACCCTTTGTATCCAGGTCATGGGCCAGTGCATAAGAATCGAGCTCATTGAAAAACGATACACGCATTGCTAGGTAGGTGTTAGCGAACAGCTTGACTGCCTCGGCCTCTGTTGAATGAATAAATAATGTTTCAATATCTTTTTTCTCAGCACCCTGCACCAATAGATTAGCGAACGCTTTTCCAGCCTCACACTGGCTGCCCACAATGATCCGTGATGGATAGAGATTATCCTTAAGCGCCTGACCCTCTCTCAAGAACTCAGGGGAGAAAATGACCCGGTCAGTCTCGAATTTTTCTTGAAGGGATTTGGTGTGACCCACTGGAATCGTTGATTTAATCACCACCAACGCGCTCTGATTTAAGCTAAGGGCATCCCCAACAACAGCACCCACTGCGCTAGTATCAAACTGGTTTGTGTCTGTGTCGTAGTTGGTGGGCGTTGCAACGACAATAAAGCTAGCACCTTCATAGGCGACTTGCTTATCCAATGTAGCGGACAAGGACAATGATTTTTCGGCTAAGAATAATTCAATTTCTGTATCGGCAACCGTGGATTGCTTATTGTTAATTTTATCGACTCTTGCAGCATTAATATCAAGCACCGTCACATCGTTGTGCTGGGCCAGCAGAACCGAGAGCGACATCCCTACATACCCAGCCCCAACGACTGTTATTTTTATTTTTGATGGTCCAACCAAGATAATTAAGCTCTTATTTCGTTAATATTACTATTTATTGTATGTTGATAGGATCACCGAACTCATGAATTCTACCCCACCACACCATGGTTCTATGACCTAAACCAAATACGCTGGGAACCCTACCCGGCGTATTATTCACCGGCGTTTTTAGAGGAAACCAAAACACCAGGATTAAGCTGCATTTCAACGTCCAATGCTTTCTTTACACGCTCCATGAAATTTCGCTCAACTGGATCGCGCAAACAATCTGCCAATGCAGTTTTCGAACGCCCAAGCCCGTGCTCTGCAGCAAAACTGCCACCCATTATAGTTGCCAATCGACTTAACTTTATGGAAAGTTCATGATCTAGGCTCGAAAAATCTCCCTGGCCTAAAGGCGGCGAAAGGTTGTAATGGACATTGCCATCTCCTAGATGACCAAATGCATTGATTGTCACTTCTTTAAGGACCTCACTACACACATTATTTGCACGATCTAAAAATTCGCCTAGCTGGCCAGGAGGAACTGAAAGATCATGCTTGAGCTGAGCGCCAAGCCGGCG